>JAAYCW010000039.1 GCA_012729575.1 Actinomycetota bacterium | reverse complement strand
GACTTCTAATCCGTGGGTCGCAGGTTCGAATCCTGCCAGGCGCGTATCCAGGGTGTTGGCATCATCAGGCAGTCAGTGATCAGTAGCTGTAGCTCGTGACAATGTGCCCGGAGTAGTCGAGCACCTTGACCGTATCACCAGCGTTATTCCAGACGGCCGTGCCGGTCTTGCCCCAATAGAGGTCGGTCTGGGTGTCGGTGCCTGCTCCGGTGCGCAGTCTGAAGACTTGGTCCCTTTGAAAAACCCGGTCGGCGAACTCGTACCTGTGGCCGGTCTGATCCTCCACGGCATACCCGATGAGACTACCCGATACCAAGACCCTGAAGGTGACGTACTCTTCGTTCAGATTGGAGTTATCGTTGCCGGGGGCGTCGTAGTCCACGCTCACTATCTCCAACGGGGGAGTCCCGGCCGTACCCCACACACCCGCACCGGTGGCTTGGGCGGTGCCCTGAGCGCGCCGAAGCCTTTCCACGTACTTCACGTTGGGAGGGACGGTATAGATGGTGGCGAGACCGAGCAGTAACATGGTCTCGTTGGTCATTTGCCACGTGCGGCCGTCCTCCACCCATACATAGGCCAGCAGCCGCCCGTACTGGTCGTACTCCTGCACGTCTGTCTCAAGGCGTACTGTCTCTCCCGCCACCAGAGATGAGAGCGCGGCCGTGGCTTCAGCGGCGAAGGGTTCACCGGTCTCAGGCGTGTCAACGCCGAGCAGCCTGACTGAGTTGTCCTGTCCTCCCAGGCGAACCCTGATGGTGTCGCCGTCGATCACATTGGTCACAGGACCGCTGAGATCACCCGGGGGGATCGTGGGGCTAAGCAGATTGTAGAGAAGCAGGCAGACCTCTCCTCGAGAGGCGGGAACGCAGAAGCTGTGGTTGGAGTCCGGGGCCCCAAGGCCGACAAGGAGTCCGTGGTAGGCGGCTCTCCGTGCGTTCGCATAGTGGTCCGGGAGGCTGAACTGCTTGGGCTGAAACGGAGGCTCGAAGGAGACCGGAGGTTCGGGCAGGCTCGCTGCTCTAGCCACCATGGTGATGAGTTGCTGCCGGCTGATGTGCACGAAGGGTGCAAACGTGGTCAGGGTCGTCCCTCTGGTGATCCCTCGGCTCGCGCAGACTGCCACGTAGTTGTCGGGGTAGAGGGGATCAGCCGCATCAAGATCCTCAGGGACGTCCGTGAAAAGGCAAACGTCGGACCTCGATACCGGCAACCCGAGTGCGCGCACTATCATTTTGGCAAACTGCATCCGCAGGAGGGGCTCGGAGGGCTTGAAACTCCCATCAGGGTAGCCGTCTATGACACCGCGGTCAGACAGATCGGCGATGGCCTCTGCATAGCGGGCGGCCGGGTCCACATCGGTGAAGGCATCAGCAGCACCCGAGGGGACCAGAACCAGTAGTAATCCAAGGACCAACCCCAGAAAGACCTTACATGGCACGGTCGATGGCAGACTCACCCGAACTCCCTCGCCTTAGTACTCGCAGCAACACCGACGAAGCCCGCCGGAAGCCCGGCCGGAAGGCGGCAGGCGTGTTTTCGGTCTCTGCCACTATAGGACACCGGCCGGACAGACAGCAGGAATCCCCAGATGCCGTCAACGACATCAAGTCCCTCGTCCACTGGGCGATTGATTGCCGCCGACCGAGCTTCGATCATCACCAGCGGGTCGGCCGGTAATCGGTAGGGGAGCCCGCGGGGCGGATCGTAATCCGTGGCGCCCGTCTTGGACGGGGGGTCGTCTGCGAGTCGCAATTGAGTGGGTTATACTGCTATGCGCTCACCAAGTGTGGAGAGCATGGTGAACGTAGCTCAGACGGTAGAGCACTGGGTTGTGGCCCCAGCGGTCGCGGGTTCAAGTCCCGTCGTTCACCCCTCGGGAGCCCGCGGGTGTGGCGGAATGGCAGACGCGCATGATTTAGGATCATGTGTCTTTGACGTGGAGGTTCGAGTCCTCTCACCCGCACTTAAGGTGGCCCGTCAAGAAGATCTACGAAAGGAACGACGTGAAGACGACCCTCAGTGAGCGCGATGGGAACACGGTCAAGCTTGCGGTCGAGGTTTCCAGCGATGAACTGCGGGAAGCCTTCGACAACCGGCTGAAGCAACTGGCCCGGGAAGCACATCTCCCCGGTTTCCGGCCCGGTAAGGCCCCGGCCGCTATGGTGAGACAACGCCTGGGAGATGAGAGCATCCTCATCGATGCCATCGAAGAGTCCATGTCCGGGTGGTTCGCAGAGGCGGTGACCGAACTGGGTCTGGACCCGGTCGATAGGCCGGATATCGAATTGGACGACGAAGAGATCCCCGAGTTGGACAAGCCTCTCAGCTTCAAGGCCACTGTGACTGTGATGCCGGAGGTGGTCCTGGGTGACTACAAGGGCGTCAAAGTGGCCAAAGACCGCGTCGAAGTGGAGGATTCCGAAGTCGACACCCAGATGGAGCGTCTGCGGAATGAGTTCGCGGAACTTCGTCCTGTGAGCGACAGGGTCGTGCAGAAGGGAGATTTCATCGCCGCCGACCTGCGGGTGACCCTTGACGGCGAGCCTGTCGAGGACCTGGAGGCGAATGACTTCCTGTTCGAGGTCGGTGGCGGCCGGGTCTTCGACGAGGTCGAGGAGCAGGCTGTGGGCATGAACGCGGAGGAAGAGAAGACGTTCCCGGTGACGTTACCGGACGCTATGCCGGGGGAGTTGGCCGGTAAGACGGTCGAATTCACCCTGAAGGTGAAGGAGATCAAGGAGAAGGAACTGCCGCCCCTCACAGACAAATGGAGTTCGGAGATCAGCGAGTTCCCCACACTGCTCGAACTCCGGCAAGAGATACGCAGCAAGATCCAGGAGGGAAAGGAACGGGCGGCCGAGCAGCGGTTCACCGCCATGGCCCTGCAGGCGGCTACGGACAATGCTGAGGTCGATCTGCCGGATGTGGTGGTCCGGGGTCAGGCCGAAGAGATGCTCGCCGATTTCCGGCGGTCGCTGGAGTCGCAAGGGGGGACCCTCGATGGGTACGTCGATGCCACCGGAGTGTCCGTCGAGCAGATTCTCGAGGAGATGAAGCCGCAGGCGGCGAACAACGTGAAGACGAGTCTCATGTTGGATGCGGTGGCAAAGGCCGAGGGTCTTGAGGCCGACGATGAGGAGGTCACGGCCATGATCGGCCAGATGGCCGCTGCCACCAGGTCCGATGCCAAGAGCCTAGAGTCCAGGCTGCGCAAGAGCGGCCGGATCGAGGCCCTGAGAGAGCAGATCGTGCGCGACAAGGCGGTTGAGTTCATCACCAAGAACGCGGAGGCGGAGGAACCTCCGCTCATAGACTTTGCAGCCTCGGTGGAGGCTTTCAAGGAGGAGGTCGCGGCGGCGGAGGCTGCCGCCGGCGAGTCTGAGAGCGAGACTCCGGCAGAGCCGGAGGCTTCCGCGGCGGCCGAGGATGTCGAGGCCGTCGCCGAGGCTGAGAACGTGACTGAGGATAGTTGAGCCTACGTGGAAAGGAAGGTGCCGTGAGTCCACTGATCCCCATGGTGGTCGAACAGACCGGCCGCGGCGAGCGGGCGTTCGACATCTACTCACGCCTGCTGAACGAACGCATAGTCTTCTTGGGCACCGCTATCAACGATCAGATTGCGAATGTGGTGATAGCCCAGCTCCTGCATCTGGAATCCGAGGACCCGGACAAAGACATCTCCCTCTATATCAATAGCCCGGGAGGCAACGTCTACGCGGGATTGGCGGTGTACGACACCATGCAGTACATCAAGCCGGATGTCTCCACCATCTGTGTGGGCATAGCGATGTCGATGGGAGCGCTGTTGCTCGCGGGCGGTGAGAAAGGTAAACGGTACGCTCTCCCGAATTCGAAGATACTTATCCATCAGGTATCGGGAGGTTTCGAGGGTCCGGCGACCGATATCGAGATCCATGCCCGGGAGGCGCTGGGGCTGCGCAAGCGCCTCGACGAGATACTGGCGAAGCATACCGGGCAGGAGCTCGAGAAGGTTGGCCGTGACACTGAGCGTGATTACTTCATGAACGCCGAGGAAACGCTCGAATACGGGATAATCGACAAGATACTCGAGCATAGGTAGGGGGTCGTCTGGTGCCAAAGCCGCCGGGAGGATCCGAGCAGCTGCTCTGCAGCTTCTGTGGGAAGAGCCAGCGTCAGGTCAAGAAGTTGATCGCCGGCCCTGGGGTATACATCTGCGACGAGTGTATCGATCTCTGCAACGAGATCATCGATGAGGAGTTCACTGCGCCACCTAGTCTCGAGCTGGAGAACCTGCCCAAGCCCAAGGAGATCTACTCCATCCTGTCCGATTACGTCATCGGGCAGGAGGAAGCCAAGCGCGCCCTGGCGGTGGCCGTCTACAACCATTACAAGCGTGTACACATGGGACTCGAGGACGGCGATGTGGAGTTGCAGAAGTCCAACATCCTGCTCCTCGGACCCACTGGGTGCGGCAAGACCCTGCTCGCGCAGACCTTGGCCCGCATTCTCAACGTACCCTTCGCCATCGCCGACGCTACAGCGCTCACCGAGGCGGGTTATGTGGGTGAAGATGTGGAGAACATCCTCCTCAAGCTCATCCAGGCCGCAGACTTCGACGTCAAGAAGGCCGAGACCGGCATCATTTACATCGACGAAGTCGACAAGATCGCCCGCAAGGCCGACAATCCCTCGATCACCAGGGATGTCTCGGGAGAGGGAGTTCAACAGGCTCTACTGAAGATCTTGGAGGGCACTCAGGCCAGCGTACCGCCCCAGGGCGGGCGGAAGCATCCGCACCAGGAGTT
This sequence comes from Actinomycetota bacterium, assembly GCA_012729575.1. Taxonomy (GTDB): domain Bacteria; phylum Actinomycetota; class Thermoleophilia; order RBG-16-64-13; family RBG-16-64-13; genus RBG-16-64-13. The sequence goes on along the minus strand of JAAYCW010000039.1, from coordinate 11,990 downwards.
CCTCACCATCGATACTACCAACATCCTCTTCATCTGCGGTGGGGCCTTCGCCGGCTTGGAGAAGATTATCGAGCGGAGGATCGGTAAGAAGGGTGTGGGGTTTGGTGCCGATGTGCAGAGCAAGGGTCAGCGCGACCTGGGCGAGGTCTTCGCCCGGGTGTTGCCCGAAGACCTCTTGGAGTTTGGGCTGATCCCCGAATTCATAGGGCGCCTGCCGGTTATCTGCAACGTGCATCAACTGCGCGAGGAAGACCTCGTTTGCATCCTCACAGAGCCGAAGAACGCCTTGTCGAAGCAGTACCGCAAGTTCTTCGCTTACGATGGCGTGGAACTTGTTTTTGCCAAGGAAGCGCTCGAGGCCATTGCCCAGCAGGCTCTCAAGTTAGATACGGGGGCCCGCGGGCTGCGCTCCATCATCGAGGCGGCGCTCACCGATGTCATGTTCGAGCTCCCCAGTCGGCGCGATGTGACCAAGTGCGTCGTGACTCGGGAAGTGATCGAGAAGAAGATCGATCCCACCCTGGTGACCAGTTCGGCGCACGAGGATCTGGAACTGGATCAAGAATCGGCGTAGGGAGTCGACTCGGAATGAACCCCCGGTCGCCGCGCTCGCAATGGATGCATGATGGCTGACATGCAGCGGGCGGTCCCGCTATTGGCCACGCGTGATCTGGTGCTGTTCCCCGGCATGTTGGCTCCCATCTTCGTGGAGCGGGAGAAGGGTGTGCGCGCCCTGGAGCACACGCAGCAGTCCGGGGGCGTCCTCGTCATGGCCGCTCAGCGCTCGGCCGTGGTAGACGATCCGGAGCCGGACGACATCTATACGGTGGGGACGCTGGCCAAAGTCGTACAGTTCTCGCGGCTGGCCGACGGCACGCTGAAGGCCCTCATCGAGGGCAAGGATAGGGTTATCATCGAGTCGTTCGAGAAGGTGGCGCCGTTCTTCGTAGTGCGCTGCCGTCCTGTGGCGGGCAGGTCCAAGGTTGCCCGTGCCCGGTTGAGGGCGTTGATGGATTCGGTCACGAGGGAATTCGCCGGATACGTGGGGCAGACGCCGCAACTACCCGAAGAAGCCGAGACGGCTCTTGAAGTGGTCAGCGATCCCGATGAGATGGTGAACGTCGTGGCCTCCAACCTGATGATCGGCCCGGACCGCAGGCAGGAGTTGCTTGAAGGTGATGACCCGGAGGCACGCCTGCTCCTGTTGCTGGAGACACTCATCCAGGAGAACGAGTTCATAGCTCTCGAGAACGAGATCTCGGAGCGGGTCCACGACAGCTTTGAGCGCCAACAGCGGCGCGTCTTCCTGCACGAGCGGCTCAGGGTGCTGCAGGAGGAGTTGGGGGAAGAGGGTGAGGAGGACAGTGAGCGGGGCGTCTATCTCAAGCAGTTGCAGGAGAAGAGACTTCCCGAGGCCGCTGCGGGAGCACTCGCCAAGGAGATCAAACGGCTTAACGACCTGCCGCCCTTGTCGGCGGAGGTGGCGGTCGCCAAGACCTATCTGGACATCGCCCTGGGACTCCCCTGGGGTGTGCGATCCGGTTCGGCCGTACCCGACGTGGCTGCTGTGGCCCGGGTCCTCGATGAGACTCACTATGGCCTCAAGACGGTCAAGGACCGAATCATTGAGTACTTGGCGGTAGCGTCGCTGCGGGGCGGCACTCCGCCCAACGCCATCTTGTGTCTGGTGGGACCGCCCGGCGTGGGTAAGACCTCCGTGGCTATGGCCACGGCTCAAGGCTTGGAGAGGCCCTTGCAGCGCATCAGCCTGGGGGGTATACGCGACGAGGGTGAGATACGGGGTCATCGCCGGACTTACGTGGGAGCCATGCCCGGGCGCATCATCGATGCGCTGAAGCGCGCCGGCGTGGACGACCCCGTGGTGGTGCTGGACGAGATCGACAAGATGGAATCAGATTGGCGGGGCGATCCGGCGGCGGCCCTCATGGAGGTTCTCGACCCGGTGCAGAACCGGAGCTTCAGGGACAACTACCTGGAGCTCGAATACGACCTCTCGTCCGTTTTCTTCATCGCCACGGCCAACTACGAGGACGACATTCCCGAGACTCTGCACGACCGTTTGGAGATCATCCGTCTGCCCGGCTATACGGATCGAGAGAAGCTGGAGATAGCTCAGCGCCATCTGGTACCCAAGATAGCCGAGGAGAGCGGCTTGAAAGAACTGGGCAACGTCTTGACTCCGGCAGCCCTGAAGGTGCTCGTCCGTGAATACACGCGCGAGGCGGGAGTTCGCGAGATGGCCAGACTGATCGAGAAGGTCTACCGGCGACTGGCCCGGATGAAGGTGGAGGGCAAGAAGACGCCGCAGCGGATCGGTCCGCAGGGTCTGGCGCCCCTGCTGGGACCGGCACCCTTCTTGTCGGCACGCTTGGGGTCCGACCCGCAGGTGGGTGTGAGTCTGGGCTTGGCGTATACCGGTGCCGGAGGGGATGTCCTTCGCATCGAGTGCGTGGTCACCCCGGGCAAGGGCGACTTCCACCTCACCGGTCAACTGGGCGAGATCATGCAGGAGAGCGTCACGGCCGCCTGGGGCTATCTGAAGACCTCCCTGGTGCGCGATCCGGCGCTCTCGGCGCTTTGGAGGGGATCACCCGGGCGGACATACTTGGTGGACAACTACCAGCAGCCGGACACGGCTGAAGACGGCCCTCCAGGTGTCAGGGCGAGCAGCGAGTCCCGGGGCACACCTCGCGGCGAAGCCGGAGTCGATCTCCTGGTGGAGTCCGAGAGCGGACTGGGGACGGACCTGAGCCGGGTGGTGGAGACGGTTTCGCCGGAACCCGGTTTTCGGCCGGGTGTCCCCAGCGAGAGCGAGCCATCCGAACCGTCGGACTACGAACTCCTTTCCACCCTGGAGGTGCGCATGCACTTCCCCGAAGGAGGCGTTCCCAAAGAGGGGCCGTCGGCCGGCATCGCCGTGGCCACGGCTCTGTTGTCCGCTCTGGTGCAGGTGCCCGTGTTGCCCAAAGTGGCGCTGTCGGGCGAGATAACCCTCACGGGGCAGATCCTTCCCGTGGGGGGTCTCAAGGAGAAGCTGTTGGCTGCGCTGCGCGAGGGTGTGGAGACTGTGGTCTTGCCGCGTGCGGTGGCGCCCGAGGTAGGGGAATTGGAGGCCGAGCTCCGGCGGGGCCTTGATATCGTGTACGTGGAGAATTTCGTCGACGTGCTGCCGTTGGGTCTCGTGGGGCCGGGGCGGCAAGAGGGAACGGGCATATCGTGACCGAGGTGAGCATGGCGGCGCGCTACGCGTCGCACGAAGTCGAAGAACGGTTGATGCGACGTTGGTTGGAGCGTTCGGCGTTTCACGCGTCCGCCGAAGATTCCCGCAAGGCCTACGTGATCTCCATCCCGCCGCCCAATGTCACCGGGTCGCTGCACATGGGGCACGCCCTCAACGACACCATCCAGGACATACTCATCCGCTATCACCATCTGCGCGGATACAACACCCTTTGGGTCGTCGGCACGGACCATGCCGGCATCGCCACGCAGAACAAGGTGGAGGGTCAACTGGCCGCCGAGGGCCTGCGCAAGGAAGACATCGGCCGTGAAGCCTTCGAGAAGAGGGTGTGGGAGTGGCGGAGCGAGTACGGCTCCACCATCATCCACCAGCTCAAGAGTCTGGGCTGCGCCTGTGACTACGACTCCGAACGCTTCACCATGGACGAGGCCTATCAGCGGGCGGTGGCCAAGGTCTTCGCAGCGCTCTACGAGAAGGGCGACATCTACCGAGACGTCTACCTGGTCAACTGGTGCGTGCGTTGTGGGTCAGCCATCTCCGACCTGGAGGTGGACCACGAGGAGCGGGCCTCCAAGCTGTACTACGTGAAGTATCCGGTAGCCGGCTCGGACGAGACCCTGACCGTGGCCACCACCCGTCCGGAAACCATCCTGGGCGACACCGCCGTGGCGGTCAATCCCAAGGACCCGCGCTACGGGCGGTTGGTGGGCAAGACTGCCGTGGTGCCGCTGGTGGGGCGCGAGGTGCCTATCATCGCCGACGAGCACGTGGATATAACGTTTGGGACCGGCGCCCTGAAGATCACTCCGGGGCACGACCCCGACGACTGGGAGATCGGCCTGCGGCACGGTCTGCCCAGCGTGTCGGTCATCGACACCGACGGTCTTATGAACGCCGAGGCTGGAGAGTTCGTCGGACTCACGGTCGCCGAAGCGCGCACGGCGGTAGTAGAACGGCTCGAGCGGGACGGCCTCTTCGTCAAGGCTGAGGATCACAACCACGCCGTGGGCACCTGCTATCGGTGTGGCACCACCATCGAGCCGCTGCTCTCACTGCAGTGGTTCATGGACATGAAACGGTTGGTGGAACCTGCCATCGCGGCGGTGGAAGATGGGCGCGTCCGCTTCGTGCCCGCCCGCTGGGGCGACGTCTACCTCACTTGGATGCGGGGTATCCGCCCCTGGTGCATAAGCCGGCAGCTTTGGTGGGGGCACCGCATCCCCGCCTACTTCTGCGAGGCCTGCGACCACATCATGGTGGCCGAAACGGCGCCGGCCACGTGTGAGAAGTGCGGTGGGTCTCTGCGCCAGGAGGAGGATGTGCTCGATACCTGGTTCAGCTCGCAGCTCTGGCCGTTCGCCAGCCTGGGCTGGCCTGAAGAAACTCCCGAGCTCAAGACCTTCTATCCCACGACGGTCCTCTCTACCGCCCGCGACATCATCTATCTGTGGGTGGCTCGTATGATCATGATGGGGTTCGAGTTCATGGGCGACGTACCGTTCGCCGATGTCATTATCCATCCCACCGTGCTGGCCGCGGACGGCAGGCGCATGAGCAAGAGCTTGGGCACCGGCGTCGATCCCCTGGACCTCATCGCCGATTACGGCGCGGACGCTACCCGGTTCGGTCTTGCCTACATGAGCTCCGTACAGGACGTGCGCTTCAGCGCCGAGCGCATCGAGATGGGGCGCAACTTCGCCAACAAGATCTGGAATGCCTCCCGGCTGGTGCTCCAGGGAGCCCATCCCCAGGCTGAGCCCAAGGTCGAGCTCGCCACTCCGGCCGACCGTTGGATCTTCAGCCGCCTAGAGGGCGTGACTCAGGAGGTCGCGGGACTCTACGAGAGTTACGAGTTCGACGATGTGGCTCGGACGCTGTACCGCTTCATCTGGAACGAACTCTGTGACTGGTATCTCGAGGTGGCCAAGAGTCGGCTCTACAGTGAAGACGAGGCCCAGCGCCTGCAGGTGAGCGGGAATCTCCTCGCACTCCTCGAGCAGGTGATGATACTCCTCCACCCGCTCATGCCGTTCGTCACTGAGGAGATCTACGGGTATCTACCGCAGGTCGCGGCGGGCCTACGTCCGGCCAGCCTGTTCGACGCCGTTTACCCCGAGCCCCGGCCGGAACTGGCCGATCCCGAGGCGGAAGCGGCCATGGAGGTCTTCACGACCTTGGTCGGAGGGCTGAGGTCGACCAGGGAAGAGTTGGGGCTGGCGCGCGACGTGCGGGGCCGCGTAATCATAATAGAGTTGGAACCCGGCGCCTCCTCTTCACTCGTGACTATGGAGCAGGCGTTCAGCCAGCTCAGCGGTTGCGAGATCTCGGAGGTAGCGACCGGTGGGGAGGTGCCGGCGGGCCGGTTCGCCTCCGTCAACGCTCCGGGAGTCAAGGCACTCCTCGACCTGGAAGGCCTGGTCGATGTGGACCGGGAGCGCGACCGGTTGGTGGGCAAAGCCCGGAAAGCCGCGTCCGATGCGGCTAAGTCTAGGTCTAAGGTGGAGAATCAAGGATTCCTGGCCAAGGCTCCGGAGGCCGTGGTGGCCGAAGAACGCAGCCGGCTGGCTGCTGCTGAGGCGGTCCTCGACGAGGTCAAGCAGCAGTACCGGGAGCGGGTCGGAGGAGAGCTGCCCCTGCCCGAAAAGGAGCGGCGTTGAGCCCGTCGGGCTGCAGTTTGGAAGAGGTGTGGGAGTACATCAACGGCCTGGAGCGTCTCGGTTGGCGCCTCGGCTTGGAGCGTGTCACCCAGTTGGTGGAGGCCTTGGGCTCGCCTCACAAGGCTTACCGGACCATCCACGTGGTGGGCACCAACGGCAAGAGTTCCACTACTCGCTTCATCTCCGCGCTCCTTGAGAGGCGGGGCCACCGGGTGGGCGCGTACGTGTCTCCTCATCTGGTCAGTCTGGCGGAACGTCAGATGGTCGACTCGGTCCCCTCCACCGATGAGGAGTTCTGCGCGCTGGTTGACCGGATCCGCCCGATAGTCGACGAACTGGAGAAGACCTTTCCGCCCGAAGAGCACCTCACCCAGTTCGAGGTGTTGACGGCTGCGGCCTTCCTCTACTTCAAAGAGAAGGAGTGCGACGTGGCGGTCATGGAGGCCGGCTTGGGCGGGCGTCTGGACGCCACGTCGGTCATCTCGTCCGAGGTACAGGTGGTCACCACAATAGGCCTGGAGCACACGGAACTGTTGGGTGACACCCTGTCGGCCATCCTCAAGGAGAAGGCGGCAGTGGTGCCCCAGAACGGCAGAGTCGTGGCCGGCCTGCTCGACCCGGAGGTGAAGGCGGAACTCAAGGACATCTGTGCCTCGAGAGACGCCGATTGCCATTTCTTGGGGGACGAATTCGTGGTCCTGTCGGATACGCACGCCGATTCGTTCGATATCTTCGGATTACACGGCTGTTACACCGATCTGCATCTCAAGGTGCTCGGTAGCTATCAACGGGCCAACGCGGCTGTTGCCGTAGCAGCGGTCGAGTTGTTCACGGGGGAGGAGTTGGAGGCGGATGCCGTCCGGGGTGCGCTCGGTTCCACCGTGGTCCCGGGGCGGTTGGAAATCATAAGCACGCAGCCTCTGTGCATCTTCGACGGGTCCCATAATCCTCCCGGGATGGAAGAGACCATGCGCTCTCTCGAGCAGATCTTGGAGCGGCGTCGGCTGATCGCTGTGGTCTCCATCCTTCGAGACAAGGACGCCGAAGGGATGGTGCGCCTTCTGGCCCCTTGCTGCGACATCATCTTCGCTACGCAGAGTTCGAGCCCCAGGGCGTTGACCGCGGATGAGCTGGCCGGGATCATCACAGGATTGGGGAAGGGGCCGGAAGTGTTCATAGACCCCGATCCGCGGTCGGCGATGGTGAGCGCCTATCGGCTGGCGACATCGAACCAGGTGGTGCTGGTCACCGGGTCGCTCACTCTCATATCCGACCTGAAGAGAGGGATCAACTGAGCGATGACCGGCAACGCGACAACCACCGGCCTCCGGGGGCCGAGGGGAGAGGGCCGCTCGTGTTGCCGAGAGTGGTGGTGTATCCTTTAGGGCCGGTCGTGTGCCCGGGCATCTTGATCTAGGAGTCAAGATTGGACAGTCTCTTCGAGACCATCAACAAGATCATCAGTTCCCCCCTATGGACGCTCGCCCTGTACGTGGCGGCCTTCTGTCTGGCGGTGCTCTGGCTGGCGCTCGTCTTGTGGACGTACAAGGACGCGCACAAGCGCATCGAGGATCCTGTCATTGTGGCTGTGGCCGTTCTCACCTCACTGGTGCTGCCATACATGGGGACCGTTGTCTACGCCATTCTGCGGCCGGCCGAGTATCTGGCCGAGGCGCAGGAGCGCGAACTGGAGGTGCGGGCTATGGAGCAGGAGCTGCAGGTGATGCGCGCCTGTCCGTCCTGCGGAGAGCTGGTGAAGCCGGAGTATGTCGCCTGCCCCAACTGTCGGCGTACGCTGCGTTCGCTGTGCCCGTCCTGCAACCGAGTGCAGGAACCAGGGTGGAGACTCTGCCCCTATTGTGGATACGACCCCAAGAGTCTGCGGGTGCCGCCCCCGGTCGATCCGGTTCCGGAATTCCAGCCGGTCGAAGACCACGAATAACACGTTGTCCTGGTGTGTGAAGCGCGCAGTCGCGCCGGATCTGTGGAGGATGTTGTGATCGAGCGTACTTTGGTGCTGGTCAAGCCAAGCGGCGTAGCCCGGGGGCTCATCGGCGAGGTCATCAGTAGGATGGAACGGCGGGGGTTGACCATCAAGGTGGCCCGTTTGCTCGTGGTCACCCCTGAGATGGCGGCCAGGCACTATGCCGAACATAAGGGCAAGGGATTCTATGACGAGCTGGTCGAACACATCACTTCCGGGCCCATCTTCGCGATGGTGGTGGAAGGCCCGTCGGCGGTCAAGGTGGTGCGGCGCATGATGGGAGCGACCAACCCGCTCGAGGCCGATCCGGGTACGGTCCGGGGCGACTTCGGACTGGACATGAGACGGAACGTTGTCCACAGCGCCGATAGCTTGGAGAGCGCCGAGCGGGAGATCGCCATCTTCTTCCCCGAGGGCGGCGAGCTACGGACCTGAGGCGCAGGCAACTCTGAGCGCCTCCGGGGCTGCGATCCTAGGCCCGAGCCTGTCTGGACCGGATCTGCCTGTGGATCATCTGCACCCTTTCCCCCCGGATTTCCGTCTCATTCTGGCTTCGCAATCACCGCGGCGTCATTCGCTGCTCCGTGACATAGGCGTGCCGTTTACCGTGGTGCCGTCGGGGGCCGACGAAGCGACCACCGGTGGCGACGCCCGAGAGCTGGCGAGAAGTAACGCTGAAGCCAAGGTGCGCGGGGCGTCGTTGCCGAGCAGTCTCGAACCGGGCGCGTTCGTGCTGGGGACCGACACCTTGGTGACCGTCGACCGGGTCGTGATGGGCAAGCCCGCTTCGGCCGGCGAGGCACGGGGCATGCTGGCCGCACTGGTGGGTCGTACTCACCAGGTGGTCTCGGGGGTGGCGCTTTTGCGGAGGCCGGGTCGGGGTCCTATTGGTCGGCCGGAGGCGTTCCGAGCGGGGGTGGCGGTGACCGAGGTGACGTTCGAGTCCTTGGACCGCGGCCAGATGGAAGCCTACCTGGCCTCGGGGGAGTGGAAGGGCAAAGCCGGGGCTTACGCGGTTCAGGGCTTGGCGGGAGTCTTTGTGTCGGGGGTGCGCGGCGAGTACAGCAATGTGGTCGGGTTGCCCTTGTGCCTGCTCTTTGGGTTGTTCAGGGATCTCGGGTTCGATCTATTGCGGAGGGAGTGGCTGTGAACGGGCCTGCGCCGAAGTTGTCGTCATCACTCCGTCTCAATGAGTATAATGGGCGCCACGTGCCCGGGGACCTTCGGGGTGCGGGCGCGCTGATCGCACACATGGAGGGAATGCGATAGCCTTCATCGACTTCATCACCGGCTTCGCCGGAAGAGATATGGCGGTGGACCTCGGCACCGCTACCACGCTGGTGTACGTGCGGGGACGGGGTATCGTTCTTTCGGAACCCTCCGTGGTAGCCATTGACTCTCGTTCCGGCGACGTGCTGGCAGTGGGGACCGACGCCAAACGCATGCTGGGCCGCACGCCCGGCACGATCACAGCCATCAGGCCTCTCAAGGATGGCGTTATCGCCGACTTCGACGTCACCGAACAGATGCTGCGTCATTTCATCCAACGCGTGCATCAGAATCGGTGGGCTCATCCCCGTGTGGTTGTTTGTGTGCCCTCAGGAGTCACCGGGGTGGAGCGCCGTGCTGTAGAAGAGGCCACCATCAGCGCCGGCGCACGGGCCTCATACCTCATCGAGGAGCCGATGGCCGCAGCCATCGGGGCAGGTCTGCCGGTGGCCGAGGCTACGGGCAGCATGATAGTCGACATCGGTGGCGGCACCAGTGAGGTCGCCGTTATCTCTCTGGCCGGGATCGTTGTTTCCCAGTCGATCCGAGTGGGCGGAGACGAGTTGGACGAAGCGATCATCGAATACATCAAGAAGGAATATAAACTCATGATCGGCGGGCAAACCGCCGAGGAGCTCAAGCTGGAGATCGGGTCGGCTTACCCACTCGAGCATGAGGAACAGGCGGAGATCCGCGGGCGAGACCTGGTCACCGGTCTGCCCAAGACCCTGGTGGTCTCTTCGGAGGAGATCAGGGAGGCCATCGAAGAACCGGTAGCCGAGATCATCGACGCCATCAAGGGGACTTTGGACAAGACGCCGCCCGAATTGGCTTCCGATGTCATGGACCGGGGGATCATGATGGCCGGCGGTGGCTCACTGCTCCAGGGCATGTGCGAGCGTGTGCGGGAGGAGACTCAGATGCCGGTCAATCTGGCCGAGTCTCCCCTCACCTGCGTGGCGGTCGGCTCCGGCCGGTCGCTGGAAGAGTTTGATACGCTCCACCAGATGTCACAGAGGGCGAAGAGACGCCGCTACTAAGTAGCGGGGGTCATCATGCCGCGTAACAAGTTAGCCTGGCGAAGAGGCGTCTTCGTCATTCTGATTCTCGCTTCCTTGGCGCTGCTCACCTTGTCGTTCCGCCAGACGGAGTCGGGTCCCGTGCACGCCGTGCAGGAGGCCGGAGCGAGTCTGCTCTCACCGCTTCAGTCCTGGGGCGCCAAGGTGGCGGAACCGTTCCAAGATGGCTATCAGTGGCTGAAGACGCTCTGGTCTGCCCACCAGCGCGCGGAGCGTCTGGAGGAGGAATTGCAGATCCTCAAGGGGGAGGCCATAAAGCTCGAGGAGCAGGGAGAAGAGAACCTGCGTCTAAGAGGTCTGCTCGACCTGAGGGACAAAGGGACATACCCGGATGGAACGGATTTCAAGGTCGCCCGAGTCATAGGTAAGTCTCCGACTCGCTGGCAGGCATGGGTGCAGATTGATCTGGGGTCCGCCGACGGGATACGGGCCGGACTACCGGTAGTGGGAGCCACCCCTGCCGCCGGCGAAGTTCTGGCCGGCAAGGGATTGGTGGGCAAGATACTCTCGGTCACCGAGCACACCTCGCAGGTGCAGCTGATCACCGACTCCGAGTCCAGCGTCATGGCCAAGATCCAGGGGTCCCGTGCGGAAGGGATAGTAGAGGGGTCGGTATCGGGAGACCTCATCATGGACTACGTGGACCGCGACGTAGTGGTCGAGTCCAAGCTGGTGATCGTGACATCCGGCTACGGTCCCGTCTACCCGGCCGATATCCCCATAGGGATCGTCGCCAGTGTGGGGGAGGAGGACGTCAACATCTATAAGGAGATCGAAGTGCGGGCCTTCGTCGACTTCCGTGTGCTTGAGGAGGTCATGGTACTGATCCTGCCGGAGGGGACGACAGCCTCCTCTACCTGGACCACCGCCGCCCCCACCTCGACGACCACTGCCCCCACCTCGACGACCGCCGCCCCCACCTCGACCACCTCCACCCCGGCTACCACCGTGCAGCCGGGCATGGGACGGTAGCGATGTTCCGGGTGCAGCTGATCGCCGCCGGCAAGGCTCTGCTGCTGATCGTTCTTGCTGTGGCGCTGCAGGTGCTGGTCGTCTCACGGGTGAGCGTTCTCGGGGTGACTGCCGACATCTTCCTGATCTTCACCGTGGTGGTAGCCATGAGCCGGGGCTCCATGCACGGCGCCATCTTCGGCTTTGTGGCGGGGATCATGGCCGATATCGCCTTCATGGAGACCCTAGGCCTCCGGTCGTTCATCTACGTGTTGACCGGATACCTTGTGGGGATGGCGGTTCTTCGCTTCGGCACCACGAATGCTTGGGGCGTGTTGCTCGTGGCCGGGACAGCTTCGTTGGTCGCCCAAATGCTGTACGGCATAGTCCAGTACGCCATGGGTCCCAGGGCGGGATTCTTCACCATGGTGGCTGCTCAGATCTTGCCTGAGATGGTCCTTGATGCCTTGATAACCGTGCCGGTCTATCTGCTGTTGGCACGCCTACGGGTGATCCCAGTGCACAGGGCGGGAGTGGGGGCGGCGAGGAGCGGAGCAGAATGATTCTTGAGCCGATCAAGAAGAGACGGCCGGCGGAGGACGACTCCTTTCTGGGTATCCGGGTGGGGGTACTATTGCTCGCCGCGTTGCTATTGTTCGGCGTCCTCGCGTTCAGGCTCTGGTACCTTCAGATCCTCTCTGGCGACGCGTACGTGCGGTTGGCAACGGTGAACCGGGTACGCACCGTCGTGGTGGAAGCTCCTCGAGGGGTCATCTACGATCACAGCG
>JAAYCW010000179.1 GCA_012729575.1 Actinomycetota bacterium | reverse complement strand
GCGGGTGACAAAAGACCTGAGAGCCCGATGATGTCCGGCTTGGAGGCTCTCGCGGCTTCTAAGAAGCGTTCCGCCGGTACGTTCACTCCCAGATCTTCCACGGTGAAGCCGAACATGCGAAATGCCAGTGCCGCCATGTTCTTACCGATGTCGTGGATATCCCCGGCTACCGTGCCCAGCAACACCCGGCCGGTAGCATCGCCGACCAGTTCGTTTTCCAGTCCGGGCCGGGCTACCGCCATCACACTACGGAAGATCTCTCCGGCCATGATAAGGCCGGAGAGATAGATGTCCTTCTTCTCGTATCGCTCACCTACGGTGCGCATCCCGGTTTGGACCGCGTGGACCACATCCACGGAGTTCTCCCCGGCCGCTAGGGCCTCCTCCACCAAACCGACGGCCCGTTTCTCATCCAACTCCGCTACCGCGGCGCTTATGTTCGCCCAGCGGTCTACACTCATCTCTCCTCCGAGGCGAAGGTGGCTCCCAAGTAGCTCGTGAGCCTGAACTGGTCGGCCCGGCACAGGAACCGGCCCCAGCTCACCGGTTTTCCCGCAGAATCGTTGAAGAGACTCTCCAGACAGAAGGCCGCCGATCCTTCAGGCAACTTCAGCACGGCGGCGGCCTCAGCGTCCAGGCTCACCGCTTGTATGGTGAGACGTCCGCCCAACATCCCCTCCACTTGAGGCGATTGAAGCAGGCCCTTCAAAGAGGTGACCTGCAACTCCGCTTCCACCAGGGGTCGGTGTTCATCGTAGACGACGTACTCCTGCTGGTAGATAAGAGGCTGCTCGTTGCGCTGGATCACCCGCCTTAAGAACACCACCGGGTCCCCTGGGCCGAGTCCGAGTGCGGCCGCTATCTCGTCGTCGGCGGCTATGATGCCGGCTTCCAGCAGAAGGACGGCCACCGAGGCATCGTCCACCCAAAGGTCGGTGATCTCCTGGAGACGGAAGATGGCCTCACCCATGTCGGGCGCCCGGACGAAGGTGCCTTTACCCTGGGTAGTGGTGACCAATCTACGATCGAGAAGGATGTTTATGGCCCGACGGACCGTCATGGGGCTCACGCCGTACTGGGTCCGGAGTTGAGGCTCTGTGGGAAGCTGGTCGCCGGCATGGTAGAGACCCGCTCTGATCTTCTCGGTGATCTCCGTGGCGATCCTCAGATACGCCGGTTCGTGCGACCGCCCTTGGTGGCGGTGGTCTTTTTCCGAGCGCGCGGCAACCACCCCGTTCGACGCCGGCGCCCCCGCGTTCGTGCCGGACACACCGACCTTGTCCACGTTGTCCATCGTTTGAGCCGCCCCGTTCATATGCCTCTCGCGTCTGCAATGTGTTCTTGCGCACGTCTTGCGTATTTAGCTATATAAATATAGAATATTCTTAATGAAGATGGAAGAGTTGCGGGTCTTCTTTCTGCCCGCATCCGCGGACACAGACTCTGGTGAACCACGACATCGACGGAGTACCGAAGAGCATGAAAAGCGACATTGAAATCGCACAGGAAGCCACTCTCCTACCGGTGACCGAGGTGGCGGCGGGCTTAGGGCTCGAACCGGATGACATTGACCCCTACGGCAAGTACAAGGCGAAGATACATCTGGATGTTCTCGATAGGATGAAAGACCGGCCCGACGGGAAGTTGGTGCTGTGTACCGCTATCACGCCCACACCCGCGGGAGAAGGCAAGACCACCACCAACGTGGGCCTTTCCATGGGCCTCAACAGGATCGGTAAGAAGGCCGTCTGCACCCTGCGGGAGCCGTCTCTGGGGCCGTGTTTCGGCATCAAAGGGGGCGCAGCCGGAGGTGGATACGCCCAGGTAGTGCCCATGGAGGATATCAACCTGCATTTCACGGGTGATATCCACGCCATTTCCGCCGCTCACAACCTGTGCGCCGCCGTCTTGGATAACCATCTGTTCCAGGGCAACGAGCTCAACATCAATCCCAACGATGTCTCCTGGCCCCGGGTAGTCGATCTCAACGACCGGGCTCTGCGCCAGATCACCATCGGCCAGGGAGGAGAAGGGGTAGAGCGAAAGACCCGCTTCGACATCACCGTGGCCTCCGAGGTCATGGCCATTCTCTGTCTGGCCACCGACGTCGAGGACCTGAAGGCCCGTCTGGACCGCATAATCGTGGGCTCCACCCTATGGGGCCGCAAAGTGACCGCTCAGGACATCAAGGTTTCCGGTTCCATGGCCGTCCTCTTAAAGGAGGCCTTCATGCCCAACCTGGTGCAGACGCTCGAGAACACTCCGGCTATCATCCATGGTGGTCCCTTCGCCAACATCGCCCACGGCTGCAACTCCGTCCAGGCGACCCGTATGGCTCTGAAGCTGGGAGATTATTGCATCACCGAGGCCGGCTTCGGCGCCGATCTGGGGGCTGAGAAGTTCTTTGACATCAAGTGTCGCTACGCCGGTCTGCAGCCCGACTGTGTGGTGTTGGTGGCTACCATCCGCGCTCTCAAGATGCACGGAGGAGTGCCTTTTGGGGAACTCACGAAGGAGAATCTGGAGGCGCTGGCGGGTGGTCTGGAGAATCTGGAAAAACATCTGGAGAACATGCAGCTCTTTGGTCCGCCTGTGGTAGTGGCCATCAACCGATTCCCCGATGATACCGACGCTGAGGTGGCTCTCCTGCGTGACCGGGTGGAAGCCATGGGTGCGACCGTCGTGCTCTCTGATGTGTGGGCGCGTGGGGGCGAGGGAGGAGTGGCTTTGGCCGAAGAAGTGGTGCGGGTCTGCGAGAGCGGGGAGAAACCGGAACTCAACTTCGCCTACGAGCTGGGCATGACCATCCCCGAGAAGATCGAAGCCATCGCCACAAAGATCTATGGGGCCGACGGCGTCGATTTCCACTACGAGGCGAATGCCGCCATCGAACGTTTCACCCGCTTGGGCTATGCCACTCTCCCCATTTGTATGGCGAAGACCCAGGCCTCGCTCTCTGACGACAAGACCAAGATCGGCCGTCCTCGGGACTGGAGGCTCACGGTGCGCGAGATCCGGCTGTCCGCCGGCGCCGGCATGGTGGTCCCGGTTTGCGGCACCATGATGACCATGCCCGGGCTTCCGAAGAAGCCGGCCGCGGAGAATATCGATCTGGTCAACGGTGAGATCGTGGGGTTGTTCTGATGCCGGAAAGAGCCTATATGCGGAGCACCTTGGAGTCCTATATAGACAGACTGGCCGGCTCCGAACCCGAACCGGGCGGCGGCAGTGCAGCCGCTCTGGTCGGGGCTCTGGGGGCCGCGCTGGTCACCATGGTCACCAATCTGACCCTGGGTAAAGAGAAGTACGCTGACGTCGAGGGCGACATGGTTAAGATCCAGGAGGAGTCGGAGGTCCTGCGGAGCCGACTGGAGAATCTCGTCACCCTGGACGCGCTGGCCTACGGCAAGGTGGCTACGGCCATGAAGCTTCCCCGCGACGACGATTCCCAGAAGGAAGCCCGACGTCGGGTCTTACAGGCTGCCCTGCAGGGAGCGGCCGAGGTCCCGCTCGAGGTGGCTGAGACAGCGCTCGAGGTGGCCAAGCTGTCGCTGCCGGCCGCCGAGAAGGGCAACGTAAACGGGGTCTCCGACGCGGGCGTCGCCGCGCTGTTGGCCGACGCCGCGGCTCAGTCGGCTGCGCTCAACGTGAAGATCAATCTGGCTTGGATTGAGGACGAGGAGTTCAGTGGCGAGGCGTGGACTCGGATCGAGGCCGTTCTCTCGGAGACGGCCCGCCTGCGCGATATCGTCATGGCGTTGACCTACAGCAAGATCTGACCGGTGTAGTCTGACCGGGCGCCGGCCGGCTAATAACAGCATGTACGACCCCAGCGGCCGCCGGGCGCGGTCGGCCGAAGGCAAAGGAGAGTGAAAAGTCGTGGCAGCAAAGATAATCGATGGCAAGGCCATAGCGGACGAGGTACGCGCCGAGTTGGCCCGTGAGCTCGAAGAGTTGACGACCGCGGGGGCGCAGCCGGGGATCGCCACCCTCATGGTGGGCGAGGACTTCGGGGCGGGCATGTACCGCGGGGCGGTGGAAAAGTTCTGCGGCGAGATGGGCCTGGGCTATCGCAGCGAGGCCCTGCCGGCCGACGCCAACGAGGAGCAGGTGGTGGCTGTGGTCAAGGCCCTCAACGCAGACCCGGCCGTATCGGGGATACTCCCGTTGAGGCCGTTCCCGGCTCATGTATCCGACTCCATCGTCATCAACTCCATCGATCCTGGGAAGGATGTGGACTGCTTCCATCCCTCCAACATGGGGCGTTTGACTCTCGGAGAGCCGACTTTCCCACCGGCCACGCCGGCCGCCTGCATGGAGTTGCTGGAGAGGTACCTGCGGTCTGAGGGCTTGGACGTGACCGATGCTCTGGAAGGAGCGGAAGTCTGCGTGGTAGGCCACTCGAACACGGTGGGGAAGCCGCTGGCCTTGCTTCTGCTCAACCGCAACGCCACTACCACCGTCACTCACGTGTATACCTCGAACCGGGGTAACTTGGAGAAACACACCCAGGTAGCCGACTACCTGGTGGTCGCCGCCGGCGTTCCCCATCTCATCGGCGCCGATTCGGTCAAGGAAGGCGCGGTTGTCCTAGATGTCGGCATCAACCGGGTGGTGGTCTGCCCGAACTGTGGCGCGCTCAACCGGAGCAAGAAGGACCTTTGCCGGGTGTGCGGCACCGATCTGGCTGAGGCACAGAACAAGATGGTGGGCGACGTGGATTTCGATGCGGTTTCTGAGAAAGCGGCTGCCATCACGCCGGTTCCGGGGGGTGTGGGGGCCGTCACCAATATGATGTTGGCCCGCAACACTCTGCGGGCGGCCCACCTGCGGCTTGGGCAGAAGTAACGGTCCTCGTGGAACACGGAGGTAACGGGCGTTGATCATCTCTAAGAAGAAGCCTTTCGAGGAGATCCTCGAGGATCTCGAAAAGGACAAGAAGATAGTCATACTCGGCTGCGGTGAGTGCGCCACGGCGACACGCACCGGTGGTGAGCCCGAGGTCGCCGAGATGAAGGAAGCACTGGAGGCGGCCGGCAAAGAGGTGGTGTTCACAGAAGTCGTGCATACCGGTTGTCACGAGCTCGACGTTAAGCGCATCTTGCGCTCGAACAAGGAAGTGGTCGAGAGGGCCGACGCCTTCTTGGTCCTCTCCTGCGGGGCCGGCGCCCAAGCTTGTCGCGCCGCCACCGACAAGCACGTGGTCCCCGGTTGTGACTCTCTCTTCCTGGGCAATATCCAGCGGTCCATGGACTTCCTGGAGAAGTGCTCTCATTGCGGAGCCTGCGTCATCGATGACTACGGTTCCATCTGCCCGGTCACTCGTTGCGCAAAGGGTCTCGTCAACGGCCCCTGCGGCGGCATGAGCCACGGCAAGTGCGAAGTGGACCCTGAGATGGATTGCGCCTGGGTGCTCATCCACGAGCAACTCAAGAAGGAAGGTCGCGAGGACAAGCGGACCACGACCCATGGCCCGAAAGACTGGAACGTCATCCGCCGTCCGGGCGCTGTAGTGGAGCGCGGACCGGACAAGCTGAAGATGGGGAGCGAGAAGTAATGGGAACCTATCGCGATGCCTGCAGACGCGGCAACTTCGTGATCTCGGGGGAGATCGGCCCGCCCAAGGGTACGAATGTCGAGACGATGCTTCACCATATCGACACGCTGAAAGACATGGTCGACGGCCTGAACGTGACCGATAATCAGAGCGCGGTCATGCGCATGGGCTCGTTGGCTGTATCTGGCGAGATAGTGCGCCGGGGTGGGGACCCGATCTTCCAGACTACCTGCCGGGATCGCAACCGGCTGGGACTGCAGTCTGATCTCCTGTCGGCGAGCTTCATGGGTATCACCAACGTGCTGTGTCTCACGGGCGACCATCCGGTGGTGGGCGACCACAAGCAGGCCAAGGGTGTGTTTGATTTTGACTCCATACATCTGATCCAGTGCTGTCACAAGATGAACGAGGGCATCGATTGGGAGGGCAATGAATTGGATGGGGCCGCCGATTTCTTCATCGGAGCGGTGGTGACGCCCGAAGCCGATCCGCTGGAGCCACAGATGTACAAGTTCGCCCGCAAGGTCGAGGCGGGTGTCGATTTCTTCCAGACCCAGGCCGTCTATGATATGGACAACTTCCAGCGCTTCATGGAAGAGGCCCGGGAGATCACGGCCGGCACCGATACGAAGATCATGGCGGGACTCGTGGTCCTGACGGGATTGGGCATGGCCAAGTACATGAACCGGGCTGTCCCCGGCATCTTCGTTCCCGACGCGCTCCTGGAGGAGATGGGAAGCGTGCCCAAGGAGGAACAACTCCACAAGGGTATGGAGATCGCCGCCCGCCACATCCGCTTCCTGCGGGATAACGCAGTCTGTGACGGGGTCCACATCATGGCCATCGGCAAGGAGGAGATAGTGCCCGAGATCCTCGAGATGGCCGGCGCCGTCGACCGGTAGGCGTGTCATGAGCGATAAACCCATAAGGATAGTAGTACTGGGTGCCGGGCCGGGAGGGTATGTGGCCGCCCTGCGGGCCGCCCGTCACGGCGCGGCGGTGACCCTGGTAGAGAGAGATCTGGTCGGAGGCACCTGTCTCAATCGGGGATGCATTCCCACGAAGGCTCTGCTGGCGAGTGCCGAAGCTCTGGCTAAGGCTGGGTCCGGCGCTGAGTTCGGGTTCGAAGTGACCGGTGAGATACGTCCCGATCTGGCCCGCATGATCGAGCGGAAGGATCGGGTGGTGACCCAGATGCGCGGCAATGTCGAGGTCCTGCTCAAGAAGGCCGGAGTCAACGTCGTCTCGGGCACCGGCCGTCTGGTTGCGACAGACAGGGTGGTGGTGGACACGGGTGCCGAGAGCCTGACCGTGGAAGCCGATAGGATCATCATCGCCACCGGTTCAGAGCCCGCCCGCCTACCCATGTTCGACTTCGATCAGCCGACGATCTTAACCTCTACTTCAGCTTTGGAGTTGACTGAGATACCCGAATCGCTGCTCATAGTGGGCGCCGGAGCCATCGGCTGCGAGTTCGCCTCCTTCTTCGTTGAGCTGGGCACCAGCATTACTATGGTTGAGATGATGCCGCAGATGCTCCCCACCGAAGACAAGCGTCTCGCGAAGCAGTTCCAAGGCGTCTATCGGAAGAAAGGCGTCCAGGTGCTGCTCAACACTAAGGTGGAGAGCATCGCCGAGTACGCGGACGACCATGTGGTGGCCAGATTGTCCGACGGAGCTGAGGTCACGGCGGATAAGGTATTGGTTTCGGTGGGACGGACGCCGAACACCGCAGACCTGGGTCTGGAGGCGGCCCGTGTGGAGACCGACGGTCGAGGGTACGTCGTGGTCGACGAGTACCTGGAGACCACCGCACCCAATGTCTATGCAATCGGCGATGTCAACGGCGGGATCCTTCTGGCTCACGTGGCCTCACATGAGGCCTTCGTGGCCGTCGACAACTGCTTGGCGACGGATTCTGAAGATCGCAGGACCCGGGACCTCGCTTCCACGCCGTCCTGCACGTATTCCCACCCCGAGGTCGCCAGTGTCGGCCTGAGTGAGGAGCAGGCGGTCGAAAAGGGCTGCAAGCCGATCACGGGGACCTACCGGTTCCCGGCTCTGGGAAAGGCCGTCGCTATTGGTGAAGACGTGGGCTACGTGCAAGTCATCGCCGACGAAGCGACCGATGTCGTCCTCGGGGCCAGCATGATGGGCCCCCATGTCACCGACATCATTCACGAGATCGCGCTGGCTGTGGCGAGTGGACTGACCGTGGCTCAACTGGGGAGTACCATTCATGCTCACCCCACCCTCGCTGAGGCGGTCATGGAGGCCGCCCACGACGTGCACGGTGAATCGGTGCATGTAGTCAAGTGATGCCGGGTAAAGTGATGCCGGGCAGTGTGAGAGTGAACCGCTATAGACGGACGTTGTAACGACCCACGAAGAAAAGGAACCCCCATGCACGAACTAGTCCAAGCCATGGCCGACATGAAGGAAGAGGAAGCTCTTAAGATAGTAGAGGAGCTCCTTGCCCAAGGGGAAGACCCCAAGAAGATCCTGGACCTCTCCTCAG
>JAAYCW010000178.1 GCA_012729575.1 Actinomycetota bacterium | reverse complement strand
GTGAGGCCGCGCTGAGACTACTGGAACTCGATCTGGACGTCTATCAGGGGCCCTTCGACCTGCTGTTGTCGCTGGTCCTCAAAGAGGAGATAGACCTCCTCGAGGTGCCTCTCTTTGAGGTCATCTCCGCGTATCTGGAGGAGATGGAAGCCGTCGGGGCGGTAGGCTACTGGGACGACATGACGGAGTTCCTTCTCCTCATGAGCCTTCTGCTGGAAATCAAGTCTCGCCTGCTGCTGCCCGGGTCTCCAGTGGAGTTGGAAGGGGAGATGACTCCGGAGCAGGCTCGCGATGAGATACTCGCGCGTCTCTTCCAGTACAGCAAGTTCAAGTCGGCGTCGATGCGGCTCCGTGAGCTCGGGGAGGCCAACGCCGGTTGTATCTTTCGGAGTCCCGCTGAAGAGACCAGGAGACGTCTGGCTCCGGTGGAGAAGATTGTCGGTACCGGTGACGCTATGCAACTCCGCGAATGCGTCGTGCGCCTGTTGGAGGTGAAGGCCGAGCCGGACACTTCACATATCACTCAGATCAAGGTGGAACTGCGTCGCCAAATACGCATCATCAGAGGCGTACTGGCCAAGCGGAGCCGTTTCTCCTTCAACCGTGTGTTCGGGGGAGAGGAGCCGCTCGTACAAGCGCTGTCGATCTTCGCGCTATTGGATCTACTGGCCAAGGGAGAGATACGGGTCTCCCAGACCGAGCCCTTCGGCGATATCGTGGTGCGAGCGCGTGAGAACAAGAGTCAGAGCCAGAGGACGGCCTAACGTGGGACAAGCGTTGGCGCCGGGCGGTGGAGATGGATGACAGAGATTTGAGGCGGGATGTGGAAGCCCTGCTCTTCGCGGCAGGGCGCCCCCTCTCGGCGAGTGAGATGGCACAGGTACTCTCGGCGGCGCGGTCCGACGGGAACGATCAACTCGGCGAAGGACCCACCCTGGAAGAGGCCGCTGTCGAGGCCGTCTTGGAGTCGTTGGCCGCCGAGTTCCCCCTGGAGGGAGAGCGGGGATTCGAGTTGGTCCGCCTGGCCGGAGGGTGGACCTTCCGGACCAACCCGCGCTGCCGCGCGGCCGTGACGGCGCTCTTTGAGCAGCCTGAGGAAGTGACACGTTTGTCGCCGGCCGCCATGGAGTGCCTGGCGATCGTTGCGTACCTGCAACCGG
Organism: Actinomycetota bacterium; assembly: GCA_012729575.1. GTDB lineage: Bacteria > Actinomycetota > Thermoleophilia > RBG-16-64-13 > RBG-16-64-13 > RBG-16-64-13. Next base: position 10,270 of record JAAYCW010000178.1, on the reverse strand, counting down.
TGTCGCGGCCGCAGATCGCCGAGATCCGGGGAGTCAATTCAGACTCGCCCGTCCGTACCCTGGTAGACAGGGAGCTGATCACCGAGACAGGACGCGAGAAGTCGGCGGGTGGGGCTCTCCTCTATGGGACCACGGCACGTTTCGAAGCCATGTTCGGCCTAGCCGGTCTCGAGGATCTGCCGGCTTTGGAGGGTTTTGCTCTCACCGAGGGACAGAGGGACGATCTCAGGCGGCGCCTGGGTCTGTTGACGGTCCCAGAGTGAAGGTAAGGCTGCAGAGACTCCTCGCTGAAGCGGGACTCGGTTCTCGGCGCAACTGTGAATCCCTCATCAGAGCGGGACGGGTTAGTGTTGACGGGCGGGTGGCCGCCCTGGGTGAGTCGGTAGACCCCGCCGAGCAGGCCGTCCTGGTGGACGGCCTGCCGGTAGCAGCCGAGGCCAAAGAGTACTGGTTGCTCAACAAGCCTGCCGGAGTACTCAGTGCGGCTGTCGACACCCGGGGCCGACGGACGGTGACCGACTGCGTGCCCGCACGTGGACGTGTCTTTCCCGTTGGGCGTTTGGATCTGAACAGCACCGGCCTCATCGTTCTCACGAACGATGGCGAGCTGGCAGCCCGTTTACTCCACCCTCGCTACCATGTGGAGAAGGAATATGTGGTGACGGTGCGGGGGACCGTCGCCGAAGCGGCCGTAGGCCGGCTTCGGCGCGGTCTCATACTGGATGACGGGCAAACGGCTCCCGCTCGGGTGGAGGTCCTCAATAGAGACCGGTCGTCCGGCAGAAGCGACATCACCACGCTGCGCATCATCATTTACGAGGGCCGCAAGAGGCAGGTGCGCCGCATGATGGAGGCGGTCGGTCACCGGGTGTTGAGGCTACACCGCACACGGTTCGATGGTCTGACCGACGCCGGGCTACCTCTGGGACAGGCCCGCCCGCTCTTCCCGAGTGAGGTTGAGCGACTGCGGAACGCCGGTCTAAGGCCCCCGGCCATCCCTCCACCTGCTGGAGCGGATGGCTGAACGGGCTTGCGGAGTCTCGGGCCTCTACAGATACGCCTGAACTTCGTGGTTCTCGCCTGACTGCTCTATACTGGGTGTCCTTGTCGCAAATGGAGGCGTCGCTCAGCGACAAGCGTCGTGAGATCTACCGGAGAAGATGGGCTGGCGGAGACAAGATGAAATTCAATCCCGTACTCGAGAAGCTCACACCCTATCGCGCTGGACCCGCGCTGGACGATATCCGGCGCCGCTACCAACTGGACAGCGTGGCTATGCTGTCTGCCAACGAGGTGCCTTGGGGTCCGTTTCCGGAGGTGGTGGACGCTCTGAAAACGGTTCTCGACGGCCTGAACCGTTACCCAGATGGAGCCTGCAACCGCCTGCGCAGCCTCGTGGCCGAGCGGCTGGGGGTGAGCGAGCGCAACTTGGTCTTCGGCAACGGGTCGTGCGAGCTCCTGATGCTCCTCGGACAGGCCTTTTTGAGTCCTGAGCAGCACGCGGTCATCCCGCATCCATCCTTCGTCATGTACAGGTTGATCGCGCTCGCTCACGGGGCTCCCTTCTCGGCAGTGCCTCTCAAGAACCTCGATTACGATCTGGAGGCCATGCTGGCGGCCATACGGGACGACACCAGCCTTGTCATCATCTGCAATCCCAACAATCCTACCGGCAGCTACCTGGAGCCTGCGGCCCTCCGAGCCTTCTTCGACCAGATCCCCAAGGATACGGTGATCGTGCTGGATGAAGCGTATGTGGAATTCGTCACCTCACCGGACTGGGAGGAATCGGCGGCTTGGCTGAAGGACTACCCGAATCTGGTGATACTGCGCACCTTCTCCAAGATCTACGGTCTTGCCGGTTTGCGGATCGGCTATGGGATCGCGGATCCTCCGGTGGTGGAGGCACTCGACAAGATTCGTCAGCCGTTCAACGTCGACACTCTTGCTCAGGTGGCCGCCGTGGAGTCCTTCCGGCGCCCGGCCCGCGTCGAGGAGCGTAGACAGCAGATCGCGGCCGAGCGCGTCCGTGTGGCGGCCCGCCTCGATGAGATGGGCATCCGCTATCATGCAAGCGAGGCCAATTTCCTCCTAGTGGATGTGACCGATCTGGGCATCCCGGGCCCTGAGGTGGCCCAGGCCCTGCTCGAGCGGGGCATCCTTACCCGGTCCGGCTACGCGATGGACTGTCCGGGGTGGCTGCGGGTTACTTTGGGTGAAGCCCAGGAGGGAGACCTCTTTCTGTCCGCCATAGACGAGCTCAAACAGAGCGACGCCGGGCGGATGCCCGCGCGTGTTGTAAACGGTCTGAGCGCCGAATCACTGAGCCCGGAGAGCTGAGATGGCTATTGGTAGCACGGAGATGATAATTGTCATGCAGGAGTCCGCCACGTCCGAAGAGGTCGATCGGATCCTGGAGTTGCTGGACAGTGCCGGAGCCCGCGGCCATGTCTCTACCAGCGATCTGGTGACTGTGATCGGCATAGCGGGGGAGAGGGATGTAATTGCCGGCCTGCCGTTGGAAGCATATCCGGGTGTGGACAAGGTCCTGCCCATCCTGCACCCTTACAAGCTGGTCAGCCGCGAATTCCGGCGGTCCGATACCATCATCACCGTGGGCGGTACCAGTCTTGGAGGTGGACACCTGGCCCTCATCGCTGGGCCCTGCGCCGTGGAGAGCGAGGAACAGCTGTTCGAAGCCGCCTCGGTTGTGAAGGAGGCCGGAGCGACCATGTTGCGCGGCGGCGCTTTCAAGCCCCGCACGTCGCCCTACGCCTTCCAGGGCCTTGGAGTGAGGGGTCTGGAGATACTGGCCGCCGCGGGACAGCAGACCGGTCTGCCTGTCGTGACCGAACTCATGGACCCCCGGGATCTGGAGGCTGTGGTGGAGTACGCAGACATCATCCAGATCGGAGCCAGAAATATGCAGAACTTCCAGCTCCTATCAGCTGTAGGCGGAGTAGAGCGGCCCGTTCTGCTCAAGCGGGGACTGGCGGCCACCGTGGAGGAACTTCTGATGGCCGCAGAATACATAGTCCGAGAGGGCAACGACCAAGTCATCCTCTGCGAGCGCGGGATCCGGACATTCGAGACGGCCACCCGGAACACTCTCGATATCTCGGCCGTGCCCATACTTAAGCAGAGGAGCCATCTTCCGGTTGTGGTCGACCCCAGTCATGCCTCGGGGAAAGTCGATCTGGTGGAGCCTCTGTCGTTGGCGGCCATCGCAGCCGGTGCCGATGGGATCATGATCGAGACACACCCGACTCCTGAGACCGCCCTGTCCGACGGGGCACAGTCCTTGGACCCCGCCCAGTTCAGAGCTGTCGCCGCCCGCGTCAGGGATGCGGCGGCCTGGATCGGGAAGAGCATGGGGTAGGCTCGATGGCGCAGACTCGGACGCACAGTGGAGTGCACAGACTCGCGATCGTCGGGGTCGGCATGATGGGGGGCAGCATCGCTCTTGCAGCCCGGGAGAGGGCTCATGTCGACGAGGTGGTGGGGTTCGACACCGATGCCGGCGCTTTGGAGGAAGCGCTGCGCAGGGGAGTGATAACGGAGACAGCCACCAGCGCCGGAGAGGCGGCGGCCTACGCCGACTTGGTCGTAGTCTCGACTCCGGTGCGCAGCATACCGAGTTCGGTGGAGGAGTGTGCGGCTGCGGACCCGAAGCCCCGCCTGATCACCGACACCGGAAGCACCAAGTCGGCCATCATGCAGAGCCTCTCACCGGAGGCACGCGCACTCTTCGTGGGCGGACACCCCATGTGTGGAGCTGCGGACGCGGGTGTCAGGTTCTCCCGCCCCGACCTGTTCGAGAAGTCCAATTACTTCTTGTGCACCACCGGGGCCGCCTTCCCAAGGCTCTACGCCATGCTACAGCAATTCATTGTCGACCTCGGCGCTCATCCCATACTGATCGATCCACGGGCGCACGACCAAATTATGGCCGTCATCAGCCATGTGCCGCACGTACTCGCCAACGCCCTGATGGAGCATGCCGGTTCTCTGTGTGTCGGAGGCAAACGCGCCCTGCAGTGGGTGGGGGCCAGCTTCACCGACCTCACCAGAGTCGCCGGAGCCAATCCTCCCATGTGGCGGGACATCTTTCTGGAGAACCGGGAGGCCTTGGCCGATTCGCTGGGAGCGGTGTGCGCCGCCTTGCAGGATTTCTCAGCCCACCTACGAGACTCCGACGAGGCCGGCGTCGTTGAGGCCATAGATGCAGCTGCCTCCTACCGGCAAGAGATGCTCGAATCCGCCGATATCACACCCGAGACTCTCTTCAAGGTCACGGTCCGCGTGCCCGACATCCCCGGGTCTATCTCGCGGGTGATGACGGCCCTGGGTGATGCCGAGATCAACGTGGAAGACCTCACTCTGCACCACATGAGCAGGAGTGTGGGAGGAGACCTGGTGCTCTTTGTGACGGGGGAAGAGGTGGCGGAGAAGGCGGCCGGACTCCTGAACGATCTTGGGTACCCATCGCGAGTGAGCTTCATGGGGGATGGCAGTGAGTGATGCACCGGTGGGGGCCCTCTTCCTTCCCGCCGGAAAAGGCCTCCGAGGCAGAGTCGAAGTTCCCGGCGACAAGTCCATTTCACACCGGGCAGTGCTGCTGGGGGCTGTGAACGACGGTCCGGTGCGGATCACCGGCTTCCTACGTTCGGCCGACACGCTGTCTACGGTGGACGCGGTCAGAGCCATGGGCGTCCCGGTGGAAGAATCCGGCTCGGACCTGCTGATTCATGGAAACGGTTGGGACGGACTCCGGGAACCCGCCGATGTGATCGACGTCGCCAACTCGGGCACACTGATCCGCCTGCTGCCCGGCCTGATTGCGTCCCGCGACTTCCTGTGCGTGCTCACGGGTGATGCGAGTATTCGCCGGCGTCCCATGCGCCGGGTGCTGGAACCTCTGGCTGCCATGGGAGCCGCCGTGATGGGACGGCAAGACAACAGTCTGCCCCCGCTAGCCGTTCGAGGTGGATCTCTGTCGGGCATCACGCACCAGATGACAGTGGCCTCGGCTCAGGTCAAGTCGTGCGTTCTCCTCGCCGGACTCCGGGCGCGCGGCGTGACCACAGTGTTCGAACCGGCGGCTTCCCGCGACCATACGGAACGCATGATCCGCTACGCCGGTGGACGTGTGGAGCGCGACGGTCCTTCCGACGGCCCGGGCGCGGTCCGGGTGTGGCCCGCAGACGCCCTGCAGATGCGACGCATCCTTGTCCCAGGCGACTTTAGCTCGGCGGCCTTCTTTCTGGTGGGCGCGCTGCTCACTCCCGACTCTGAGATAGTCGTAGAGGATGTTGGACTCAATCCTACCCGCGTGGGACTGCTGAAGGTGCTGGAGCGTATGGGCGCAGTCTTGAGCGTGGAGGCGGTGGGAGATGCCACCCTGGAGCCTGTCGGCCGGGTGACCGCCCGTACGAGCGAGCTGACCGCGACCGACGTCGACGGAACCGAAGTGCCCAGTCTCATCGACGAGCTGCCTCTGTTCTTGTTGGCGGCGGCCGGGGCTCGTGGCACCTCTCGGCTCAGGGGTGCGGCCGAGTTGCGTGCGAAGGAGAGCGACCGTCTGCACGCCATGGCGGGGCTGCTGAGCTCTTTAGGGGCCCAGGTGGCCGAGCATGCGGACGGCATGGACGTGACCGGCGACCCGGAACGCTGGCCGGGTGGCTCCGTTCTCTCCTGGTCCGACCACCGCCTGGCTATGCTGGGGGGTATTGCCGGAGCCGCTTCTCGAGGGGGCGTACTGGTGGACGACGTGACCTCTATAGGTGTCTCCTTTCCCGGCTTCCTGGACGCTCTCGCCCAGGTAGGGGGTGCGTGTGAGATGACGCCCGTTCGTGAGGTGCCGGAATGATCATAGCCATCGACGGCCCCGCCGGATCGGGCAAGAGCACCATCGCACGGGAGGTGGCCAAGAGACTCGGGCTCCGCTACTTGGATACCGGCGCCATGTACCGCACCGTCACTCTTCTGGCCTTAGAGGCCGAGCTGGTACCGGAGCGCATCGACGAAGCGGGGGGGTTGGCGGCGAGCGCGCCTCTTCGGTTCGTAGAGAGGCAGAACGATCTCAGCCGCGTGTTCGTAGGAGACCGGGAGGTCACCGACGAGATCCGAGGTCGGACCGTCTCTCAGAACGTCTCCGCGGTATCTGCAGACCCGGTGGTGCGAACGGTACTGACGGAGAAGCAGCGTGAGGAAGCGGCCAAGGGGGATGTGGTGCTCGAGGGCCGCGATATGGGTACGGTCGTAGTCCCGGATGCCGATGTCAAAGTATTCTTGACCGCCTCTATCGAAGAACGGGCTCACAGACGTCAGTTGCAGTTACGTGCTCAGGGCGTCTCTCAGCCAATAGAGGAGCTGATAGCCGATATCACCGCCCGGGATGCATACGACTCAGGCCGGGAACTGGCCCCTCTGCGCAAGGCGGACGACGCAACAGAGATCGACACCACCGGTATGACCATCGAGGAGGTCATCAACGCGGTGATCGCCCTCACGGAGCAGTCCACGGGAGAACGAGTCACCCCCACGGCGAGTCTACCTGGGGGGGCGCCCTCAACCGCAGCGAGCAGCACCAGGTCGAACCGAGAACTGGGCGGCCCCCTCGAGGCCGACAGTGCGGCAAGCAACAACTGGGGCAGCAGGTACCCGTTGTGCGGGATGATCCGAGGGCCGCTCGACCGTCTCCTCTACCGGGTAGCATTCTCTTTCATCCCCGGCATCATGCGGGCGCTTTTTCGCATGGAGGTCACGGGACTCGAGAACATACCGGCCACCGGGGGGGTGGTGCTGGCCTGTAACCACAGGTCGAATCTGGACCCCTTTTTCGTCGGTTCTTCGTGCCCCCGTCTGGTCCACTTTATGGCCAAAGCGGAGCTGTGGAGCTTCAAGCCACTGGGATGGGTGATCGAGACGCTGGGATCCTTCCCGGTCAATCGAGGTGAGGTCGATCGTAGAGCAGTGCGCACTGCGCTCGAGGTGCTGAGCGCCGGCGCGGTGTTGGGCCTGTTCCCCGAGGGACGACGGCAGCGAGAAAAGGATCTGGGTGACATCAGGCCGGGAGTCACGATGTTCTCGCTCCGCGACGGGATAGTGACCATCCCCATGGTCATGCGTGGGACCGACCGAGTGGTAAGGAATCGTCTGCCTCGCTTCCCTAGGGTGCGGGTGGCATTCGGTCCTCCCGTGCAGGTCCCTGGTCCGGATACCCCGCGGCCCGAGAGAGCTGCTGTGGCGACAGAACAGTTGGTAGCATCGTTCCGAGAGTTGCTCGAGGCTACGCCGGAGGACCAATGAGCGCCCCGCTGGTGAGGATCTCCACATGTGCGGGGCTGTGCTCCGGGGTAGAGCGCGCCCTGGAATTGACCTACCGTGCGGCCCAAGAGGCACCCCCACCGGTTAACACGCTGGGCCCCCTCATTCACAACCCGGGAGTCATATCCGATCTCAAAGCACAGGGTGTAGGGATGATCTCCGATCCGGGTGAGGCCGACCGGGGGACGGTGGTGCTGAGATCCCACGGCGTCCCGCACGAGACCAAAGAGGCTCTTCTGGCGATGGGCCTGACGGTCGTCGATGCCACCTGCCCTTTTGTTACCTCAGCCCAGGAGAAGGCGGCCCGGTTGAAGGCGGCCGGCTACCTGGTGGTCATCCTGGGGGAGAAGGACCACCCCGAAGTGCTGGGGCTTCGTTCCTACGCCGGCGATGATTCTCTCGTAGTGGAATCGCCCGCGGATCTCCCTGCCCAGTTGCCGGCCAAGAAAGTCGGTGTGGTGGTGCAGACTACTCAGTCTCAACGCAGGCTGGCCGAGTTGGTAGCCGATCTGGCCCCGCGTGCGCGGGAACTGCTGGTGCACAACACCATCTGCAGCGCCACCGAGCAGCGGCAGGCCGCGGCCATCGCTCTTGCCGCGGAGGTAGAGTGCGTGGTGGTGGTAGGGGGAAAGAACTCCGGAAACACCCGGCGTCTTGCCGAACTCTGTGCCGCGCAGCAGCCCTGCACGTATCATGTCGAGTCCGCAGAGGAGATAAACCCGGTCTGGGTGATGGGTAGGAGGACGGTGGGAATAACCGCGGGAGCCTCGACCCCTCCACAACAGATACAGAACGTTGCCGCCAGAATCCGGGAGATGGAGGTATGAGCGCCACGAAGCCCCGGGTCGCCATCGTAGGCTATCCGAACGTAGGAAAATCGACTCTCTTCAACCGCATCACGGGTACGCGCGACGCCGTGGTAGCCCCCGAATCGGGTGTGACTCGCGATCGGAAAGAGGGAGAGGCCGACTGGAACGGCCGCACTTTCATTGTGGTCGACACCGGCGGCATCGACCTGGGCGGTGAGATGCCCCTCAACGACGAGGTGCTGGAGCAGGCCCGATTGGCTCTTCAAGAGGCCGCAGTGGCCATATTCCTGGTCGATGGACGAGCGGGTGTGGGGCCGCAAGATCATGAGATCGCACAACTCTTGAGAAGGAGCGGTCGCCCCGTGTTCCTGGCTGTAAACAAGCAGGACGCCCGAGCGGCTCAGCAGGGAGTGAACGAATACTGGGAGCTGGGACTGGGGGAGCCCATCGGCGTATCGGCCGAGCACGGACTCGGTGTGGGCGATTTGCTGGACGAGGTCGTGAAGGCTCTGCCGGACGATCCAGAGGAGCAAGAGAGCGAGGCTCCCATCCGCGTGGCCATAGTAGGGAGGCCGAATGTGGGCAAGAGTTCACTGGCCAATGCCTTGCTGGGCGATCAACGGACCATCGTATCGGCCGTGCCGGGCACGACGCGCGACGCTATCGACACCCATCTGCTCTTCGACGGCTCGGAGATGACTCTGGTCGACACAGCCGGGCTGCGCCGCCCGGGGAAACGCACCACCACCGATGTGGAGTACTACAGCTCCCTGCGCGCTCTGCGGGCGTTGGAGCGAAGCGACGTCGCGGTGGTGGTGGTTGACGCCTCTGAAGGCTTGGTGGATCTTGACCTGCAGGTCGTCTACGAGGCGCAACGGGCCAAGTGCGCCACAGCTGTTCTCTTCAACAAATGGGATATCAGCACGTTAGATCTGGACCTGGCCACCGCCCGCCTCAAGGCCAAGGCACAGATGAAGCCCCGGTGGCTGACGGTGTCGGCTCTGACAGGACGGAACGTGGACCGCATCCTGCCCCTCGCTGTCGACCTCTACCGCCAATACGCCGGCCGCATCCCGACGGCTGAGCTCAACCGTTGGCTGGACGGAATGCGCACGCGGCGTCTGCCCGCCGCAAAAGGCGGCAAGTCCATCAAGACCTTCTACATGGTCCAATACGATGTAGCCCCACCTCGTTTCAAGGTGATGGTTAACGCCCGAGCCCTCGTGAACAAATCTTTCGCGTACTATCTGGAGAACCGTCTGCGCGAGGACTACGAGCTCTGGGGGATACCGCTCGTGATCGATTTCGAAGGGAAAGAGGAGAGATACTCGTGAGCACGGGTTCCGTGCTGACGGCGATCGCCCTGGTTGTCTTCGGTTATCTGGTCGGGTCCCTGTCTCCCAGTGTGTGGCTGGGCCGGATCTTCAAGGGCATCGACATACGTGAACACGGTAGCGGCAACGCGGGAACCACAAACGCGTTCCGTCTCCTGGGAACCCGGCTTGGTATCGCCGTGCTATTAGCCGACTTCCTTAAGGGGGTCATCCCTGTGGTCGTCGCGCAGTTCCTCAGTACGCCTCTGGTCACAGTGATCGTCGCCTTCGTCTGTGTGCTCGGCCACAACTATTCCATCTTTCTGCGAGGCCGGGGCGGCAAGGGCGTAGCGACCGGGGCAGGCGCTGCGACGGGCATGATGCCCATACCCATGGTCATCCTGGTGGTGCTGTTCGCGGTCCTATCTTTTGGCACGCGGATAATATCGATCGCGTCCATCACCTGCACCATCTTGTTGCCCATCATCGCTTTCCTCTTCCATCAACCTCTGCCGTATATCGTCGGGTGCTGTCTCATGTCTCTGGTGGTCCTCTGGGCTCATCGCAGGAACATTGTCCGTCTGTTGCGGCGAGAGGAACCCCGGGCGGTCTTCCCCTGGAACAAGAAACCCGCGGGACCGGCCGGATGACTCGGCACGACGTCACCGGCAGCCCACCATGCTCCGGCTGGAAGTCGGCGGTGGCCCGGTCGGATAGAGCGCGCTATACTGTCGATGTGTTTCGGGACGTGGCGTAGTTTGGTAGCGCATCCGGCTGGGGGCCGGAAGGTCGCCGGTTCAAATCCGGCCGTCCCGACTT
>JAAYCW010000038.1 GCA_012729575.1 Actinomycetota bacterium | reverse complement strand
CTCGGAGATCCTCTCCGCCAGGGGTTGTGAGAACTGATCGGCCAGCGCCTGCTGTTCCTCTCGGAACAGATCGTCCACCAAGGCGATAGCGTTGGCCCTGCGTTCAACCTTGGCCAGGCTTTCGGAGACAGCAGCCAACCTGGCTTCGGCCAGCGAAAGATCGGCGGCAGGGTCAGTGGTCCCTTCAGAACGTAGCTTCTCGTGATTGACCGCCCGCCTAGTGATGGCCGTTTGCTTCTGAGCCTCCGTCTCGCTCAGTGCGCGCTGAAGCCGGTCGCGGTCGGCCTCCAGCAGATCGGGTTGTAGGGCCGCGATGGCCTCCTTCGTGGTCGCGAGATGAGTCTCGGCCTCGTCTCTCATCCTGCGGGCTTCTTCAAGACCCCGCCGCCGCAGACCCTCTGTGCCGTGGTTGGCGACCAGCAGGTTGAGTTGTGCGCGAGACTCGACCAGTAGCTTCCTGTCCTCAGCTACTGCTGCCTGCTTCGCGGCAAGCTCATCCTCCAGAACGTGACACCGCTCCTGGAGACCGGCTCGTACCCGCCCGGCTTGCTCCTCTGCCAACTCTGCAGACTGGAGCCTGCCCTCGGCCTTCCCCAGCCATTCCTTGGCTTCGTCCAGAGTCAGGGGGCGTCTCTCCTCGGCCATCTGGTCGGCGCGGCGCTGCACGTCGGCCAAAGCCGCTTGAACCGCCTGGTCGGCCTTCTGCACCTCTTCGCTCAGGTCTTCGGGATCCCATTCCTGGAGAGCGGCTCTGATAGTGTCTACCTCGGCGTTGAGATCCTTGCGCTGAACAAACACCTCAGCTGCTTGTTCCGTCGACGCAAGCCCCTTCAGGTCGAGTGTCTGCTGAAGCTCTTCCGTGAGCAAACGCAGCCGCTCTCGCGCTTGGGAAAGGCTATCTCCGCCTCCCGGGAACACTTTGAGCTGGGCCGTTCCCACCTGAAGGATCGTCGGATCCGTGATAGTGCGCCGGTCACCGCGAGAGATAGTGTCGTCCCCGAGACGGACCGGCTCCTCCGCAGTGATGACCTCCACCTCCGTCGCCATCCCCCCTAGGGCGGCGCGCGCCTGTCCAATCGCGACCTCGAGATCCTGCAGGTTCTTGAACTCCTTCTCCTCCAGGGGAGCGAGGCGCGCCAATTCTCCCTGAATGCCCTTCAGTTTCGCCTGCAGGCCCGACACATGGGTCAGGCGTGTCTGCAGCTCTTGGAGACGATCGTTCTTCTGAAATAGACCAACAAATGCTTCAGCCAACTCCTTACTGAGCCGCGCCTCTCGCGTTCGCGCAATGAATCGCTCATAGATCAGATCAGCGTCTTTGCTCTGTCTGCGACAATCACCGTACTTCTCCTCTGTTGCCTTGAGCGCGGCCTCCGCGGGCTCCAAAGACCGCTGCAACTCCTCGACTGCCTCCTGGAGGTTCGTGATGTCTTCCTCGACCTTCGTGAGCACATCCACCTTTTCGCGGGCAGTGTCGACGGCGCTGCCCTGGGTCTCTTCAGCCCGCCGCAGCTCCTTCAGCTTCTCGATGTCCTCCTCGACCCGCTGAAACTGCGCCGACAAGGATTCGAGAGCTGTGGAGGAAGCAGCGATGGTAGCCACTGCCTCCTCGTACTCGTCGGCCGCCGAGCGGAGTTCGACCACCCGTTCCCCAGCGGTGGCCACCGTGGCCTCCAGCTGACTGACCTGTGCTTGGGCAAGATCCAACTCGGAGCTGCGCCTCGCGACCCCTCCTTGAGTAAACAGGTCCTTTCTCAACTGCGAGAAACGAGCGGCGGCTCGACCATCGACGGCTGACTGCATGGCTACCGCCCCGCCGGATTCCTGGAGGTGCTGCAGCAGGCACGCTTGCTGCGCCACAAGCTGTGCCGCGGGGTCGCCCCCGCTCACACCCTGCCACACCCACAGGTGAGCCCATTGCTGAGTGACCCTCTCGAGAATTCCGCGGCCGCCGCCTACATCTGACACGCCGAGCAACTCCGTCAGCCGAGCCTGGGCCTCGTCGCCCTGCCAGGTCGCACCACCGACCATCGTTAGCCGAGTGGTGCCGCTCTGGCCGGCGAAACGCTTGACCAGTTGGTACTCGTGTCCGCGGGCTTGGAACCGTACTTCGACCTCAGGATGTTCAGGCCAATACAGGGATTGCATGCTCGCCTTGGCATCACCCGTGACTGTAGCCTTGAGAAAGAGAGCGCGGTGAACAGCCTCGATGAAAGTGCTCTTGCCCGTCTCGTTGGCCCCTCCGATGAGAGTCCTCGCATCGTCGAAGTTGACGGTGGCCTCTCGATGAATGCGGTAGTTCCTTGCGGTGGCCGACAGCAGTTTCATCACATCGCCTCCTGCCGCGACGCGATGTAGAGTTCGCGAAGACCTACCTG
>JAAYCW010000177.1 GCA_012729575.1 Actinomycetota bacterium | reverse complement strand
GTCACCAGTGCCACCCTACCCGCGAATCTCTGAGCCATCCGCTCCTCCTGTTCGTTCTGATCTCGGGGCTGTGTTCCTCCGACGGAGTTGAAGCCAAGGGCCTGCCGGCCCATTTCAGCCCATTGTCGCATGTTGACGCTCGCGCACCAGTGACACGACGGCCCCGGCAAGCGCGAAGGCGGTCGCCACCAGCATGGCCTGCCGATAACCGGCGGCGAAGGCCTGAGCGTTGTCGATACCGGCTTCCGCTCCGAGCAGGATGACCCGCCCTCCCTCAGGACCCAGCTTGGAAGCGGCGATGGCCCCCAGGATCGCGATGGAGATGCCCATGCCACAGAAGCGTGAGGCCGCGAACATCCCCGACGCAACGCCCAATTCCGAGCGCCTGACCGACCCCATTATCGCGGAGAAGTTGGGCGTGCTGAATATGGAGAGACCCAGACCAAGCGTGGCCAATGCCACGGCAATCCTCCAATTGGGTGTCGAGACGGAGAACAAGATCAGTTGCGCCGTTCCGGCCGCGGTCACGAGCATCCCGAGGGAGGATAGACCTTGCGAACCCAAGCGGTCGGATAGGCGCCCGGCGAAGGGGGTGACGATCGACATGACGGCCGGCTGGATGAGCAGCAGAAAGCCGGTGAGCTGTGCCGACTTGCCCTGGACTACTTCGAGGAACACGGCGGTGAAAATGAGCATTCCATGGGCGGCGGCCATGTAGAGTAGGGAGGCCGCATTTGCAGACGTGAACACGCGGCTGCGGCGGAACAGGCCCAGATCGAGGATGGGATCCTGGGTACGGCTTTCCAGGTAGACGAAGGCGACCGCTAGAAAGACGACGGAAACCAAGGGGGCTATCGTTCGGGCACTGTTCCATCCCCAGAGCGGAGAGAAGATCAGGGGCACGAACAAGGTGGTAAGTACGGTACCAAGGAGGGCCGCTCCCCGGAGGTCCAGGCGATTGCCGGTCGGTTGCGGGCTCTGCGAAGCCGGGGCGGGGTGCTCGCCGATGGCACGCTCGCGTATTGCCGCTCGGTCCCGACGCTCGGCGCCCAGGAGATCCCAGCCGACGATGAGAGTGATTACGACCACCGGCACTCTGATGAGGAATACCCAAGGCCAACCCAGGTGGGTGACTATCACGCCGCCCAGAGGGGGTCCCAGCGTTTGGCCGATGGTGGAGCCAAGCATGTTGAGACCCAGCGCGCGTCCCCGCTCGGCGCTGGGGAACACGGCCGTCACGATGGCTGCGCTGGTGGTCATGACGAACGCACCCCCCACCGCTAGGAAGGCTCGGAAGACGATCATGAACAGCCCGTTGGGCGAGAAGGCGATGATCAGAGAGAAGAGGCCGAAGAGAAGGTTGCCCAGCCAGTAGACGAAGTAGGGCCCGCGCTTCTCCGACCAGCGTCCCACGGGGATGAGAAGGACCGTCACTACCAGCACGTAGGCGGTCTGAACCCAAAGAGCCTCGCTATAGGTGAGCTTGAGGTCTGCTGAAAGCGTTGGGAGGGCAACGGCGATGATGGTGGAGTCGAGCGTGGCCAGAAACACCCCGATGGAGGCGATCACCAGCAGCCGCCAGCGCCGTTCGCTGAGTTCCGGTAGTACCCGGGATTCGAGGGCACCACGGGACTCGGGTGTCTGCCGCCCGCCGGCGCTGAGTACGGGCACGCACGGTCCTTTCCTATCTGACAGATCGAGTTGCCGGCACTGCAGGTCGGCGAGCTTCGGCCTAGGTATTGTACCTCCAGCGTGACGGCGATCGACAGAGGTCAACAGGATTTGACAAGAGCGAGACCCCGGCTTAAGCTGAGCCGCGTGTG
>JAAYCW010000176.1 GCA_012729575.1 Actinomycetota bacterium | reverse complement strand
CCCAGAATGGGGTCGAAGGACACCACCAGCAACTGCTTGTAGAGAAGCCCGATCACTACCAGCACCGCAAGGGCGAGCCCTCCGCTGATCCATAGATCGGTGCGGGTCACCCCGAGGACGTTCCCGAAGAGGATATGAGTGAGATCGACCGCGTACGTGTTCATCGTGCTGATAAGGACGACCCCCAGAGCGAGCGCCGCCGCGAAGAAGATCCCGATGGCCGTGTCTTCCTTGATGGTGCCTGCGCGTGACACGAAGCTTATGCCGAACGCCACCAGAAGACCCGCGACCAGTGCTCCGGCCAGGAGGTTGACCCCCACCAGATACGCGACGGCCACACCCGGGAGGATGGCGTGAGCGAGCGCATCGCCGAGAAAGGCCATGGAGCGCAGTATCACGTAGCATCCGATAACGGCACAGACGACGCCCACTATGACCGACGCAATCAGGGCCCTCTGCATGAAACCGAGAACGAAGGGCTCACTCAACCAGTCGATCACGGCTCGTCCTCTCGCGCGCCGCGGGCCCAGTTGCAGGTCTCACACCGGCACCCGTCCACGCCTCCCACGGGACCGTGCGCCCCGCAACATTGGTCGACAACGATGGCCTTCCCGTTCACCACCACCATCTGGCCGCCGAAGGCCGCCTGTAGATGCTTCTCGGTGAAGACCTCGTCGGGACTGCCGGCGCTGATAAGACAGCGGTTCAGAAGAACCACTTGGTCGAACCGCCCTGACGCAAGATCCAGGTCGTGAGTCGAGACCAGGACGGTCACCGAACGTGCCTTGAGACTGGAGAGAAGCTCCAAAGTGGCCTCCCTAGTCGAGATATCCACCCCGGTGAAGGGCTCGTCCAGAAGGAGCACATGCGGCTTCTGCGCCAGAGCCCTGGCCAGAAAGACCCGCTGTTGCTGCCCACCGGACAGCTCGCCTATAGGCCGCTGGGCGAGATCGGAGATATTCAACCGTTCAAGAGAGCGATGAATTCCGTCGCGATCTGCCACCGACAGCCGCTTCAGCCAGCGTCCGCGGCCGTATCGCCCCATCGCCACCACGTCGAACACAGTGACCGGGAAGCGCCAGTCGACCTCCTCCCGCTGAGGCACGTAGGCCACAGGATCCCGGTACTCGCTGGGCGGCCGTCCGTGGATGAGGATCTCTCCCGTCCGCAGAGGAGCAAGACCCATCATGGCTTTGAAGAGCGTAGATTTGCCGGCTCCATTGGGACCGACCACCGCCACCTGCGCCCCGTGTGGTATGTGCAGGTTGACGGAATCCAACGCGGGGCGACCTCCATAGAAGACGCTCACATTGCGCAGTTCGAGAAGGTCGGTCACCTCGACTCAGCCGCCTCTCCCCCACCGGGATTCAGCAAATCATCCAGATCTCCGCCCAGCTTGGCGCTGAACATCTCCGCTCCCAGTTTGTTGAGATGCTGGGAGTTGTAGAAGTACTCGGTGCTGTAGGCCATAGCATCGTACGAGTAGTCCAAGAACTGCACCTGGTGCTTGACCGCCAGGTCTCTGTAGATGGAGAGTATCTCTTCCCGATTGTTCACCATGTCGCGCGCCTGCCAGAACTCGGGTGGATAGATGAGCACCACCATTATCCCATCACGTCCGCACTCGGCCAGAAAACCGTCCAACTCTGATACGAGCCGCTCCAGATACACTTGGTCGACGCCGTCGGGGTGTTGCTCCAACCAGCGGTCGAATTCGTCGTTCCATTCGCGCTCCTGAGCCTCATAGCCCCTGATTTTGCCGTTCGTGTAGTGCTTGACGTTGAGAAGCTCGGCTAACCCCCGGCCGATCAACTCCACCTTTCCCCGGTAGCGGACCAGAGGCAGACTGTAGTCGTACCAATGGAAGTAGTCGTACGGTTGTACCGCGTCTCGAATGATCTCTTCGTCGAGATACGGCAGGAATTGATTGTTGTTGTAAAGGTCGGCCCTGTCGTTCAACGAGTACGTGTCCAGACACAGCAGGATGATTCGAGGATCCTCGTTGTACTTCTGGTACAAGCGGTGTCGGGCCAACTGCATGGCCAGGGGATAGCCATCCACCCCGAGGTTGTAAGCAGTCATGTCCAGCTGACGGCCGATAATCTCCGGTGACAGGCCCACCCAGCTCCGCGAACTGCCGTGGATGATTATCTCTGCGGAAGCCTCACCGTTCACGATGGCGTTCCATTCCGCGTACTCGAACGATTCCGACCTGCGCAGCCCGGACGTGACCGCCCAATCCAAAGCGAAAGCGAATCCCAGAAGGACCACCAGGAAGAGTGCTCCGTACTTGGCGAAACGTCTCACACCAACATCCTCTTAGAACTGGAAGTAGATGAACTGGTTGTTTGAGAACACGCCCGCGACGAGGATCGCGAACACCAGCCCATAGCCGATAAGCCAGCGTACCGGTGCCCGGCTCCTGGCGAAGAGTCTGCGCTCTTCTTCAGAGCTCTGCCACAGATGAACCAACTCCATGAAGCCGATCGACAACAACAAGATCACCACGTCCACAGCGGAGACGCCCATCTTGTCCAACGTGGCGCTGACGTAGGACGGGTGCAGTTGCCAGCCTCCGAAGAGGCGTCTGACGATGAGGACCGCCTGATCCAGGCTCTCGGCCCGGAAGAAGATCCAGGCGAAACAGACCAGCACGAATACCCACACCGCGCCCAGCATCCTGCGGATGGTCCGATGTCTTTCGAGGCGGGTCACCCGGGCTGCCGTCTCCCGCGCTCCTCGGGTCCACAGGCCGAGGATCAGATAGAACCCGTGCAGGGCTCCCCAGATCACGAAGGTCCAGTTGGCTCCATGCCACAGCCCGCTCACCAGAAAGGTGACGAACAGATTGAACTGCCATCTCCACTTCGGCACCCGGTTGCCGCCCAGGGGGATGTACAGGTAGTCGCGAAACCACGTGGACAGAGAGATGTGCCACCGCTTCCAGAACTCCGACAACGAGACCGCGTGGTAGGGCCGGTTGAAGTTGGTCATCAGCCGGAAACCCATCACCTGCGCGGCTCCGATGGCGATGTCCGAGTATCCGGAGAAGTCGCAGTAGATCTGAATGGCAAAGAAAAGCGTGGCCAGCGCCAGGCCCAGTCCCGAATGGGCCTCCGGTGCGCCGTACACCTCACCGACAAAGACGGCCAGCCGATCCGCGATGACCATCTTCTTAAACAGACCCCACAGCATCAACTTGAGCCCGTCCACCACCCGCTGGGCATCGAATCCGTGGACCTCCCGGAACTGGTGCAGCAGGTTCGAAGGACGCTCGATAGGCCCGGCGACGAGCTGCGGGTAGAACATCACGTACACGGCGAAGATGCCTGGGTGCCTCTCGGGCTCCTGCCTGCCGCGGTACACCTCGATCACGTAGCTCAAACCCTGGAAGGTGTGAAACGAGAGGCCGAGCGGCAGAA
Organism: Actinomycetota bacterium; assembly: GCA_012729575.1. Taxonomy (GTDB): domain Bacteria; phylum Actinomycetota; class Thermoleophilia; order RBG-16-64-13; family RBG-16-64-13; genus RBG-16-64-13. Next base: position 36,409 of record JAAYCW010000176.1, on the reverse strand, counting down.
TGATGTTGATCACCCCGATGGGATAGTGAAGCCCGAAGGCGTTGGCGATGGCCCCGAAGCTACCGCTCAGGAAGTCAAGATACTTGAACACCGCAAGGATCAGCACTATCGGCACGACACCTGCCGCCAAGAGGACCTTGCGCCGGCGCCCCGTGCTCTTGGCTATGTAGATGGCCGCCACGTAGTCGATGACGATGGTCGCAAAGAGGACCAGGATGTAGATGGGGATGAAGGCCATGTAGAAGACGCAGCTTGCGACCAGAAGCATGGCCCAGCGGTACTTGTGAGGCAGCAGGAAATACAGAACGGTGACTACGGGGAAGAAGATGAGGAACTCGTAGGAATTGAACAGCATCCTACGCTACGCCACCTTTCCCGGAATTCACCGTTTCCCCGACCTGAGCGCCTCGGCGATCAGTCCCACGTTCCAACGCATCATCTCAACATACGTGGGGGTGTTCTCGTCGAGAGATGCTATGCAGAGATTGGTGACCACCTCCGCTCCCGTCTCCGCCGCCACCTGAGAGGCCAGATCGGCGTTGCTGCCGGTCTCCAGGAAGATGGCGGGAGCCCCGCTCTTCCGTATGTCCGTGACAAGTCCGGCTATCTGCTGTGCGGAGGGCGAACCCACCCCGGAGACGGTCGGGAAGACGGTGCCCACTATCCGGAATCCGTAGCGGTCGGCGAAGTAGTTCAGGCTCTCGTGATTGGTGACTAGAAGCCTGCGCTCTTCGGGGATCGTCTCCACCTGGTCGGCTATCCACCGGTCCAGGTCGCGCAGGATCTGCGCGTACTGGTCGGCATTTGCCCGGTAATCGTCGACCCCGGCCGGATCAAGCCCCGCAAGACCGCTTGCGATGTTACTCACGTAACCGACCACCAAATTCGGATCAAGCCAGGTGTGCGGATCCTCCGACGAACCCTCTATCCCCTTGGCGGCTTCGATCACCGTCAGATCGGGGTCGTCCGTTCCTGCAAGGAGGTCGTCCAGTTGCGGTACCAAGCCGGTGATGTTGATGACCACGGCCAATGCATCGATCAGGCGTTTCGCGTCCTGAGGGGTCGGTTCGAAGGAATGGGGGTCGGTACCCGCGGGCAGAACGGCCTCCACCTCGACCCGGCCTCCGGCGACATTCCGGACTATGTCGGCCATGAAGGTGGTATCGGCCACCACCAGGGGCCGGCCGTCGTCGCCTCCGGTCGCGTCCTCTCCACTACACCCGAAGAGCGCAACAGACACGAGTAGAACGGCGAGAATAACTGAACCGGCGGTCGGGTATGATCGCCGCCGCGTCCGTCCCGGACCTTGCTGCGCTCCTGTCTTCTCTAGTGCCCTCAGCCCGCTCCCCATGCAACCTCCACCCACCTGCGCGAGACGATTTGCCGCTATCATCAGAGCAACGGTGCGCCTCAAGTCGCGGATCGAGTCCGGCCCAACCGCTTATCGAAGACTCAGCCCGGCGACCTCACCAGGACCCGGTGTACCGGCCTCCGGTCGGTGTGACAAGGCAGCACCTGCTGTTGCCCATGAGCGGGGCGCTGGGGCTCCAGCCCCAGCGCCTCCACATCACCATCCAGCCTACATCACGATCTTGTTCAGGGGGAACTCCACTATCCCCTGAGCTCCCGCTTCCTTCAGACGAGGGATGATCTCGCGCACGACCGACTCATCGACGATGGTGTTCACGGCCAGCCACTCCTCATCGCTCAACGACGATATCGTCGGTCGCTGTAAGGCGGGCAGCACGCTGAGGACCGCATCCAAGTCGGTCCGCCGGATGTTCAGCATGAGACCGACTTTGGCCAAAGCGGCTATCGCCCCCTGAAGGAGCATGGCTATGTCTTCGAGCTTGCGCCGCTTGTCACAGTCCTCCCATGCGTCTCTGTTGGCGATGAGTTGGGTGTTCGATTCCAGGACGGTCTCCACGATACGGAGCTTGTTGGCCCTGAGAGAACTGCCCGTCTCGGTGACTTCCACGATGGCGTCCGCCAGTTCCGGTGGCTTGACCTCAGTGGCGCCCCAACTGAACTCCACCTTGGCGTTCACCCCCTTCTCCGCCAGATAACGCTTCGTGGTGGCGACCAATTCGGTGGCGATGATCTTGCCCTCCAGATCCTCAACGCTCTGCACCTCGGAAGCCGCAGGGACCGCCAACACCCAACGAACCTTGCCGAAACTCTGCTTCGCATACACCAGATCGCACACCGGTTGTATGGACGCTCCATTCTCCTGCACCCAATCCAACCCGGTGATCCCGGCGTCGAGCACGCCGTTCTCCACGTAGCGGGCCATCTCCTGGGCCCTGATCAGCAGACATTCGATCTCCGGATCGTCGATCACCGGGAAGTAGGAGCGGCTTGAAGTCGTCATGTTGTAGCCCGCCCGCCGAAACAGGTCGACGGTGGCGTTCTCCAGGCTGCCCTTCGGAATACCAAGTTTAAGGATCATGATGGACTCTCTCTGGCGTGTGCGCGACTCAATCCCCGGCATTATAACCCGGTGCCACAGCGGCCACCTATGGCGCTGAATGCCCCTGGTGTGATATACAAAGTCATGTATGTCCTCCCAGTCGCGGGTGGCGCCAGGGGCTGTGGACTGCGGGGGATGCGTCGTCGACGAAGGGCATGTGCCGTACGCCGTCTTCGGCATCGTCCACAGAGGCGTGGCTGCTCACGCCGGGTCATGCGGCTCTACCGCAGACCTCCCGGCATCTCCTCGTGAGCGCCACGACCGTAACTGAAGGAGGAGAGCATGAAGGTCGGCCTCATGGGGTTCGGTAGGGCTGGACGTTCTGTGGCTAGGGTCCTGCTCGAGTCCAAGGAAACGAACCTCCAATGGGTAATACGGCGATCGGGCGTGCTTGAACACCGGTCGGTGCCGGAATACCTGGGCGTCATCTCGGATGAGCCGGGTATGATCTACCGCAAGGATGAATTCACGGCGGCCGAGCTACTCGATGCACACCCCGTCGACTTCGTAGTCGATTTTGCGTCGGAGGAGGCGCTCGATTACTACGGTGAGGCCGCGGCAGCACGCGGCATCGGCATCGTCTCGGCGGTCTCTCAATACTCTCCTCTACAGTTGGGTTTCCTCCAGTCACTGGCCGACCGAACGACAGTGATGCACTCACCGAACATCACCCTGGGCATCAACTTCCTCATCATCGCAGCCCAGATCCTCAAGAAGATCGCTCCGTACACCGACATCGAGGTGGTGGAGGAGCATTTCAGACAGAAGGCCGACATTTCCGGGACGGCCAAGCTGATTGCCAGCACGCTGGAACTTCCTGAGGAGAGCATCAAGTCCATCCGGGCCGGCGGGATAATCGGGGTCCATGAGATCTTATTCGGGTTCCCGTATCAAACCATACGCCTGAGGCACGAATCCATATCCCGCGAAGCCTTCGGTAACGGCATGCTGTTCGCCCTTAAGAACCTCGAAGGTAAGCCTAAGGGCTTATACAAGATGGAAGACCTGCTCATACCGTACTTCCGGCTCGAGGAACCCGAGGCCGAGATCCTCAAGGCCGTCAAGAGGCCTTGGTGGAGATTCTGGCCCTCCAACCACTCCAACGGCGCCGGCAACAATGGCGCCAACACCGATGCCGCCGTGAAGGACACCTCCGATACGCGGTCCTGATTCCGACTTCATCGCTGTGCCGCCGCGCGCGGCGGCACAACCGAGCAGCAAGCGCCCTCCCCTCTCGCCGGCATCCGGCAACAGACAACCGGGCGATAGGAAACGGTCACGGCGACACACTAATCCAACCGCTCCTCGAGCAGCTTCATACGCACGTACGGGATGAGACCGCCGGCCTCGACAATGGCCAACCGGGCGCGCGGCAAGGGCTCGATGGGGTAGGTCCTAACTGTGGTCTGATTCACCACGGTATGGGGTGTGAACTCGAGTTCATCGCCTTCGTCCGCCTCGAGCGCCGAACACACCACCAGGCGCAGCCCCAGGTTCACCGCGTTCTGCAAGAATATCCGCGAATAATTGTGCGCCACAACGACTAGGTCCCAGCCCTTGAGACAAGAAGCCGCCTGCTCCCGGCTGGACCCGGTGCCGAAATTCCGCCCGGCCACCACCACGCTGCCGGGGGCTACCTCTCCCTGCACGAGCTTCTTGTTGAACTCGACGTGGTCGGCGAAACAATGCTGGGGTGTCTCGGTGGGTAACACCGTGGCCATGAAGCGCCCCGGGTAGATCGCGTCGGTCGAGACGTCGTCGCCGAGCCTAAGGACAACCTTGGCCACCTCAACTCCCTCCTTTCCTTGGGTCGGTGATCACGCCGTGGAGAGCACTCACCGCGGCGGTCACCGGCGAAGCCAGGTAGACGGATGCATTCGGATTGCCCATCCGGCCTCTGAAGTTGCGGTTGGTCGTCGCGAGTGCCACCTCCCCATCCCCGAGAGCGCCCTGATGGACGCCCAGACAGCACCCACAGCCGGGGTTCATTATCACCGCCCCCGCCTCGATCAGATCGGCCAGATACCCCCTCCGGAGGGCCTCCCTGTAGATGCGCCACGACGCAGGAAAGACCAACATGCGCGTACCTTTAGCCACCTTTCTGTCCCGGAGTACGCCGGCAGCGGCCTCCAGGTCCTCAAGACGGCCGTTCGTGCAGGAACCGACGACTATCTGGTCGACCTTGACCCCCTCCACCTCGGTCACCGGAGCCACGTTGTCCACGGTGTGCGGCTTAGCCACTTGGGGTTCCACATGGGCCACGTCTATCTCTATGGTCTCTTCGTAGACCGCGTCCGCATCGGGCAGCACGGGCGTTAGGATGTCGGACACCCCCGCTTCTTCTCGCAGGTAGTCGATGGTCGTCTCGTCGGCCGGCACTATGCCACAGGTCGCCCCCGCTTCGACCGACATGTTGCACAGGACCAGCCGCCCCGAGATGGTCATGTGCCTGATCGCCCGCCCGTGGAATTCGATCACCCGGAAGTTCGCCCCTTCGGCGGACAGCATCCCGATGAGATAGAGGATGAGATCCTTGGGTCCTACGGCCGGTCTGAACTCCCCGTCTGCCACCACCTTGATGGTGGCCGGCACTTCGACGTTCACCAGACGCCCCAAAGCCCAGACGGCGGCCATGTCGGTCGCACCCACCCCGATGGCCATCGCACCTAGGGCCCCGTGGCTGGACGTATGGCTGTCGGTGCCGACCACCACCATGCCGGGGTGCACGTACCCGTACTCGGGCAGGATCTGGTGGCAGATACCTCCTTCGTCGGAGCGGACGTCGTGGAACTTGCTGATTCCCTGAGCGGCCACGAACTCTCTGATCCTCTTCTGGTTGGTAGCCGTCTTCGAGGTCTCGGCCGGCACCCGGTGATCGAAGATGATGGCTATCTTCTCCGCATCCCACACGCGGGCTCCCCTGCCCGTTCCCTCGAAGATCTGGGCGAACTGGTTCATCACCAACGCCGCGTTCTCGTGAGACATGGCTAGATCCACCCTTGGCTCCACCACATCCCCGGCTGCTACGAGCGGCAGTCCGGCCGCCCGGGCCAGGATCTTCTCAGCGACGGTCATCCCCACGGCCGACCCTCCTTGCAGGCGCCTGCGATGCCGGGGTGTTCCACGTGGATGGCACCCCAACTGGTTTACGTTCCCATCCTATCCGACTATCTTCTCAACATCGCCGTACTTGCTCTGCAGGCGCTGCTTGGGTAGATACTCGTCCTCCAGAGCCCTGTAATCCTTGAGACCGACGAAGTCCGTGTACTCTTCGAAGGAGGTCACCCACTGAGTCTGACCGGGAAGCGTGCCCGTCGGAGATTCCCTAAGGGCTGTGAAGAAATCCGTCAGCGCTCTGTGCATCACCATGATCGACGCTACCGGGATGGACACGCGGCCCACGCCCATGGCCGCCAGATCGGTGATGGGTATGAGCTCGGTCTTCATGCCACTGATGCCATCCATCAGGTTGACCGAGAGCGGCCCTCTGACCTCCCCGACCGCCCGCTCGATATCCGCCCGAGTCCTGATACCGTCGACGAAGACCAGGTCGGCCCCGGCCTCCAAGTATAGATTGCAGCGCCGCACGGCCTCGTCGAGTCCCAAGCCGGCGAAAGCATCGGTGCGGGCGTTGATGATGAAGTCCGGGTCGAGCCGGTCTCGCACCGCAGCGCACGCCCTCACCTTGCCGGCCATCTCCTCGGCGTCGATGACCTCTTTACCCGCCATATGCCCACAACGCTTGGGAAAGACTTGATCCTCGATGTTCATGCCGGCTGCGCCCAGGGCGATTAGCCTTTCGATGACCCAGGCCGCGTTGACGGCGTTCCCCCCGCCGGTGTCCACGTCGGCCATCACAGGGATATCCACCGCCTGCACGATATTCCAGGTGACGTCAAGGACGTCCTTCATCTGCACCAAACCCACGTCGGGCCTGGCCAGCAGTGATCCCGCCACCCCGTATCCGGACACCTGGACGCCCTCGAACCCGCACCGCTCGATCACTCTGGCACTGAAGGCGTCGTGCGCCCCCGGCAAGGTGACCGCCCTCCGCTCCATGATGGCCTTACGCAGAACCGTCGTCTTCTTCACAGCCCCTCCTCCTCCCAGGCCCTCCGAATGGTTCAGCCGCGACTCACAGTATGCTCGCGATCGCCTCCGCCATCTCGCCGGTTGTGCTTGTTCCGCCCATGTCATAAGTGCGCACGGTGCCCTCGGCGATGACCGCCGCCACCGCCTCCTCCAAGCGAGTGGCCTTCTCTACCTCGCCCAGCCACTCGAGCATCATCTTGGCCGCGAGGATGGCCGCTATGGGGTTAACCTTGTTCATTCCGGAGTACTTCGGAGCCGACCCGTGGGTGGGCTCGAACACGGCCAGCTCCCTGCCGATGTTGCCCGAACATCCAAACCCCAAGCCGCCGACCATCTGAGCGCACAGATCGGAGACTATGTCCCCGTACAGATTCGGAGCCAAGAGCACGTCATAGTTGAAGGGATCCTTGAGCAGCCACATGCAGACCGCGTCGATATTGGCGTCGTCAATCATCACATCCGGGTAGTCCTCGGCCACCCGCCGAGCACTCTCCAAGAACATGCCATCCGTGGCACGCACCACGTTGGCTTTGTGCACCACTGTGACCTTCCTGCGTCCGCGCTTCCTGGAGAAATTAAAGGCTTCCCGGGCGATACGCTCCGACCCCGCCCGGGTGTTCAATTTGCAGGAGACCGCGTATTCATCTTCCGCCAGGGCACTGAAGGGTGCGAAATTCTCCGAGAGCCTATCAAGCACGCCGGCGAGCTCTTCCGGTACCGGCCGGAATTCCACGCCCGCGTACAGGTCTTCCGTGTTCTCCCGAAAAATGACCAGGTCGATGCCCTCTCTGTAGTTGAGTGGATTGGCCGGATAGGCCCTGCAGGGTCTCAGGCAAACGAAGAGATCGAAAGACTGCCGCATCCGCACGATCGGGGACCGATAGGTGAGACCCTTCCCCTGCAGTGACGGACTGAGCTCAGCCTCAGCCGCGCCCAAGGGCTTCGAGGTGATCGCCCCGAAGAGAGCCGCATCGACGGTCTTCAATAACTCGATGGTCCTTTGGGGAAACGCATCCCCCTCCCGCCGCCAGCATTCCCAGCCGATGTCGGCCTCACGGTACTCGGCGTCGAACCCGAGGCGATCCAACACCACGCGCGCGGCCGCCAGCACCTCCGGCCCGATCCCGTCCCCAGGCAGCCACCCGACGGTGTATCTCGCCAACTCTAGTCCTCCCGAAGCGTCAACGGCTCACCGCAACAGACGAAGCCTTCTATGCGGCAAACCTCCTCTGCCTCCTCCCCCTCTTCGTGGACGCACTCTTCAAGGACCTCGATCTCCAAACCGCAGTGTTCGCAGTAGTACACCTCGCCCTCACGCATCTCATCGCAACGCGCCATGATCCCTCCTTCCGCTTCCGAGGACGGCACCCCGGAATCTCCCTCAAAGATCACCCGAGACGCTCGACCCATTTGCGTGCCCCAGCAGGTACTCCCGTGGATCGGTCATGCAGCGCAAAGATTCCAGACTCTTCCATATGAGAGCCGGGCCGGGCAGGTTGCCGATGCTCCGGCCCTGCCGGTTGAACACTGCATTCCACGTGCGTCTCGCCAACACCTTAGGCGAATAGACGTCCGTGTAGAGCCGTGCGTACTCCCGGTAGAAGCGCTCCAATCCAAGCTTCGTAGGCAAGACCGCATGCGCCAGGTCGAACATCTCCCAATCCCGCGTAGTCAGCAATTCCCTCACCTCGTCGAAGAGAGCCGTACCCGGAAGCGGGGTGAGGACGGTGAACCAGGCATTCGGTATGGCGTGACGGCGCACGTACTCCCTGAGCCGTCCGAAGTCTCCTTCATCGTAGTCCGGGTCGACAATCAACGTGCCGAAGATATTCACCCCCACCTTCTTCAGCACCGCCAGAGCCGTCTCATTGCTTTCGACGGTATTGGACTTGTGGATGCTCGCCATGCCCTCGGCATCGATCTTCTCCAGGCCCAGGAACACGGTGGCGAACCCGGCCTCCCTCAGCTTGGCGACCGTCTCTGGGTGACGAGCGATAGAGTCGGTCCGAGCCTGGAAGATGAACCGTTTTCTGATGCCCCTCTCCATCAACAGATCGGCGATCTTATCCGCCCTAGGGACACTCGCCAGGAAGTTATCGTCGGTGATGAACACGTTCCTCCCCCCGACCGTTTCGAGCTCGTCCACCACCCGTTCCGGGCTCTTGAGACGGACCTTCCCCTGGTGGAACCGCCACACACTGCAGAAAGTGCAGCGATACGGACACCCGCGCGAGGTCTCCAGACTGACCAGAGGACCCCGCACGCCCAGGTGATACTTCTTCCGCAGCCCGCGAGTCAAGGATCGTGCGGCAAGGGGCAGCGTATCCAGATCGGCTACCAGGGGGCGTGGACCCGTGGCCCTCTGGCCGGCAGATGTGGCAAGCACCAGTCCGGGGACCGAAGTAAGATCGTCGCCGCGACTCAACCCTCGTACCAGTGCGGGCGTAGTCACCTCACCCTCACCCACCACCACGGCGTCAACCGAGGGCACGGCGAAATCGGTGGGGTTGAGTGAGGCGTGGTGCCCCCCCACAAGGACGAATGCCTTGGGCTTCAGAGTCTTGACCGCGGCCGCGATCTCCAGTGAACGGTCGACATCGACCGTGAAGGAGCAGCTTATGCCACAGACGTCTGGAGAGAACCGTTCGACGGTCCTATCCAGATCAACGCCCGGCAGGAGATCTATCAGCGCGACCTCGTGCTCGTCCTGCAGGGCGGCCGCCACCATCTCAAGGCCAAGGGGCTCCACCACAGCCATGGAGCGGAACCCCGCCTTGAAACCGGCACGTCTTCGCTGCCGGGGTTGTACGAGGAGTACCCTCATGACCGTCCGTCCGGTGACCCAAAGACCGTCTGCCTGCAGTGCCCCAGTAGCATATTCTCACCATACCACCACGCAAGAGCCGGAGCGAGAGTCCGCAGCGGACGCTCACCGGCCGGGTTCGCCCCGCCGGACCAAGCCCGTTCAGCTCAGCTCTTCGGGGTGCTCGAGCAGGCGATCCCAGCGCTGGATGTGACCATGCTCGTCTGCCTGGTTCTTCTCGATGAGGGCCCGGGTGTCGTCGTCCCACTCAATGTCTTCCAACAGTTGCGAATAATGGTGGACCGCCTTGGTCTCCGTCCACACACCTGTCTTCAACATCTGCCGGGTACCGAGCATCCGCGAGCCAAGCCCGAAAACGTAGCCGACCATCCAGTACGCCCACCGCAGCTTGCTGGGTTTGAAACCGTGTTCGTACAGCTTGGTCTGGAAGTCCTGCATGTGAGTCATCTCGTTGCACATGGCCGCGGTTAGCTGCGTGTTGAGATCGGAAGCCTTAGAGGTGATCTGGCACTTGTAGATGTTAGTGGCCATGATCTCCAGGGTGTGTAAGGTATGAAGACCCTTCTTCACCGCCGCTCTGCGCTCTGGACTCCAGCCATCACCCCGACGTTTGACCGCCTCGGCGCGCATCTCCGGACGGATGATTGATATGTCGTACGCCATTACTCCAGACCTCCCGTGTGATGCTCGAGCGCCTTTGCCACTCATCTGCCGCTTGCATACCCCGCACGGGTCGCTCCTAAGCCTGCGCCGGACGGTCGATCATCAGCACGCCGCGATGCGCAGGAGTGTCAGTCCAGAACAGGCGATGAGGACCCGCGAAGCGCCCCAAAAAGGATGAATACCCCGGGGCGATCCGGCCGATCAGGCGGTCACTCGCTCCACTTCGGCCACGGTGGTCATCTTGGCGAGCACTTTGCGGAGCCCGTCCTCGCGTAACGACAGCGTCCCAGCCTGCTTTGCCGCGTCTCGCAGTTCGTCGGCCGACGCTTGATCGAGGATGAGCCTCCGGACCTCCCGGGACACAGGCAGCACCTCAAAGAGACCCACCCGCCCCAGGTACCCGGTATTGAAACAGAACCTGCATCCTGTAGCTTCTGCAATCTCCACTGCACGAGGGCCGAAGAAGTTGCGTTCCGCCTCCGTCATCTTGCTCGGCTTCAGGCGGACGGTCTTCAGGCAGTGAGGACACAATCGGCGGGCCAGCCTCTGAGCAACCACGCATTCCAAGGCGGAGGCTATCAAGTAGGAGGGAACGCCCATCTCCATCAAACGCGTGATGGCGGAAGCGGCGTCATTGGTGTGAAGCGTGGAGAGCACCAGGTGGCCGGTCAACGAGGCCTCCGTGGCAACCAGAGCCGTCTCGTAGTCCCTTATCTCTCCGATCATGATGACGTCCGGATCGCTCCGCACCAACGCCCGCAGTACGCTGGCGAAGGTGAGGCCGATATTCGAGCGGATCTGAGACTGCATGATGCCGGGCATCTGGCGTTCCACGGGGTCCTCCACCGTGTAGACCTTGATGCCGGGGTGGCTCAGTTCCTCCAACCCCGCGTACAGGGTGGTCGACTTGCCGGAGCCCGTCGGTCCCGTTACCAGGATCTCCCCCCAGGGCCTGCGCAGGGCTCTGCGGAACTCCTCCAGCTCCCCCGCGCTCATGCCTAGATCTTCAAGGGTGATGTTGGCCGCCTGTGTGTCGAGCAGACGGATGGTCACATTTTCGCCGAACACCGTCGGAATGCTGGCGATGCGCAGATCGACGTCGTGGTCTTTCGACCGGAAGGTCGCCCGACCGTCCTGGGGTAGCCGCCTCTCGGCGATGTTCATGTCACCCAGGATCTTGATGCGAGAAACCACCCCTTCTTTCAATTCCTTACGCACGTCCGTCAGATGATGTAACACCCCATCCACGCGCACACGCACCGTCGTGCCTTCAGCTTGGGGTTCGAAGTGTATGTCGGACGCGTTCTGACGTATAGCTGCCGAGATGATCTCCTCCACCAGAGAGACCACTTCACTGTATTCGGCCATGCGCCGCACTTCCGGCTCCGTATGCAAATCCTCGTCGGCGGGCGCGCTCTCCAATCTACCCCGTTGGGAGAAGGCGACCGCGAAGGCCTCATTCAAAGCGGTCTGCGTAGCCGTTACCGGAGCGACCTCCAACCCTGTGATCAGCCGCACGTCGTCGATAGTGACGATATCGGCCGGATCGACCATGGCAAGGACCAAGGCGCCATCTCGCTGGAGATCAAGCGGCAGGACACGCCGCGCCCGGCAGAACGCCTCGGTCAGCACTCCCGAGACGCTGGGATTGGGAACGATCTCGGTGAGCGCCACCAAGCCGTACAGGCTCTGCCAGGAGAGGATCTGCTGCAGCTTGGACGGGGCGACATATCCCAGGTCTGTCAAAGCTTCACCCAGTCTGGCTCCGGTCTCCCGCTGATACTGAAGACTCTCGCCCAATTGCTCCTTGGAGATGACCCCCTGCTCCACCAGGATGTCGCCAAGGCGCAGATTCTGGGACGCGCCGGTACTCGAATGCATCGGTTCCTCGGTCCGTTGGTATCGGTTCACTCTATATTCATCGGCCGGCGATGCGGTTTCTGAAGCGGAACACCCGGGGTTAAGCTCAGGGTGAAGTGCAGAGGAGCCGGGGCGCAGCGGCCGGCGACGGCGGGCAGCACGGCGGGCTCACGAGTTGGCGCCGGCGGTCACGGCGAAGTATCCTTCTGTTCTGCTGCATCCCCCAGTTGCAGGCGCTTATCAGCAGCGAAGGAGGCTAACAACATGGAATGTCCTCACTGCCGGGTCGACGTGCAGTTGAAGCCGCACGTTTTCGCTCTGGGAGAAGACACGGACGGCACGTGGCAGGTCTCTTCGGCCCGCTGCCCGGCCTGCGACCGGTTGATCGTCGATATCGGAATCAAGGATGGCTGCTCGTATCCGGTGTGGCCGGGATCCTGTCGCCCCCGACTGAGCGACGATATCCCTCGCGACCTCGAGGTCGAATACCGTACGGCCGCCCGTGTCCTCCCCGACAGTCCCGAGGCTTCTGCTGCCATAAGCCGGCGCCTGCTCCAACGGTTCCTCGCAAAGCACATGGAAGCCGGCGGCGGCGGATTGGCCGAGCAGATCCGGCGCGCAGCCGCATCCGAGCAGACACCATCCTATCTGGGTGAGGCGCTCCTGACACTGGGCCGCGTGGCCAGACTTGAGACTGAGGGTCACAAGAGTCTTCACCCCGAGGCTCTGATTGAGGTAGAGCCCGGAGAGCCTGAGTGGCTCCTCGACGTGCTCCAGTCTCTGTTCGAGTTCCACTTCGTCCAGCCTGCCCACACCCGCAGGAAATTGGAGGCGCTCAGAGAGCGGATCGGTGCCGCCGACCCGCCCATTGAAGTCGCCCCGGCGGCTGCACCGAAGCCGGATTCTCGGCCGGAGAGCGAGTCGGTGAACCACATCCCCACCGACCCGGAACCAGGCTCCGACCCGATAACGAACATCAGCAGATGACGAATACCACCGACCGACTGACGTCACCGAGATCCAGGGAGATCAAGACTATGGAGACAGACTTTGTCAAACTGCGGGCCGAAGCTCTTCCCCGTGGTGTGGCCACCGCGACCGCTTCACTGGTAGCGAGTGCCAAGAACGCCACCGTCACGGACACCGAAGGTCGCGAGTACATCGACTTCGCAGGCGGCATCGGCGTCCTGAACGTGGGACACTCTCATCCGAAGGTAATGGCTGCCGCTCACGCCCAGCTGGACCGTTTTGCCCACACCTGTGTCCACGTCATGGGCTACGAAGCCTATATCCGCCTAGCCGCCCGACTCAACGAGAAAGCTCCTGGGGACTCACCCAAACGCAGCTACTTCGTCAACTCAGGGGCCGAAGCGGTGGAGAACGCCGTCAAGATCGCCCGGTGCGCGACCGGCCGCCCAGGCATCGTGGTCTTCGAGAATGCCTTCCACGGCCGCACCAACCTGACCATGGGCCTCACGTCGAAGATCTCCCCGTACAAGAGGGATTTCGGTCCGTTCACTCCCGAGATCTACCGCATACCCTACGCCTACTGCTACCGCTGCCCGCTCAACCTGAAGTACCCTGCCTGCAAGGTGGAGTGTGCCGAACTGTTGCGGCGCGGCTTCGAGAACCTCTTCCAGCCCGACAAGGTCGCCTGCGTGATCGCGGAGCCGGTCCAAGGTGAGGGTGGCTTCATCGTGCCACCCCTCGAATACCACAGCAGGCTCAAAGCTATCTGCGAGGAGCACGGCATCGTGTTCGTAGCCGACGAGGTCCAGACCGGTTTCGGCCGCACCGGCAAGCTCTTCGCCATGGAGCATTACGGCGTGGAGGCCGACATCATGACTACGGCCAAGTCCCTTGGGGCCGGATATCCCATAGCCGGCATCACGGGCAGAGCTGAGATCATGGACGCCGTCCATCCAGGTGGCATCGGGGGGACCTACGGTGGCAACCCGCTCAGTTGCGCGGTCGGCCTGACGGTGCTGGACATCATGGAAGAGGAGAACCTCCCCGAACGCGCCAATGAAATCGGGCGCCGGGTCGGGGACCGCTTCTCCGCTATGCAGCGAAGGTTCCCGCAGATAGGCGATGTGCGCGGTCTGGGGGCTATGATCGGCATGGAGTTGGTGACCGACCCTGTGACTAAGGAACCGGCGACGGCCCTGACCAAGGCGTACCGAGCCCGACTGTTCGAGAATGGACTGATGAGCATCGTGGCAGGCACCTATGACAACGTGGTGCGGACCCTCATGCCTCTCACTATCGAATGGGATACGCTCGATCGCGGGCTGGATATCATGGAAGAGACTTTCGTCCAGGTCCTGGCGGCCGGGTGAAGGGCGTCATGATGACTACCGCATCCCCCGCCGGCCTTTCCGGCCACGAGCCGGAGTCATCTCGCGACCTCGAACGGAAGTCGGCGGCGGTGACGCTCTCCGACATGGAGGTGTTCATCTTCCCGGAGCTGATGTACAGCCTGGTCCTGGCCAACATAATGTCGCCCCGCATCTGGGAGTGGCGCTCCGATCCGTGGTTCTCGGGGCTGGAGAGCATGACTCCCTACCGGCGGATCGCCCGCTTGAAGCAGTACATCATGGATCATTATGCCTTCAACCTGGATCTGGACACCTGGGGCCTCACCGACAAGCAACGCGAGATAGACCGGTTTCGTGATTACGTGGGTCCTGAAGCGCTGGCTCAATCCAACGCCCTCTTCGGGTATGAGGGCGATAAGTACTACTTCGACATCGACATCCGCACGCACTTCGGCCTCGATAGATACGAGGGCGACGTCATACCCTATTGGAAGACAGAGACCGTAGAGGCGATGGACGCCTTCCGCCACAAGCCGGCCTACGACACCGGCGCAGGCGAATGCGTCTCCCTGGCAGCGTTGTATGCGGCCGCCCTTTTCGTGGTGGTGCAGATGCCCCTGAGCGATATCTACCTCATGGCTACGCCGCTCCACTCCCAGAACTTCCTCGACACCGGCCAAGGCGTGCTGACCAACAATCGCCGGATCGTCACCAAGAACATGTGGTTCAACGGGACGGCACTTTCGGCTCAGGCGCGCCGGGCCCTGGAGAATGAGCGCGTCACCGTAGTCGCTCACGAGAGCGGCTTCATCCACATCCTGTTCGACAGAGCGACCATCGGTCCCGGCTCCTTCAAGGACTTCGCCGGAAAGCTTCGCCGCTTCTTGCAGACGCCGCTCACTCCGCAGATACTTGGCAACTTCGTCCGACATAGCACCCACCTACAGGAGTGCTTCCAGGTCCGCTGGAGCAAGTTCGAGGTGGATCACTACATCGCCATGGAGAAGTTGCTGGCGTATGAGTACTCCCTCCCCTACCGCTTCAACGACGAGACGAGGGAGAAGCTGCTGGCCGAGATACCGGCGGAGGACTTCGAGCTGAGTCCTCTCCGCGACCGCATCATCCTGGACGACCTCGAACAGTTGGTGAAGGAGAAACGAGTGGACATCAGGACCGACGAGGGGTTCGCTCTAATGGTGGACAACGTCGCCTCTTCCTGCCTTCGCACCCAGGACGCCATCGAGCAGCTTCGCCGGTTCTGCATGACCCATCCCCGTCTGCCCGACCCGGCGACCAAGTCCTTCGAGCGCGACCAGCCCCCTCTGGGCCTTGAGGTGGGGATGGAGCGCGCCGACGTAGTCGCGCGCCTCGAGTCACTGCGCGACAGCAACGAGTTGGCGGCTCTCGCTTTCTACGCCTACCGGGACCTCAACCGCACCGAGCCTCAGCCCTTCCTCAAGGCGGCGCTCGAACGCTGCCCGGTCTCGGTGGCGGCCTGCGCGGATATGTCCGATCGAGCCGCGGTGCAGGCAATACGAGGTCTGGTGGAAGAGTCCATCTATGACGAGCCGGGACGATTGGCCCAACCCGACGAGGTGTGGAACTACGGCCGCGGCGACGGGGCGGAGAAGGCGCTGCTGCTGGCGAATATCCTGAGGGCCCGCTATCCGGAGCTACCTATGACCATCAAGGTGACGCCCACGGCCGCCACGCTCTCCATGGGTCCCAAGAGTGATGCAAAGAAGGCGCTGACCTACCGATTTCCCAGCTCCAAACACCTCCGTCCGCAGATCTGGGAGTGCCGCGGGTGACGAACGCCCCCTGACACTGCAGGCGACCGGACCGGCTGGGGAGCGCGGCCGGGGCAGATGAAGACTTACTCGAACTCTTCCGACTCCTCCGAGGTGTAGAAGAGATAGAGCTCGTCTCCGCTCAGGCTCTTCTCGTCTCGACTAAGGAGATGGCTTTCCGCCTGGTCGCGCAGGCGCACGGCCTCCTCCTCAAGAGCCGCCAGCCGTTCACGGATGCCGTGCTCCACAAGGAGGGCTTTAGCCGCGCGGTAAAGTCTCTCGCTGCCGTAGAGGTGCACCGCCTCATCTAAGATCTTGCAGGGCACCATGTGCCTGAAGGTATCGAAGCGAGCCTGTTCTCTCAGCCGGCTGATGGGCTTGATGGTGTAGTCGATCTCCTCGCGGATGGAGGGATTGATGAGCTGTCGGTACTTCTGTTGGTATATGGAGTCGTCAAGACTCTTCACCAGTTCAGGAGACACGTCGTCGTCGGTGATCACCACCAGATCGAGGTCGGAGCCCCTGACCATGCGGCCGGTGCTCCGTTCCGGACGGGGCGCGTCATGCGCCATCTGGTACACGATGTCGCCGGCCAGCAACACGCAGAAGCGATCCTCCAGCACCCGCGTCTTCGTTCCTTCTCTTTGCCGTCCATCATCCGCTACTCGAGCGCCTATCTCGTCGATGAACCGCTCAGCCAGTCTGTGCTTGGCCGTGCTGATCTCCCTGATGTGTGCGGCAAGTGCCGCCGTTCTTGCCTCCAGAGGGGCGGGATCGTCCGCCAGCCCCACCACTGAGTAGGTGAGGAACTCCCGGAGGATGGACGGGGAGAGCCGGGCGTATCCCTCAACCCTCTGATCAAGCCTGAGATAGCGGCGCCCCACTCTGCGGATCGCCAGCCTGTCCGAGCGGACGCAGGCCCTCCACTGAGCAAAACCCTCTTCGCCCAGCGCCTCCCGCAACTCGGCCCCGGTCTGAGGTCCACGCTCCGCGACAAGCCCGACGATGCGCTCTTCCATCAGCGCCCCTACGATTCGGAGCGCATGTCGACGATCTCGCAGCCCTTGGCCTCTGCCTCCGCCTGCCGGGCTAACACTTCCGCCGCCGCCGCTTCGTCCAGCACGTAGATCAGGTTTCCGCCTGCCGCTGCGTAGTCTTGACCGTAGCTTATCGGTACCTCGTACGTCACGCCGCCCAGAACCGACTCGGCCACCGGCCCGGTCTTGCGGGCACCGTTCGCCAAGAGAACGACGGTACGCGCTTCGTACACCAGTTCCGCCCCCATGGAAATCGCGTAGCGGGGGCTCTCTTCGACGCTGGGAAAGTGGCCGTCGCGCACGGCATTACCCACCGTGCTGTCGTCCAACCGAACCAAGAGCATGCGGTTGCCCCGGAAAGGGATCCCACTCTCGTGAAAGGCCACGTGCCCCCGGCCCCCCACGCCCACGATGTGCAGATCGACACCGCCCGCAGCTTTGATTTTCGCCTCGTAGTCATCGAGGACGTGCCTCTTGATCCACCCCAGCAGGCCGTCAGCCCCCTCGGCGATCACAACGGCTTTCCCCTGGTCCGCTCCCTGCAGTTCGTAATGCTCCGGACTCTCGGCAAGCGCGGCGACCAGTTCCTCCTGGTCGATGAGAGTCCCCCACGGCACGTTGGTCTCCAGGAAACTGCTGCCCTCCAGAAGGCCGAACAACTCCCGTATCATGAAGTAACTGTACGACTCGCAGTGCAGACATCTTTGCTGGGGGTTCTCCCCCGGCAGACCCACATACTCGTCAAGATTGAAGGTGCGAACGCGTCCGGCATCGAGCCTGCCCTCGTTGAAGGCCTTGGCCAGATGCTTGTAGAGACCGGTGGGAGAGTTGCCGGTGGCGAGTCCGAGGACATAGCCGTCCTGGACCGCCTGCTTGCCCCGGATATCGGCTTCCACGATACCGGCAGCCACCCGGCTCATCTGGTCGAAATCGCGGGTGATGAAGACCCGAAAAGACATCCGTCGTCCTAGCCTATCGTCGCGCGGACCACGTCCGCCAGTTGCGCGGCGTACTTGTCCGTGATCTCGTTGTTGGGGCCTTCGACCATGACCCGGCACATGTTCTGCGTGCCCGAGTAGCGGACCAAGACCCTGCCTTCTTCGTTCAGCTCGAGTTCCACCTGCTTGATGGCCTCCACGAGCTCTGGGATCGATTGGATATCGGGCTTGCTCTTGACGTCGACATTGATGAGCTTCTGGGGAAACACATCCATCAGGCCCGCCATCTCAGACAGAGGCTTCTCCGCCTTGAGCATAGCGGCCAGCAACTGCATGGCGGTCAGAATGCCATCCCCCGTCGTGTGATGGTCGAGGAAGATGACGTGCCCAGACTCCTCGCCCCCTATGACCCCACCCAGACGCTGCATATCTTCGAGGACATAGCGGTCGCCCACTTTGGCCGCGTGGTTCTTGAACCCGTACTTCTTGCAGGCCACACCCAGCCCCATGTTGCTCATGATGGTCGAGACCAAGAGATCGTTCCTCAAGCGGCCCTCTTCCTTGATCATCTTCGCGCAGATGATCATGATCTGGTCGCCGGTGATCTCATTGCCTTTTTCGTCCACGGCGATCAGGCGGTCGCCATCGCCGTCGAAGGCGAGGCCGATGGCAGCCCCGTTCTCGAGAACAGCCCGCTTGAGGTCGTCCGTGTGCTGCGAGCCGCACTCCTCGTTGATGTTGAGGCCGTTCGGCTCGTTGTGGATCACGGTGACTTCCGCCCCCAATTCCGTGAAGGCGTCCGGCGCCACCCGATAAGTGGCTCCGTTCGCTGTGTCGAGGACGATCTTCAGACCTTCCATCGAAAGGGTCCGCGGGAAGGTGTTCTTCAGGAATACGATATAACGTCCGGGTGCGTCCTCCAGCCGGTAGGCCCGGCCCATGTCGTGGGGCGGCGGCACCATATCCGGCAGCTTGCCACCGAAGACCAGTTCCTCGATCTCCGTCTCTTGCGCGTCCGACAGCTTGAAGCCGGCGCCGGAGAACAGCTTGATACCGTTGTCCTGGTAGGGATTGTGCGACGCGGAGATGACCGCGCCCGCGTCCGCGCGCATACTCTCAGTGATGAAGGCGATGCCCGGCGTAGGCAGGACACCCACCAGGTAAGGCACCCCGCCCATGGAAGTGACTCCAGACTCCAGGGCGCTCTCCAACATGTACCCGGATAGACGAGTGTCCTTGCCGATGATCACCCGGGTGGTGTGACCCGACCTCTTTAGAACGCGGGTCATGGCTTGACCCACGGCAAAAGCCGTCATGGCGTCCATGGGGTAGCGGTTGGCCTCTCCTCTGATACCATCCGTGCCGAACAACTTGCCCATCGCCGCCCCTTCCTCAGTAGGTATGCATCTTCTCAACAGGTACTTGCTGCTTGTATATCGTGTGAAGCTTCTACGCCCTCTCTCCGAAGAGGCTCATCGACGGGAAGCACGAATCTGCTCCCCTGCAGAGTCCGTCAACTATCTCTTGCAGCCACCGCGTGCCTCTGGCGGCCACCTCGGGTGTGAGTCCCTGTATGGTCTCCAGGTAGCCGGCGGACGCTGAGGTCCCCGACTCCACTGCCCCCAAGAACTCCAGCCCTTCCGGGCCGGTCTCCCGGACGGCGGCCGCTTCGGTGAAGACTTCACAGAGCTCGCCCGCCTTCTCCTTGAAGTCCTTCCCCGGCGACTCGGCCGCCGGCACCTTGCCGGCCATGGCGGTCAAACGTTTCAGCCGCTCATCCTTAGCCAGCGCCAGTACTTCAAGCGCGCCCGCATACAAGAGTTCTCCCATCTCCTGACGGGCGAAGAAGGGCCTCCTCACTCTTCTGTACCATTCCTCCAAAGCCACCAGGTTGGCCAGATAAACCACGTTGTTGCGCACCACCCGCACCAGGTTCTTATAGGCATGAGGGCGACGAACCCGCTTGAAGCCGGGCGGGGGAACGGCGGCCACCAACTGGCCGTCGTCGAGTACATCCTCCAGCAGTACCGAGCCCGCAGCCACCACCGTGCCGAAGCCCACCCGCACCGGACCGACCGCTCCCCCCTGCCCACCCAGGAAGATGGGCGGCCGGTCGAGCATGACCCCACGTGGCACGTCGCCGAACAAGGAGGCGGTGGTCTTGTCGCCGTCAGGCGTGTAATTGAAGTGGATGTAGGAACTGCCCACTTCACTGTGGTCCCTCCGGCTGGTGCCGCCGGCCATGAGACAGTCGCAGAAGTTGATGAGGCTGCCCAAGGTGACGAAGGGGAAAAGGATGGTCTGCTTGAGCCCCACACAGTGGGCGCCGTTGGCCTCCTCCTCGAGCAGACACCCCTCTCGCACCTGGGCGCCCGAGCCCATGTTGGCTTTTTCCAGGAGGACCGACTGCTTGAAGTAGCCCCCTTTCAACTCCACGGACGGGCCCAGCCTGCAGTCGTCCAAAGTGACCGGCGCCTCAGCGCCCAGCTTCACCCCGGCGGAGATCACCGTCTGCGCTCCGTAGATGCGACATCCCGGGTAAATAGTCACGCCATCCCCGGAGATGCGGGTCGCGTCCACCTCGTCGCCTATATCAAGGCTGAAAGGATTGGGGACGGTCACTCCCTTCTCGACCAGCTGAACTACCTTGTCATAGCCCCTCGGCTGCAAGTCCATACATGCTCCTCAGCGCGTCTCGTCCAGCACACAACCTCGGCCGCCGCCGGAAAACTCGCGCAAGGTTCACCCACACGGGCCCCCTTGTCAAGCGTCGGCCTCTACACCCCGTCGATAGGCCGTTCAGCCCGCCGGTCAACCGGCCCCGCCACACGGCCCGTCAGCAGGCTTCCTCCAGCGCCTCCGCAAACTGGCTGTTGTAGAGGTCGTAGTAGAAGCCCTTCCGGCAGAGCAGCTCGTGATGCGTCCCCTGCTCCACTATGTCGCCCTCGTTCATGACCAAGATGACGTCGGCTTCCCTGATGGTCGACAACCGGTGAGCGATGATGAAGCTGGTGCGCCCCTTCAGCAGTCTGGCCATAGCGCGTTGGATCAACACCTCGGTTCTGGTATCAACTGAGCTGGTCGCCTCGTCCAGGATGAGGATCTGCGGATCGGCCAGGAAGGCGCGGGCGATGGTGAGGAGTTGTCGCTCACCCTGGGAGATATTGGTGGAGTCATCCTCGACTACGGTCTCGTATCCATCGGGCAGCGTCCGAGCGAAATGATGCACGTGGGCCGCCTCCGCGGCCGCCTGGATCTCGTCCCAGGTGGCATCCTCTTTGCCGTAGGCGATGTTGTCCTGAATACTGCCCGAGAACAACCAGGCGTCTTGTAGCACCATCCCGAACAGCCGGCGCAGACCATCCCGGCTCATGTCCCGGGTATCGACACCGTCGATGGTGATGCTGCCTTCGTCGATCTCGTAGAAGCGCATGAGCAGATTGACGAGCGTGGTCTTCCCCGCACCTGTCGGACCCACTATGGCCACCGTCTGCCCGGGCAGCACCTCAACGTTCAGATTCTCGATCAGCGGCGTATCGGCAACGTAGCGGAAGGAGACGTCACGCATGACGATATGCCCCGCAGCCTGCTCGAGAACGACCGGAGGCAGCGGGTCGGCCGACTCCTCCTCTTCGTCAAGCAGTTCGAAGACCCGCTCGGCCGAAGCCACTGCCGATTGCATGACATTCGCCACGCTTGCGACCTGAGAGATGGGCTGGCCGAATTGATGCACATACTGGATGAAAGCCTGCACGTCGCCCAGAGACATGGTCCCATTCGCGACCCGGAGCCCGCCCAGCACGCAGACGGCCACGTAGTTGAGGTTCGACACGAAGAAGGTGGCCGGCATGATGATGCCCGAGATGAACTGGGCCTTGAAGCTGGCCTCATACAGACCGTCGTTGTGCTGATCGAAGGTGTCGATGGCCTCCTGCTGGCGCCCGAAGGTCTTCACGATGTTGTGTCCGGTGAACATCTCTTCGACATGGCCGTTCACGTCACCCGTCCTATCCCACTGTCGCGCGAACTGCTTCTGTGACCGCTTGGCGATCACGATAGCTATGACCGCCGAGACCGGCAGAACTATCAGCGAGATCAACGCGAGCAAAGGACTGATCCAGAACATCATGGCCAGCACGCCGATCAAGGTGAGTATGCTCTGGATGATCTGCATCAGCACCTGTTGCATGGTCTGCTGGATGTTGTCGATATCGTTGGTCAAACGGCTAAGGATGTCGCCTCGGGCGTGGCTATCGAAGTACTTCAGCGGTAGAAGGGCTATTTTGTCGTCCACATCCCGGCGCAACTTATATGCGGTGCGCTGCACGATACCTGCCATGAGAAAGCCTTGGAGCCAGGCAAGGAGCGCGCTTAACAGGTAGACGGCCACCACGATAAGGAGCACTCTATTCACGGAGGCGAAGTTGACTCCCTGCCCCGGGCGGAGCTCCATCTCGGCAAGCATCTTGGCCATGTCCGTCTCGCCGGTGGCCTCCAGCTGCGCGACCACCTGCTCCTTGGTCCAGGAATCACCCGCATAACCGTTGATCTGCCGGCTCATGACACCCGCGAAGATGTCGTCGGTAGCCCCGGCCATGATCTTGGGTGCCGCGATCTGACAGGCGACGCTGACGATGGTCAGCGCGATGACCACGACTATCAGAACGCGCTCCGGCCGCAACGAGCGCACCAAACGTTTGAACGACTCTTTGAAGTGCCTGGGCTTGTCCCCGGTGCCGATCAGCCCCGGGGGACCCGGCGTGTGGTGCCCGCCTCGGGGACCTCGGCGGCCGGGGCCGGGCATCATTGCGCCCGCGCTCTCACTCTTCCCGCTTGGCCGTCCGTCGCTCATGCCGCTTCTTCCGCGGAGAGCTGCGAGTACACTATCTCCTGATAGGTCTTGCAGGTCTCCATGAGTTCGTCGTGGGTCCCTAGGCCCGCGATGGTGCCCTCGTCCAGCACGATGATCTGCTCGGCGTGCATGATGCTGCTGATCCGCTGGGCCACAACGAACATCGTGGCGTTGGTGATCTCCCGCTTGAGGGCGGCCCGCAACATCGAGTCGGTCTTAAAATCAAGCGCCGAGAGACTGTCGTCGAAGACGTTGATCTCGGCCCTCTTCACGAGTGCGCGTGCGATCGCCAACCGCTGCCGCTGACCTCCCGACACGTTGGTGCCGCCCTGCATGATGGGCTCTTCGAGACCGGCGGGCATGGCCCGCACGAACTCTGCCGCCTGAGCTACCTCCAGCGCGCGCCATAGCTCCTCGTCGGTGGCCTTCTCATCGCCATAGCGGAGATTACTGGCCACCGTACCCGAGAACAGGAAGGCCTTCTGTGGAACGAAGCCGATGTGACTCCAGAGATCTGATCTGTCCATATCCCGCACATCGACCCCGTCGATGGTGATGGACCCCGAGGTCACGTCGTACAGACGCGGAATCAGGCTGATGAGCGTGGACTTGCCGCTCCCTGTACTTCCCACGATGGCCGTGGTCTGACCGGGCCTGGCTGTGAAGTTGACGTTGGTGAGAACCGCTTCTTCCGCCCCGGGATAGCGGAACTCCACGTCTTTGAACTCGACAACTCCCCTGGCCTCTCCAGCCAGGCTGGGGATCATAACCGGGTTCGCAGGATCGACGATGCCGGGTTCTACGTCGATCACTTCCTGCACGCGCGTCCCCGCCGCGGATGCCCTGGGAATGAACGAAGCCAGCATGGAGGCCATCATGATCGACATGAGTATCTGCATGACATAAGCGATGAAGGCGGTCAGGTTGCCAATGGGCATCTCCAGGCTGTCGATGCGGATCGCTCCGTACCACATGATCGCTATGGTGGAGAAGTTCATGATCCCGAAGAGCGTGGGGAACATGATGGCGAACAGGCGCATGACCCGCAGACCCACTTCGGTGAGTTCCGCATTGGCGCGCTCGAAACGACGGGCCTCATAGTCGGTCCGGGCAAAGGCCCGAATAACGCGCACCCCACTGAGCTGTTCCCGCATCACCTGGTTGAGCCGGTCGATCTTGACCTGCATGGACCGGAACCAGGGCAGTGCCCGCCATATGATCAGCCCCAGTGAGATGATCATCAGAGGCAGGATGACGGCCAGGGTCAACGATAGAGGAGCATCCTGGCGGAGGGCCATGAACAGACCCCCGATGAGCATCATGGGCGCGAACAGCATCAACGAGAGACCTATCGCGACCACCATCTGGATCTGCTGGACGTCGTTCGTGCTGCGCGTGATGAGCGAAGGGGCGCCGAACCGGTTAATCTCGCCCTGGGAGAGGCTCTCCACTTTACGGAAGAAGGCGCTCCGTACGTCACGACCGAAGGCCATCGCCGCCTTAGCTCCCAAGTATGTGCCGATGATGGTGCAGATGACCTGCAGTAGGGTCACCAGGAGCATGTAACCGCCCACCTCCCAGATGTATCCGGTATCACCCTTGGCGACGCCATCGTTGATGATGTCGGCGTTGAGGGTGGGCAGATAGAGGTTGGTGACCGCCCGGACCAGGACAAGGAAGAAGACCACCGTGATCTCCTTCCAGTACGGCTTGAGGTAAGTGATAAGGAGTCGTGTCATCCGGCCGGGACGCCTCCCCCGGACTCCTCGGTTGAACCATCGTCCAGCACTTCTTGCGTCCGCTCGGCCAGCTCTCCAAGCAGACGTTCCAGCTCACGCCGATCGGCTTCGGACAAGGCTCCGATAGTCCCCTCGACGAAGTCACTCAAGATGGCCCGATGCTCTTCTTCTCTGCGACGGCCTTCAGCCGTCAGGAAGACTCTGGTGAGACGCCGGTCGGCCTCGTCAGGGCGGCGCACGACCGCGCCACTCTCCTCAAGGGAGCTCAAGATGGTGCTGACCCTCGGCGGAGACAGGTGAAGAACGCCGCCCAGCTCGCTCTGGGTGGCGCCGTTATTGACCCGAAGCAGAGAGAGAGCAATCATCTCAGGAGGCTGGACACCCCTCTCCGTCACCATCTTCTGCATGGCCAAGCGGTGGAGGTGCATCAACCTGCCCATGGCCTGAAAGACACGAACGGTCAGATGATCGACGTTGTCGAGTTGTGGCCCGGGAATGGGGGGAGACTGGTTAGGCATGGTCATACTGTGTGTGGTCCCCCCTTTTCCGGACCGTCAGGGAGCGGGACCACCCCCAGAGGCCACGCTGACCATTTTGGACAAAACAGTTTCACACAAAACTATATCTCCTGTCAACTGAGCGAGTTCCTAACCGGGGCTACCTACCGCAGCCTCACCGTGAGCCTCAGTGCCGTCCACTCCCGCAGATGGTTGACGCGGGGCCGGGCAGCCTATACAGTTCTCGCGCCATGGACGCAGCTTCTGAACTCCGCGCATATCAGGCTCTGGCCGAGGAAGTATCCCTCCTGTTCAAAGAGGGGGATCTCGATCGCGCTCTGGGGACCGCCGAAGCGGCCCTGGCCGCCCAAGAGCAGACCTCGGAGCCCGATCAGCTGGCGGTCGCCTCGGCCGTCTCGTCCCTGGCCGTCCTCTATGACGCGCGAGGATGGTTTGCGATGGCCGAGCCGCTTCACCGCCGCGCACTGGCCCTCCGTGAAGAGACACTGCCCGAGGGCCATCCGGACACGATCCTCAGCCTTGAGAACCTTGCCCGTGCATGTGCCGGTCAGGGCAATTGGGCTGAGGCGGAGTCACTCTACCGTCAGGTGCTCGCAGCCCGGGAGGTAGTCCTCGGTTGCGACCACGTGCAGATCGCGGTCGCCTTGGATGACCTGGCCGCCTGCCGCCAAGCCCAGCAGGACTATGCCGAAGCTGAGTCTCTTTTCAAGCGGGCGCTCCACATCAGAGAGGATGCGCTGGGCAGTGGGCATCCCAGGCTGTGCCCGAGTCTCGACAACTTGGCCGGTTTGGCGACGGCCCGGAGAGATTACCCCGAGGCGGAGAGACGCTTTGCCGACAGCTTGGCCGCCTGGGAGCGAGCGGTCGGTCCCGACCATCCGGACGTGGCCACCACTCTTAGCGTCCTCGCCGACGTCGTGCAGCTGCAGGGTCGCGATTCGGAGGCCCGGGCTCTCCACGAACGCGCTCTGGCCATCCGCGAGAAAGCGCTCGGACCACGCCACCCTGAGGTCGCCTCGAGTCTGCTGAGATTGGCCGATCTTCAGGCAGCGTCAAACGATGGGGCTGCGGCCGAGCCGCCTTACGAGCGTGCTCTCGCCATTCAAGAAGAAGCGCTGGGCCCTGGGCATCCCCGGGTCGCGGCCACCCTGACCGGTCTAGGGCTCCTCCGGGCCTCTACCGGCCGGTACGATGAAGCCGAGGCGCTTCAACAGCGCGCGTTGGTCATCTGGGAGAAGGCCTACGGTCCCGACCATGCCGAGGTAGCAGCCTGCCTCACCCATCTGGCGGATCTGCGTCGGATCCGGGGCGAGTACGAAACAGCGCAGCCGCTATACGAACGAGCGCTCTCCATCCGAACGCGCAACCTCAAGGCGGCGCACCCGGACCTCGTGACCAGTCTGAACGGCCTGGCGGAGGTCTACTACGCACTGGGGCGCCATGACAAGGCGGAGCCGCTGTATAGGGAAGCACTGGCCGTCGGCGAGGAAGCCCTGGGGCGGAATGATCCTGAGGTGGCCCTGGCTTTGAACGGTCTCGCCGTACTACTCTCGGTTCAAGAGCGGTACGACGAAGCCGAACCGCTCTATCGACGCTCACTCGCTATCCGCGAAGGCAGTCTGGGGCCGGACCACCCCGACGTAGCTGTGAGCCTCGGGAACTTGGCCGTGATGTACGACGCTCAGAACCGTTACTCCGAGGCTGAGCCGCTGCACCTCCGGGCCCTGTCCATCAGAGAAGCCACCCTGGGCCCAGACGACCCCCATGTGGCCACCAGTCTGGAGAACCTCGCCGAGGCATATCGCGCCCAGAAGCGCTACCTGGAGGCAGAACCTCTCTACAAGCGTGCGCTGGACATCCGAGAGCACAATCTAGGCCCACAGCACGCCGACCTTGCAGCAGGCCTCGATGATCTGGCCGCACTCTACGCCGAGATGGGAAGGGGAGCCGACGCCGCGGCGGCGCAGGACCGCGCCCTCGCCATTCGGGCCGACGCGGGCTGACGGGCATAACGCGGCCGACGTGCCGGCGCCCGCCCCAACCGGCTCGGCGCCCCGGCGCCAGAACTTCATCAGTTCCCGGCAGGCCGTTTCAGGAAAAGGCCACCAGCAACTGACCCTTCTCGGCCTGATCACCCTTCCTAACCAGCACCGCCGCTACGGTCGCTCCATGGGACGCGTGTAGTTCGTTCTCCATCTTCATGGCCTCCAGAACCAGCAGAGCGGTTCCCTCCTCAACCACGTCGCCGGCCTTGACGAACACCTCGACTATCTTGCCGGGAACCGGAGCCCAGATGCCGTCCTTGACGTCCTCCACCGCTCCGGACGAGCCTTCTCCTCTACCGCCTCCATCGCTCGATCCCGGGACGCTCACCGGAGAAGCCGCTCCCGCAGCGGCGGCGCCCCCCGATGCTCCAACCGGAACCGCCCCGCCGGGAATCGCACCCAGCACAGGCGGCGCGGCCTTCGCCACGTCGGTCACCGTCATTGGGACACGCTCCCCCGCCACCTCCAGCATCACGATACCGGTGTCGGCACAGTTCTCCACCACGCGGACGTCGTAGATCTTGTCACCCACCTGCACCGCGCGCCGATCGTCCGACGGATATGTGACCTTCACCTGCAGCTTCTCACCGTCCAGCACGAGCTTCCCGTCGGCAGTGGCCTCGACCTCATGCTCCACACCGTCGAGGTGGATCTTGAATCTCACGTCAATACCTCCACGAGACGGGGCGGCCGGCCATCTGGTCTTGGCGCCCGGCGGCAGCCCAAGCCGACCCGGGCGCAGCGTACACATAGGCGCCGGCCTTCGACTCCGGCGATTCCGCACCGCCGGTCTGCGCGGCCGCCGGCTGGGCCACCTCTGCCTGCGCGGCCGCTACCGCTTGGGGAGCCGGGCATGCCTCCTCCCGGACGCCCAGGAGATCGGCCACCGTCGCCGCCAGAGCCGCCAACTCCTCTCGCGGCCGTTCCGCACGGTCCCGCCGGGCGAAGAACTCCAGAGCTACCTGGGGGAACAACGCGTACGAGATCAGATCCTCCTCGCTGAAGGCGATGCCCAATTCCTCCAACTCGGCCCGACGCTTCGGGAGTTCCGGGTCGAGCGAGTCGGCAGGACGCGTCGTTATGGGAGTCTCGTCACCGATACAGAGTCTCTGGACCTCGGGATCGATGGGCCCCGGCGCACGGCCGTACAACCCCTGTACGTATGCCTTTGTCTCCTTGGTTATCATCTTGTAGCGCCCCATCACCACGTTGAGCGTCGCCTGCGTGCCCACGATCTGAGAGGTAGGAGTCACCAGCGGCGGATACCCCAGTTCCCGCCTCACCCGAGGCACTTCGGCCAACACTTCAGGCATCAGCTCCAGATGCCCCTGCTCCTTCAGTTGCGACGAAAGGTTGGAGATCATCCCTCCCGGGATCTGCCATAGGAGAACAGCGGGATCGACCGCGGTGAAGGCGCTCTCGTAAGCAACATATTTCTTCCGGACGGTCCGGAAGTACTCGGAGACCTCCTCCAGCACAGCGAGGTCCATCCCCGTAGCTCGTTCCGTCCCGGCCAAAGCGGCCACCATCGATTCCGTCGGCGGGTGCGACGTCCCCATAGACATTGACGAGATGGCGCAGTCGAGGATGTCCGCTCCCGCCTCCACCGCCTTCAGATAGGCCATTGAGGCCATGCCCGATGTGTAATGCGAGTGCATGTGCACCAGCACCTCTGGATACGCCGACTTGAGCGCGCTCACCAATTCATAGGCGTCGTTGGGGTCCAGCAGACCGGCCATATCCTTTATGCAGATACTCTCAGCGCCCATCTGCACCAACTCGCCGGCATAAGCCAGAAAGGACGGCACGTCATGGACGGGACTCTTGGTGTAACTGATGGTCCCCTCGGCCCACTTACCGTTCTCCCTGACGGCCGCGATCGCCACAGCCATGTTGCGGGGATCATTCAACGCATCGAACACACGGAACACATCGATGCCCGCCTGCCCCGCCAACCGGATGAACTCCCGCAGAACGTCGTCAGCGTAGTTGCGGTAACCAACGACATTCTGACCCCGGAGGAGCATTTGCAGCCGGGTGTCGGGCAAAGCGCCTTTGAGCGCCCGGACCCGCTCCCACGGGTCTTCGTTGAGGAAACGCATCATCGAATCAAAGGTGGCGCCGCCCCACATCTCCAGAGACCAGTAGCCCGCTTGGTTGAGCTTCTCAGTTACGGGCAGCATGTCTTCCGTCCGCATGCGCGTAGCCAGCAGCGACTGGTGAGCGTCGCGCATCACCAGATCAGTTATATGAACAGGGTGACTAGAGGTCGGCATTGAGGCGGGCCTCCCGGTGTTGAGTTCTACTACAGAGGGATGTTGCCGTGCTTCTTCGGCGGTCGGCCCTCACGTTTGGACGCACATGCCCCCAACGCAGCTATCAACCGCGGCCGGGTCTCGGCAGGTTCGATCACATCGTCTAGGTGCCCGCTGAGAGCGGCTTCAAAGGGTGAACGGGAATCTTGGCGGTCAAGAATCCCCTGGGGAGCGCCGGCTCCGATCTCGGCCGCCGGCCAGGCGAAGTTGAAGTCGGCACGGGCGTACTTGGAACACATCGCGTCGAAGCCCTCACCGTAGGCCCGTCCGATGACTAGGGTCAGCTTGGGTACCGTGGCTTCGCAGAACGCGTAGACCAGCTTGCTGGCCTCCCGGACGATCCCGGCATGTTCCTGCTCCTTCCCAGCCGCAAAGCCGGGCGTATCCACGAGGGTCAGAAGCGGGAGATTGAAGGCGTCGCAGAAACGGACGAAACGAGCGGCCTTCGCGGCCCCGTCGACATCCAGCCTCCCGTCGAGGTAGCCACGCTGGTTGGCGACAACGCCCAGCGGCCTCCCTCCCAGCCGGGCAAACCCGATGACCACGTTCTTGGCCCACTCGGGCACGAGCTCGAGAAATTCGCCCTCGTCCAGAACACGTTCCAATACCGCGCGCACATCGTGTGACGCGTCCACGTCGGCGGCGCTGAGTCTCTCCAGTTCCTCATCCGTGCGGTCGGCCGGGTCGAAGAGGTCGGTCCGGGGTGGATCCTCGAGGTTGTTCTGGGGCAGATAGGAAAGGAGCCGACGGATCATGTCCAAGCAGTCGGTCTCGTCGTCGGCCGCCAGATGAGCCAACCCACTCCTTTCACTGTGCGTCCGCGCGCCTCCCAGCTGCTCCAGACCGGCTTCGGCATCTCCTCCCCCTTCCTCCAGAGCCGGATCGCTCAAGAAGACCTGGCCGGCGCCCTTGACCATGATGGTGAAGTCGGCCAAGGCCGGAGAATATGCCGCCGACCCCGTGCAGGGTCCCATGACGGCGGCTATCTGCGGTATGAGTCCTGAAGCCATGACGTTGCGGAAGTACAGATCCGCCCGGGCGGCGGATGAGCCGGCGCCGGCCCCTCCCCGAGCCCGGCCACTGTCGTACAGTCCCACCAGAGGCGCGCCGTTCTTCATGGCCAGGTCCACGATCTTGGCCATCTTGCGCACGAACATCTCCCCTGCCGCTCCCGGCAACGTCTCTGCATCCTCTGAGAACACGTAGACGTCCCGACCATCGATCTTGCCATGACCGGTGACGGCACCCTTGATGAACACATCCAACTCAACGAAGCTGTGCGAGTCCAACAAACGCACAACTCGTTCCCGCGCACTCCCTGCGCCCCGCCTACGACGGGCGACGATCTGTTCCGGCCCACCCTCGAAACGAGCCTGGCTCTTCAGTCGGCGCAACCGCTCTGTATGGTCCTCGGCGGTCATATCGATGGCACCTCGTCCTGGTATTGGTAGCGTCTCCTCGACCACAGCCGTCGGTCGGCCGACACATGTTACCCCATGCTCCCGTGACAGTGGGCCGACGCGACCCCATGCTATCCTGCCAGCGACGATGCCACCGGGGAGGTGACCTTGGATATCCTGACTGCGCTGGGCCTTTCCATCCCGGCCGGGCTCAACGCATACATCCCCCTTCTTGCCGTCGCGCTCGCCGAGCGTTTCGGTTGGCTCTCCCTGCGCGAACCTCTCGACATTCTCGGTTCCTGGTGGATCATCGCCATCGTAGTGGTGTTGCTCGTCGTGGAGATCGTGGCCGACAAGGTCCCTGCGGTCGACCACGCAAACGACATAGTCCAGTCGGTGATCCGACCGGCCGCCGGTGGCGTAGTGGCCGTCGCCGCCTCGGGAAGCGGCTCCGACATCAGCCCCTGGCTGCTGGTTCTCATAGGCGTGGTGTTCGCCGGCGGCACCCATGTGGCCAAAGCCACCACCCGAACGGTAGTCAACGCTTCCACCGGAGGCGTGGGGGCGCCGTTGGTGAGCGCTGTCGAGGACACCGGCGCCATTACACTGACTGCGGTGGCTATCCTTGTCCCCATCTTAGTGGTCTTCGTACTCGCGCTACTGCTCTTCGGGATGTGGTGGCTGTGGTGGCGGCGGGAACGAAGACGACGTGGAAATGCGGAAGGACCCGGTTAATGCCAGAGATTCCAGACAACATGCGCGACAACCTGCACGACGAAGCACAAGACGACGCGTACGACGAGATGTATGAAGCAATCCCGCTCTCTGAGGTCCTGGAGTCCATCGTGATGAGCGCCGAGGACGTGGAGGCCTTACGCCGGGCTAAGAGGTTCCTTGAGCATCCCGGCCTCACCGCCCGTATCTCCGACACGGTAGGTCGGCCGCTGGAGAGCGGCCTGAGGATGCTACCCGCCCGGTGGCAGGAGACGATCGCTCTGGCCACCGAAACAGCTCTCTTCAAGGGCTTGGAGTACTCCATCAAGACCATGGGGCGCCACCCGAAGGTCTGTCGGTCCCACAACCTGCTGCACAAGGCCCTTGTTGCCGGGACGGGGGCGGCCGGCGGCGCCGCCGGCGTTGCCGCCTTGCCGCTGGAACTACCCATCTCCACCTGCATCATGCTCCGGTCGATAGCCGATATCGCCCGCGCGGAGGGCCACGATGTCTCTCTACTTGAGGTGCAGTTGTCCTGTTTGGAGGTCTTCGCACTTGGAGGAGGCAACCGGGCCGACGATGCCTCCGAGACCGGCTACTGGATGGTTCGGGGAGCGCTCTCCAAGTACGTCTCCGAAGCCGCCAACCACATCGCAAGGAAAGGCCTAACCGAGCGAGGGGCACCGGCTCTTGTACGGCTGCTCGCCCAGATCGCCTCGCGATTCGGCGTGGTGGTCTCCGAACAGGCAGCCGTCCGCCTGATCCCCGTGGTCGGAGCCTTGACCGGCGGCACCATCAACTTCCTATTCATGGACCACTTCCAGGACGTGGCACGCGGCCACTTCGTCGTGAAACGCCTGGAAGAGAAGTACGGCACCGAGTTAGTGCGTAGCGTCTACCAGGAGCTGGGGATCTGACCGGCATCGTCCCTGCTGCCACTGGTTTCACTGATCCCCGTACCTGTGGTGCCCGGTCTATCGACAGCCCACCCCACTCGCTCAGCACTGCCGTCAGCCGCTCCAGGCATCTCGTCACCGTCCCCCGAAACCTCTCCCACATCCTTGAGCCTGCGCTCGATGGTCCGGCTCTTGCGTGCGGCATCCTCGATGGTGCTGGAGGCTTGGTCCAGTTTCTTCTGCACCTTCTCCAAGAGGCCGCCGAACTGCCCGAACTGTGTCTTCACGGCGCCTAGAAGCTGCCAGACCTCGCTGGATCGCTTCTCGATGGCCAGCGTGCGGAAACCCATCTGCAGGCTGTTCAGCAATGCCGCCAGCGTGGTAGGACCTGCCACGATGACCCTGCAGTCGCGCTGCAAGGCATCTGCCAAACCCGGATGCCGCAGTACCTCGGCATACAGACCCTCGGTGGGCATGAACATGATCCCAAAATCGGTGGTGCGAGGCGGATCCAAGTACTTGCTCTGGATCTCTTTGGCCTCGTGCTTGACCCGGCTTTCCAACCCTCGCTGAGCCCGCTCCACACCCGCGAGATCGCCCCGTCCATCAGCCTCGAGCATCCTCTGGTAGTCCTCCACGGGGAATTTCGCGTCTATCGGAAGCCACACCGGCGCCCCAACTGCGTTCTCGTGGCCAGGCAGCCGGATCGCGTACTCCACACGTTCGGCACTGCCGGCCTTACAGGCAACGTTCGCCTCATACTGATCGGGGGCCAGCACCTGCTCGAGCAACATGCTCAACTGCACCTCTCCCCAAGTCCCCCGCGCCTTCACGTTCGAGAGAACCTTCTTCAGGTCGCCCACACCATCGGCCAGGGTCTTCATCTCCCCCAAGCCCTGATGCACCGCCTCCAGCCGCTCGCTCACCTGTCTGAACGACTCTCCCAGACGCTTCTCCAAAGTCGCGGTGAGGCGTTCGTCCACGGTCTGGCGCATCTGTTCAAGCTTGACGGCATTGTCGTCCTGCAACTGACGCAGCCGTCCGTCCACGGTCTGGCGCAGCTCGTGCATGCGCCGTTCGTTGCTCGTGGTAAGGGTCACCAGCTGCTCAACGAAGGTATCGAGTTGACTCTTCTGCTGCGCCCCCAAGAGGCCGACACTGTTGACCGCCGAGTCTCCCCAGTCCCTCACCGATGCGGCCAGCTCTGCGCGGACCTCCCGGCTGGTTCTGGCCACCTCCTCCCGGCTGCGGTCCATCTCTTCCCGAAGAAGTCCTTGCGCGCGCTCTTGTCCGCGTTCGAGATCACGAA
Organism: Actinomycetota bacterium; assembly: GCA_012729575.1. Lineage (GTDB taxonomy): Bacteria > Actinomycetota > Thermoleophilia > RBG-16-64-13 > RBG-16-64-13 > RBG-16-64-13. The sequence continues at coordinate 2,629 of JAAYCW010000176.1, read as the reverse complement.
GCGCGGCGCCCAAAGAAACCCGTTTGTCGCGCAGCAGCAACGCGACCAGCAGGATCACAGTGGCCGCCAAGAGAACGATCGCGCATATGGCCAGAACCTCAAGCACCGCGTACCTCCGGGGCCGGGGCAACCTTAACAGACGGCATCATCCCGTCTCCATCTCCTCCAACAGACGCCTGAACACCTCCACCAAGGCCAGGGTGTCAAGTCCGCAGTACTCGAGCAGTTGTGCCCGCAGTTGCACTTTGTCGGCATCCGGAGTGGAGGGGCTGATGATGCGCTCGTAGGCCTCCATCGCTTCCGTGCCGGCTTTGAGTCCGAGATCCGTATAGCTCACATGAGGAGCTAAGACCGGCGTGACCACTTTTAGTGAGAAGCTGCCATGGAAGTCCAAGTGGTAACACGAACCTCGCACGATGGGTAGCAGATCGACTATCCGCGAATCGATGGCCAGCAGTCCATCGCTCAGATCGGGAAAATCACGGGCCAGTTCCCGCAGCCGAGTCGACTCCATGCCCTTGCTGTACACAACGACATACCCCACGTTCCCGATAGCGCCGGTCAAGGTCTCCGCAAATGCCCGCCGGGGATCGGCGCCATCCACACGCAGGAACTCCTCGTGCCGGAGAGACCCGCCTTCATCAAGGACATGCAGCGACCACTGGAAAGGGATCTGCTGCCAGGGCCGCATACCCTGATGCACCGGCAGGCCGGGCATATAGGTCTCAAAATCCACGAACCACACCGGATAGACGACCTCACTCGACAGGTCGCGGATCCCCTCCCGGTCGAAAGCTATGGACCCGGTCCGTGCCGCCTGGAGAGCCAATCGCTGCCTATCCCCCAGCCCCGGGAAATCGTCGGGCACGTCCCGCAGGTCCTCGATGCCTGTGTCGTGCAGAGCCGCAATCAGCTCCGACCGGATGCCCACCAGCTCACAGACCGGGTGATGGGGCGCGCCCACCGAGCATACCCTGCGGTAGTAAGGGCACCCCCTGCAGGAGTTGCGCAGCGGGACACAAGGCGGTTCCGTCCGGGCAAGATCGGCGCGCATGGACTCCAGCAGAGCTCCCAGCCGCTCCGACCGCCATCGACCGACCTCCTCTGTGATGTCTTCGACCACGAACAGAGACTGGAGATCATAGCTCAACGAACCACCGCGCCGCCTTCTCCCATCGGCTTCCCCGGCGGCATCCGGAAGGACATAGTCGGGGTTCAAGTGCATGAGGCCCGCCGTGTGCACCGACCATCCGGCACCCTCGAGGACACCCACCTGGAAGGCCACGTCCCCAATATGGTCGGGCTTGACGGCGTTGGCAGCCTTCACCTCGATGAGATCCACTTCCCGCCCGCCTCGCTTGCGAAGCACGTCCACCCGGCAGAGGAGTCCGTTGCAGGCGAAAGCGCCTTCAAACACGTAGCCGACCCTCTCGTCGGCCATCGCCTCCGCCGTCTCCACACGCGCCCTGCCCAGGTCGTAGATATGCTCCACGAGCCGCCCCCCCGGGAAACGCTCTCTGGCCAGTCGTCCCACCCGGTTACCCTCCCCGATCAGATGAAGGGCCATCCAATCAAGCGGGTCGGCGAGTTGCCTGAATCGCTCCCGGTGACACGACATGTAGCCGAGCTTTGGGCACTCCATGTAGTCGGTGAAGCGTGATTTTGAGATGCCTGGTATCGCCATGCATACAATGCTAGCAGCCGGGCCGGACGGCAGATCCACTCCTCCGGCTGCTCAATCCCGAACGGCGGGAGCCGGCTCCTCAGAGCCGACGGCGGTGCCGGCCGACGCGCCCGTCCCCTCTTCCACCCGGACCTTTCCCCCCTCTATGACCGCATACCGGAAGTGTCGAGGGTCTTCCATGCCGGCGGCGACACCGGGGTCGATCATGTGAAACCCTGGTATCTCGATATATGTGAGCGGCGGCGTGTGACCCGCCACCTGGACGCAGTCGGTCAGAGGAAGCAGATGCGACAGTGGCCAAGGTCTGAACCAGAACGGACCGTGTTCGCCCAATAGATGGTGATCTTCCCAATCGCCCGGCCACGATTCTTGCTGCACCAGACAACGGAACTCCTCATTCAGGTGATCGGCCAACCGGACGGGATCGCACCCGCAATCCCCGCGGAAGAACCGGCCATACTCCACCGAGAGACCGGCGTGAGTGATGAGAACGCTGTCGACACAGGCCGCCATCTTCCACGCATTCGCAGACTGCGGGGCAAGCACCTTCTGCCTGAGGAACCCCTTGTAGCCGGAGCTGTCTGCGTTCTGCGGGAAGATGAAGAAGCCGAACAGCGCGGCTAGATCGTGGTTGCCGATAAGGACCTCTGTCGCGTATTGCTCCACCAGTGCTATGCAGCCACCGGCATCGGGCCCCCGGTCGAGCAGGTCGCCGGCGTACACGAAACGATCGAGGCCCGGTTCGAATCCACCGTGCTCCAAGGCATGCTCGATCAGTGCGGGATGCCCGTGGGCGTCGGAGATGACGAAAGTGCGCACCAGCCCTGTCTCTTCCCCCGGTCTGTCGACTCGGTCTGTCACGGGACAGCCCCCGTCCCACCATCCCTATATCGGGAGCGACGTTGATTTCGTTAGCAGGAGGATACACTCACCCTGTCGCTAGTG
>JAAYCW010000037.1 GCA_012729575.1 Actinomycetota bacterium | reverse complement strand
GCCGTGTACTCTGGCATCTGCGGATGTGGCTGCAGGCGCATCCGACGGGACAACCGGTTTAGGGAAGGATATATGAGATGAAAGTAACAGAAGTCCGGTCTACTGCACTTTCGGTTCCCTTGGACCGGCCTATGTTTGTGGGCAACAAGTCTCGCGTGTTCTCCCGATTCAATCCCGTGGTTGTCCAGGTCATGACCGATGAAGGGGTAAATGGGTTCGGAATAGCCTTCTCTGAAGAGGACAAGCGGGTCAAGACGCTCAAGGCGGCTGTTGACGAAGTGGGGGAAGTGATCCTAGGGCAGGATATCTTCCGCTGGGAGGAGGCCTGGGCCACGCTTTTCGAGGCGACCGGTCATATGGGGCATCGCGGGTACGGCATCTACGCTCTCTCTGCCATCGACAGCGCACTCTGGGTCATCCGGGCCAAGGCGCTGGGGATGCCTCTGAGCCGCCTGCTGGGTGGGTATAGGGACGAAGTCCCGGCGTACGCCAGCCACAAGCTCTTTCGAGATTGGAGCTTGGACGAGCTGCAGAAGGATGCCGCTGCACTGGTTGGCCAGGGCTTCAGATGCGTGAAGATGAACATGGGGGACAAGCCCCTGGCTGCGGAGGTTGAACGGCTCAGGGTGGTGCGGGAGGCGGTGGGCGACGATATCGACATCATGGTCGATGCCAACTGGTCATGGTCGGTTCCACAGGCAGTCAAGATCGGGCGGGCTCTTGAGCCGTACGATGTCAGATGGTTGGAAGACCCTGTGGCGAGTGATGATCCCGAGGACCTGTGCCGGGTGGCAAGCGCTCTCGCCATACCCATAGCTGCCGGGGAGACGTTCTGCACCAAGTACGAGTTTCGAGGGTTGTTGGAGAAGAGGGCCGCGCACGCTCTCATCGTGGATCTGCAAAGAGTGGGTGGCGTAACGGAGTGGGTGAAGGTAGCGGCGATGGCCGATGCATGGAAGATCCCGGTGGCCAGCCATCTCTTTGACGAATTCTCGGCGCACCTCGTGGCCGCGGTTCCCAACGGCTTCATGGTGGAGTACATGCCGTGGTGGGATGTCATCTATCAAGAGCCGCCTGTCGTCGAGAACGGCTACATGCGCATCACCGATGCACCTGGGTTGGGGATCGAACTTGACCCCGGCGCATTGCAGCGATACCGGATGCAGTGAGAAGTGGTTCTCTAGGCGGCCGTTCTGTCGGCAAGCACCGGCAGGATCACTCCACCTGACGGAACCACATGGACCTGGGCCTGGGGATGCAGCTCCTGGGCCAGGTCTATCGCTTGGCCGACGGTCTCGGCGAAGGAGAAGCCGAGCCGCTCCGCGGTCTTTCTAGGCATCTGTTCTGAGACGATGATCACGTTGAAATCGTGTTGGCCTAGAAGGGCCTGGGCCACCGACATGTTGAACTCCGGCGCCTCGTCCGGCAGGACCCTCTTGTTGCAGCCGAACAGCTCCAGCACTGCCGGTCTGATGGCGCCTGCGTGGGTGCTCCGGAAGGTCTCGCAACCGATGAGGTAACTGTCCGCCAGGGGTACGCTGTAGTCGCACACCAGGACGACCGTTCCTCCCTCGCGAGTGATCTCGGTAGCGGGCGCCAGCGGTTTCATTATCTGGGTGCCTTCGGAATACGGAAAGGAGCTGATGATGGTCACATCCGATTCTCGAGCGAACGGCATGGAGAGGATCTTGCGACTCAGCTCGACACCCCGCAGATGCGCCTGCACCGGGGCGCCGCATACCGGCTGGTACAAGCGGTCGTTGTGATCCAGGACGCTGTTGATTATGAAGTCCAGACCGGCGGCTTCGGCCAGTTCGCTGATCTCTTCGTAGAACGGGTTACCCTGCAGTCGCCCGATCTTCGAGGCTTCTCGAAAGCAGTATTTGAGATGGTGCTCCAGGATGGAGTCAAAGTCGGCGACCCCGGGGAAGAGAATCTTTCCACCTCCGCCAAAACCATTCATGGGATGGGGGAAGATGGAGCCGACTCCGATCTTGAAGTCGGCTTCACTCACCCGGCGGTTGATTCTGACCACCGTCCCGCTACGCAAGGAGCCGATCGGCACCAGATCATGGGCTGTACAATCGTGGTTGACGAACTCATATACCGACGTCAAATCCGCGCCATAGACTTGACGCATCTCTTCAGCATCGGGCCGGCGATGCGTACCGAGGGCGATGACGATCACGACCTGGTCCGGAGTAACACCGGCCTCGGACAAATCGGACAGCAGAGCACGTAGCACCAGCTGCTTCGGAGAAGAGCGAGAGGGGTCTTCGATGATGACCGCGATTTTGTCAGACGGGCCGACGGCTTCAGCCAGACGAGGATGTCCGACCGGCTGCTTCAGAGCCTCCCGGACCAAGCCGACCACGTCCGGCGGAGCCGGCCTATCCTCGAAAGCCGCCAAAGTGAGCAGTTGCCATGACGGCGGCAGATCGAAATAGACTCGCTGCCCCTGATAGCGTACATAAGGCCTGATCATGTCTTTGACTCCCGCCGGTTCTAGCGCCTACAGATCGTCCTTGACCCGCCGTTCTCGTGTCTCGTGGCCTCCCCACAATGATGACTGAATGTCCTTGCGAAGACCAGAGGCGGTTCGTCCAATTGACCGATCTCTGCATACGCATCGCGTCACGCGGGAAGTAAGAGGGGGAACCGCATAGTGCACAAAGGATCTTTCGCCATGATCTACAGACATCTGTTCGCCCCTCTGCAGCTAAACGCGCGCGTTCTGAAGAACCGGATCGCCTGCGCCCCGATGGTCTTCGGTGCGGTGGTCCAATATGAAGAGGCGGCGCCCAGGGCCTACCGCAAGGTGGAGGCTGCCGCCAAGGGCGGCGCGGGCCTGGTCTGCGTTGGCGAGACCAGCGTCAATTCTGCGGACGCCGAGCGCATTCCCTTCGATCCCATCGATTTCACCGGACCGTCGGGAAAGCACTTTGAAGCGATCGGGCTCTATGCCGAACTGATCAAGAGGCACGGAGCGGTGGCGCTCATTGAACTGGCCCACGCCGGAGGAGAGAAGGACCCTTTGCCGGGTCAACCTGACCCATGGGGGCCCACGGGCTTCATCCGTAAGGACGGTCAGCGGGTGCAGGAGATGGACCGGGCCATGATGAAAAAGGTCTGCGACGACTTCGCGACGGCCGCCGCCTTCATGAAGGAGGCCGGCTTCGACGGCGTCCTGATCCATGCCGGTCACGGTTGGCTCTTCTCCCAGTTCCTCTCGCCCCTCTGGAACAAGCGGACGGATGAATACGGAGGGACTTTGGAGAACAGAGCCCGGTTTCCTCTGGCGGTGTTCGAGGCTGTTCGGGAGGCTGCCGGTTCCGACTTCCTGCTGGAGGGCAGAGTGAGCGGTCGCGACGGCGTGGCCGGGGGCATCGAGGCCGACGAAGTCGGGCGGTTCGTTCATATGCTGGAAGGTGTCGCGGACATGGTCCACGTCTCCAGCGGCGTGTACAACGATCCGGTCGTCACCGATCAATTCTCGTCGATGTATGCGCCTCACGGCTGCAACGTCGACCTGGCCGCAACGATCAAACGTCACACCAAGATGCCCGTTGGCGTCGTCGGCGGGATCAACTCGCCGGAGTTGGCCGAGGAGATCCTCGCTGAGGGAAAGGCCGATTACGTCGTCCTAGGCCGGCAGATGATCGCTGATCCTGAGCTCCCCGCTAAGGCTCAGGCCGGCAGAGAAGAGGAGATCAGGCGCTGCATCCGTTGCTATAGATGCTTTCCCGGCAGCCCGGAGGCCGGCTATGACACCGGGCCGGACGATGGCGAGCCCATGTACATGAAGGTAGGCAGTTGCACCATCAATCCAAGGGCCAACCTGCCCGTGGCGGTGGAGGATATGCCTAAGCCCGCCGGCCCGCGCAAGGTGTTGGTGGTGGGCGGAGGCGTCGCCGGGATGCAGGCGGCCATCACCGCGGCCGACCGGGGGCATGCCGTCACGCTGGTCGAGAGCACCGCGCAGTTGGGCGGCATCCTCAAGTTCACGGACGTCGACGTGAACAAGCAGGATCTGCGCAACTTTAAGAACATGCTTGTTGGGGAGGTGGATAGGCGGGACATCAACCTGAGGTTGAACACCTCTGCGACGACCCCAATCGTCCTCGAAGAAGGGCCGGACGTCGTGATCCTGGCCGTTGGTTCCTCACCGCTGGTACCGTCTATCGTGGGTATCGAGAACGCCATCTCGGCTCTCGCGGCCTACGAAGGAGATGCGGGGCTGGGGAAGCGGATCGTGATGGTCGGTGGTGGCCTGACCGGCTGCGAGACCGGTCTGCATCTGGCGAAGACCGGTCACGAGGTCACGGTCGTGGAGTTGCTGGATCGGGTGGCCGCCGAATCCTACGGGATGTACCGAGAGGCGCTTCTGCTGGAGATGGATCGAGTGGGCATGAAGCTCCTTACGAATGCCGCGTGCAGAGAGATCAGCGCCTCCGGTGTTCAGGTGGAGCGTGCAGACATGATACGGGAGTGGATCGAGGCCGATACCGTCGTCTATGCGCTCGGAATGCGTTCCAACACCACCTCAGGTTTGAAGGCGGCCTGCGGTGCCATCACCACGGTAGAGATAGGTGATTGCGCTCGGCCGGCCGGGGTGGACGCCGCAGTGAGAGAGGGGTTTCTTGCGGCGATGAACATCCTCTGACATCCGCCGCCAGGAGGAGGGGCCGCATCACGGGCGTTTCTGGAGGTCCCAGCCTCGCTCATCATCGATCCCGCGATACCCCCCAGGGGACGCCGTCCATGCAGGAGGTTCTTAGGTCACCGGCCGAACGGACAGACGGGGAACGTACACACGGAGCAACCCATACAGAGACCCCCATAACCGTACGCGGCGATATCCGCTTTGGTGGGCCGATCGCCGGCCAGCAGACGAGGGAGCAAGAGATCGAGGAAGCCCCGGGGCCGAGCCAGCAACCCCGCCGGTACCCCGACGATCGGGATCTCGCCGATGTAGGCGAGGATGGTCATAGCTCCAGGAGATACCGGTGCCCCATAGGACACGACTTCATCGGCGATCGTGGAGATGCTCTCGTACGTACAGTCGTCCGGAGAGCCACCACCCGTCACCAGGACCATGTCCAGGTTCATCGCGACCGCGTTGTAGATGGCGGTTGAAATAGGCGCGACCTCATCGGGCACGATGTCGATGTGGGCCAAGGCGCTACCGTAGTCTCCAAGGCGGCGAGACAGCAGAGGCCCGAAGCCGTCCTTGATGCGGCCTTCGTAGATTTCCCGACCGGTGATGACCGCTCCGGCGCGGACGGTGCGGTAGGGAAGCACCTCGATCACAGGGCTCATCCCCGAGGCGATCTCATGCGCCTCGTCCATCACAGCCTGCGCGACCGCCAGACCGCGGATCTTGGCTCTTGCTACCACCCGGCCCGACAACACCGGCGAGCCGCCGTGGATGGTGGCCACCAGTATGTCGTCCAGCAGGTTAATACGGTGTATACGGGCGGCGTCGATCTTCAGGAGTCCGTCACGCGCGGTAACAACATCCGCCCAGGCCTCTCCGGGTAACGACACGCTCAGGCCCTCACCCGCAAGGGTCCGTGCCAGGTCGAGGGCGGCATCGTCCTCGTGCACCTCATCCGGGGCGAGGTCCAGTACCTTGAGTTGGGACTTGCCGATGCGGCGGAGAATCTCAAGGTCGTCAACCTTGATCACATGACCGCGTCGGAACACCGCTCTCTTGTGTCTGGGCGGGACGATCTCGGTCAGGTCGTAGGCAAGAGCCATACCCACCGATTTTTCCACAGGGATCTCAAGGACCTTCAACTGGGGTTACCTTTCCTATGCGACGAGATATTGGACGGTTCGCTCAGACGGCGCACGGGCAGTAGCGATCCAGGCCGAGCAATACTGCCGCACCGCCGATCGTGACGCCGTAGAAGACGGTGGGTTTGGAGGAGAGAACCCCGTCGATAGTGTCGTTCGCGAGAACCGTACCTGTCGCCAGCACGATGTCTGCCCACTCCACGATATCGCGAGTGATCTCAGCGCTCTCGACCAGGATCCCCGAGCGATACTGTCCGATGTTGTCGGGATCCAAATCGGTCACTCGGACGGGCAGTTTTCCGGCCAGAGCCCCCAACAGCGCGGGTTGAAGGCCGATGACACCCACTCGAGGAGAACCGAAGCGGTCGGTCAGGTACTCCACCAGCCCCTCTGCACATCGCTTAGGGCCGTCGTCCCGGCAGTGCGCCGTTCCTTGTGCCACGCCCAAGTAGGACAGGAGGGCATTGGCGGTCGCTACAACCAGCGCCCGGTCGAAGTCAGTCTCCAGATCGCGACCAAGGATCTCCTCGACCGTTCCCTGAAAAACCCCAGGAGATGAGGTGAAGGCTTGACCTCGGCAATCACGGAACCGGGCTTCCATCATGAACTCTTTGCCCTTGAGAATCGGGAAGTCGGTGCGTTCAGGCTTGCCGATGGCTTCCTCGGGCGACAAGGGCCGGGCGGAAACCACCTCGATCGTCTCAGCACAGAGCCCGTGCTCGCGGGCGAGTTCCAGAGCGCGATGGCGGAATTGCTCAAGGATACCAGCCGTTTCAGTCATAATTCGTCCCACCTCCAAAAACAACATCATCCAAGGCCTGCGGGCCCAGAGGTATCTGACGGCGGTGCCGCAGAAAGGACGCCCGAAGTGTGGCGTGGGCGCCGACCGGAAGTGTACCAGTTTCGAGCGTCGTCCTCGGACCCGGCCGCGTCGACCAGTCGCCAGCGGCACAGAGCGGACGTGCGGGAGCAGAAGGTCGATCCCAGTGAACCGCACCCGGCAACAGTCAGCCTCGGAGGAGCTCCTGCCCCTGCCGTCTTAGAGCGTCCAGCAGTTGCTCAAGGTGCGCCGGGGTTGTCAGCGGATTGATTATCGTCGTGCGGAGCGCGCCTATGCCATCGACTGTGGAGGGCACGATGTAGAACTCGCCTGATTCGATGAGCCGGCGTCGGAGCTCGAGTTGAAAGGCGCCGATCCGTTCGGCGGGGGCGGCACGCAGAGTGGCCGGGATGTGGCGGAACACCACTATGTTGCATTGGGGAACATGAAGGGGGAGAAAGTCCTCCGCTTCTGAGAGCTTCTCGTAGAACGTTCGACCAAGAGCAAAGGTCACGTCCACCATGTCGGCGAACAGCTGCCGGCCGAACAGCGACCATACACCCCAGAGGCCGAAAACCGTTGCCCGCTTGGTGCACTCAACGGTCCTGACGCCGCTGTCGTATTCGGCCATTCCCGGGGCGGCCGGGTCGAAGAGATAGGGCGCGTCTTGCCGGAACGCATCGAAACTGTGACTCTTCTCCCGGTAGAGGATGAACGTGCAGAGGGCCGGCACGAAGAGCATCTTATGGGCGTCCCACACGACACTGTCTGCCTGCTCCAGACCCGCCAGAAGATGGCGGTGCCGCCCGCTCAGCAGGGCCGCGCCGCCGTGTGCGGCGTCCACGTGTAACCAGACTCCGTGACGACGACAGGCCTCAGCGATTTCTTCCAGGGGATCGAAGGCGCCGGTGGGAGTGGCGCACGCGCACGCGACGACCGCAACCACCGGCTGATTCAGGGAGTGGGCCCGGGTCAGTGCCTCATCCAGACGCCGCGGGTCCATGCGTCCCTGCCGGTCGAGGCCCACGCGGACGGTGTTCCGGCTGCCTAGCCCCAGGATGCCCGCCGCCCGAGCTACGCTGTAATGAGCGTCCGCGTGCACCAGCAGTACGGGCCGGGCGGCGCTATCTGCCAGGCCTTGCTCCCAGGCCTCACCGAGGGCGACATTGCGGGCCGTCAAGAGGCCGGTGAGATTCGCAAGGGACCCGCCATGAGTGGCACTGCCGGCGAAGCTGTCCGGAGCCCATCCGATGGCTTCCCCCAGTTCGCGGACCATTGCCTGCTCCACTGCAGTGGCCCAGGGTCCCATCTCGTAGATGGCCATGCACTGATTTGTGGCCGAGCCGACCGCGTCAAAGAGCCCTGCCAGGGGCACGGGTGCCGGCACCTGGTGGCCGATGTAGCGGGGATCCTGGAGGTTGAGACCACGTTCGAGCATGGTGGTGACGAGGTGCGCGAACCGTTCGGGGCAATCCGTCCCACTTGAGTCGTCAGGCGATGTCTCTGCCCGGTGGAGTGACGCCCTTGCTTCGGTGATCGCGTCGGGCGGGTCCATCCAGGGCAGAACGGGTCCCTCGGATCGCTGAGCGCGGTCGAGATTGAGAGCCAGCAGGTCTGCGAGCCGATGGGCTGACTGGTTGAAAAGCTGAGGGTCGTAGGCGGCCGATATGCGTTGCCGGGCTTGAGCAAGTTCCTCTGAGGTCGTTGACATCCGCGAATCACCTTCGAGTGTGTGTTTTGGAGGTACGCGTATTGTCCACCCCGGACCTTCCGAGGGCAAATGAAGGAGCAGGCCCTGGATGCGGAGCGGTGTGCGGAGCCGGGCGCCGGGTCTGGAGGGCGCGGGTCATCTCATGGGGCCGGGAGGCGGCAGGGTCTCACCGGCTCCGACATTTGGTGTGTCTAGCCGGTGGCTCCTTCTACGACGGCGCCGAGCACCAGTTGTGCAGTCTCCCGCGCACCGTCAAAACTCAGAGGAGGGTAGTGCACTTCCCGGCTTAGAGCGGAAAGGACGTGCCGGCTGAGATCGGTCGCCGAAGTGCCGTCAATGCTCAGCTGTACTCCCGCCCCCAGTCTCTTCTGGCGCGCGGCCACATGCTTCATCTGCTCGCAGTGAACGCGCAAAGGGAAGAAGAGAAAAGGCCGCTGCAAGGCCGTCAGTTCTAGGGTAGTGGCGTTTCCACCCTGCACGATCGCGAGGTCGCATGCCGCGAAGTGCTCGTAGAGCCTGGGAACGTAACTCAGGATATCCACGTCGCGGGGGAGATTGCGCTTTGTCAGGGCCAGCTGAGGACCTGTCACGACGACCATGTGGATATCGGGGAGTTCTTTGCGCACTAGAGGAAAGGCCTCAAAGCACCTTTCTATCAACGCACGCCCGACGGCGGTGCCGCCTACCGAGACCAGGAGCAGGGGTTCCGAGCCGTATCCGAGGGTCGCTCGCAGCCGGGCGCGTTCGGGGAGGTTTCGGGGATCGAACGCCAGCGCGTGGCCGACGATAGCGGTGTTGCGCTCTGCCCAGATCCTCCGCGAGACCCCACGCCGGCCAAATGGGCTGAGAGGCAGATCATCGAGTTCTCCAAGGAAAACGGCCTGGTAGTGGCCTCCTGGATCACGAGCCCAGGCTCGGTTGATGGCTTCCACACCGATCCATTCGACCGGATGGAGAGTCATGCGGTCGAGGCCCAGGAAATCGTAGAGGATGAAACAGGGGCAGCCGGGGTGTGAAGCTCCACCGGTGAGAGCCATGGCGACTTCGTAGGCCTCATCTCCGATGAAGGCATCATATCCACCGCCGGCAATGACCGAGAGCACCAGCCGGCCGTCCGCGGCCCACCTCTTGCGGACAGCCACGGCCCAACGGGTTATATTGAAAGTCGCCGGGCGCATGAACGGCCGAGCAGCCTCGGTCGCGTCAGCGAGGTTCCCGGTCTCAGAATGCAGATGCTCCCCCGCTTCCGCGAGGAGTTCGCGGGCCGGCGAGGACGCGAGCCACTCGATCTCAACGCCGGGAGACAGTTCCCTGAGAGACCCGGCTATGGCCAGGTCGCGGGTGACGTGCCCGAGGCCGATCGAGCCACTGTAGAACAGTATGCGAAGCGGTGGCGGCATCCGGCTCTCTCTTGCGGCGCGGCAGAATCCAGCGGGCCTGGTCCGGACCGATTATAGACAGGCGAACAGCTAGAAGCTCACACCGTACTCGGCTGCCTCGGCTCGGAAGCTCCTTTCGATGGCATTGAGTCGTTTAACGTAGCTGCTGAATCCGCCGACGCTCCGTCCGTAGTACAGAGCCGCGAACCGTTCCCAGTCAGGACTCGCTGCAGCCAGTATGGGAGCGTAGAAGCCGTCCAGGCCGGCCTTCAAGTAGCGACCGAAGGCGGCCATACCGACCTGGGGAGTGGGGAAGGAGTACCAATCCTTTCCGGCCGCCCACACTCGTCCGTCGGAGAGCAGACCCCAAGGCGTGGTTGCTCCGTGATAGCGGAGACAGCCGAAGTTGTTGTGTCGGGCGAGAGTCCCTCCCAGTTTCGGGTCGCCAAGAGATGTCTCCGCCGCCATAATGACCAACTGAGAGAGGGGAGGGATGCCGTACCATTCGGCGTTCTGCAACACCATCTCACCCGTGATGGGACTCTGGTGCGGGCGAAACAGGCAGGTATCCATGAATGCGGCCAACTGCAGTTGCTCTGGTGTATACGAGGCCTGTTCGCTCTCTCCGCCGGTCTGCGGCGCAGCGCCGGCTTGGTCGGAAACCGGGTCCTGGGCCAGGGCTCCGGCCCGATAGAGCACCAGACTGAACTGGGCGCGAGTCAAGGGGCTGAGGGGGTTGAGGCGATCTCCGTCTCCGTTGAACACGGCCTTCATCACCGCAAGGGCCATTTCGGGACGGGCCTTGGGAGAGATGACTCCTTCATCCAAGAACTGGTCTAGGGCATTGTCGACCTGTTGCTCGGAAAGATCTTCCGCTGCTTCATCGAGGGCGAGGCTGCGGATGGTGATAACGGCCATCTGTTCCCGCGTGAGGTGGGTGTGCGGCCGGAAGCTGCCATCTGGGAAGCCGTTCACCCAGCCTGCTGCTGCAGCAGCCGCGACGAATGTCTCGTAGGCTGTGTCTACGTCGGAGAAAGGTGAAGGAGCGTCCGCGTTGGGAGAAGGAAGAGGCAGGTCCTGCCAGATGACCAGCATCTTTGCAGCCTGGGCGCGGGTGAGGGGTTCATCGGGCCGGAAAGCACCGTCTGTGAATCCGTGGACGACACCCTGAGCGGCGAGCGCTTCGATGGCTTCAAAGGCTGCGTCCGTCTCTTCGACGTCGGGAAAGGTTGAGGGTTGAGCGTGGGCGGGTTCCGTTGTCGTGGTGCTGAGCAAGACGGCCGCCAGCAAGAGGACCGCGGCCCAGCCGATGATGGATCTCTTCAATGTCTCTACCTATGTTCGTTTACAGTTCATGAGCGAGGCAGGATCCAGGTCCATCCGGACGCGCGCCGTCCAAGTGCACGCAGGCGGTAAGAACCGCGCATGCGCGCACCGGAAGCAAGGGGATTTCGGCTAGATACGAGGAGTCTCGCGACGCGCTTTGGGCTTGGCCAAAACTCTCCAGCTCGCCCTCTGCCAAAGTCTAAGACTGTGAAGACTGAGGCTGCTCTTTGTACAACGAGGGGGCATGATACCAGACGCGGTGCCCTTCGTCAGTCGTGGAAGGGCCGCCGCGCCGGACCGGCCTCACAGGTGGGCGATCACATCTTCAGTAGTGGTGATGAGGGCGATGGGGGGGAGCATCCAGTCGATAACCGCGCGATGCAGTTTTTCATTCCCGTCCGCACATGTGTCCGAGGGCACGATCAGACTGTAAAGCCGGTCGGCCAGACAGAAAGAGTTGTGCCCTATCGCCATGCCGGTGGCGATGCCGGTGACTATGACCGTCTCGACCCCCAATTCGCCCAGGTGATCGTCCAGATCGTTGAACCGAAATATGTCGAAAGGCCAGTTGTAGAAGATGCGCTCACCGGGGGCAGGAGCGAGCTCGTCTATGACTTCCACATCGGGGGTGCCCTCAAGGTTGATCTTCATTGCTCCGGCCGCTTGCCAGAACGGCCCATAAGCCGGAACCTTGAATTCTTCAGGGTGGCAGGCCGCGACGAAGACCACGGGCAGCCCCCTATCGCGAAAGGCCTTCTGCAGAGCTTGGATGTTGGGGATTATCCCGGCGTCACGAGCAGCCTTGCAGTGACCCATCTGTTCAAGGCTTCCGCCCACCATGCAGAGAGATTTCTGCATATGTACGACAACGAGCGCCGGTCTGCCGGCCAAAGACCAATCAGCCATGGGGTCATCTCCGTTCTCCTTGCGATTACCAGATGATGTTTTCATCGGCCCGTGTGCTCGTCAATGGGGGAGGCTTGCGGCAAAGGAGGCGCGGCGAGCTATGATGGAGGCCGAGCGCAACGGTTTGCTTGGCTCGGGCCTGCGTTGATTTCCGGGCTCACGGTCTCGAAGGGAGTGGCGATGGTTAGGATGGACTACGAGAACAGACACCGGCTCAAGTCGCACGACTTCGCCGTGCTGGACGATTTCGGCTTCGTGTACGATCCGGTCGGGTTCAGATTCTTCAACGCCAAGGAGGAACTCGATGCTCTTGGGCTGGAGCCTCTGGAGGGCACTATGGCCTGGTGTCAGATGCTCCGCAGAGCCCAGGATGGGGAGGTCTTCTATTCTACAGTTGACAACCATACCTGCGAACCGGGCATCTTCTTACCGGGCTATCGCCCGCTCGATCCGCTGGCCTCTTCGGGCCGCATTGGTCCGGCATTCGACATCTACCCGGACGAGCGGGCCAACCGGCGCATCTACCAGCACCTCAGCCTGCTTGCAGAAGGGTCGGTCTACGCGACCGGTTTCGCGCCCCTAGCCCAGCTGAACTTCGAGCCCGATCTCCTGATCGTCGCGTGTGACAATATGGATCAGGGTGAGAGGATCCTCCGGGCCACGCAGTGGGATACCGGCGATGTCATCAGCATGCAGATGACCTACGTGATCGGCTGCAACTGGATGTTCACCCACCCCTACACAACTGGGACCATCAGCACTATCTGGACCGGCATCTGCCACGGCATGACCGGTTACGACCTCTATCCCCCCGGTCTACCCGTGGTGAGTATTCCCTGGCAGCACATCGACCGAGTGCTGCGTAACATCCGGGAGATGCCCCGCAAGCTCCCGGCGCATACCGATGAGAGGGATGAGTCTCACCGCAGGGGCGAGGAACGGCTGGGGGTGGAAGGCATCATCTGATGCGGCTAACGCAGGTGCTAATCCCAGGTGACTATGACGATCGACGGCTCAGTGGCTCCGTCGAGAGCTCCGAGCGTCTTGCCTGCCGCTCGGGTGCTTAGCTCGTCTGGAGTGCCGAACGAGAGGGCTTCCGTAGGGCAGGAAAGGGTGCAGACGGGTTCTCGTCCGATTCCCAAGCAGAAGTCGCACTTCTGCATCTTGCCGTCTTCGCCGAACTCGGGGACTCCGTAGGGACAGGCGGGCAGGCACTTGCCGCAGCCGTCGCACTTCGCACTGTCGACCACCACGATGCCGTCCTCGGGCCGCTTGCTTATTGCTCCTGGTGGGCAGGCCGCCGCGCAGGCTGGGGTGCCGCAGTGCATGCAGGCAAGTGAGAAGAAGGTGCGCGCAACGTGGGGATACTCACCCTGCCAGTCGTCGATGAGCCTCCGCCATCTCACTCCGGTCTCCACGTTGTTGGCGCTCTTGCAGGCTAACTCGCAGGTCCGGCACTGTATGCACCGGCTCGAGTCGAAGTAGAAAGCGTGCTGATTGCTCATCACACTCACGTGCACTTCCGTATCTCAACGAGGGTCTGTTTTGGCATGGCAGTCACTACCGGGTCGAAGGCCTTGTCGGGGTCGGTGCTGTAGAGCACGTTCACGTTGGCACCCCCATCGGTCACCGGATAGCCGGGGAGGTCGAGCTCGTTGCAGCCCTGCCACCAGCCATGGAGAGCCATGACCGTATCCGGCCGTATCCCGGGAGTGTGAACCGCCTTGAGCTTGATCCACCCGTGGGGTGATTCCACTATCACCCAATCGCCGTCGTTGATGCCGCGCGCCTGGGCCGTGTCCGGGTGAACGTGGAGCCAGGGGTGGGGTTGCATCTCCCGAAGATAGGGGATGTTGCGGAGCCATCCGTGGTTGTATACGTCCGACGTGTGGGTATCGAAAAAGGTCAAGGGATACTGACCGAGGAGTTCCGGTGTCGCCGAGGGGCTCTCCGGCGGCTCTACCCACTCCGGCAGGGGACTGAAGCCGTTCTCCTCGAACGTGGTGTTATAGACCGCCACCTTGCCCTGGGGAAGGTAGGGAGCCTTTGACACTCGGGGGCTGGGGGTGGCGAAGATCTCTGCGTACTTCTCGTACATCATGGGTTTGGGGTCGTACACGATCCCGTGAGGATGAGCCCTCAGTTCGCTCATGGTCAGGCCGAGGCCTTCCAGCTGGTAATCCATACACGCTTCGATATCGCCCTGCCAGAAATCGTCTCCGTAGCCCATCTTGACGCCGAGATCGAGCCAGAACTCGTAATCGGACTTGTAGTCGCCCAGCGGCTCTACGACCTTGTTCCTGGCCATTAGCCAGTTTCCCGCTCTGGTTTGCGCCACCTCGAAAGGGTAGTCCGATTCGTACATGGTGGCCACCGGGATGACCACATCGGCCCAGGGCATGGATGAGTTCTCCATGACATCAATGACTACGAAGAACTCCAGCTCCTCAAGTGCCTGCACCATCCTCTTGGAGCCTCGGGTAATCACGGCCGGCTGGGTGCCGGGAGCGATCACGGTCTTGATGGGGTAGGGCTCCCCGGTGAGGACACTGTCGAGACAGCGGTAATATGCTGAGGAGGTGCCCTCGAAGAACGGCTGAAGCCCGGGTGATATCTCCGGGGCGACCAGTTCGTCGACCCACTCTTGAGTGTATCTCTCCCTGAGGTGCACGGATTTGAGCGCCGGCATGGTGCTCCCCGTGGGGACGATGTTACCGCCGGGTCGGTCGAAGTTGCCGGTTATGGCCATGAGGATGGCAATGGCCCGAACCGCATGGTTGGACGAAACCATCTGGTCGAAGGCGTTGCCCGCCAGGATGCAGGCCGACGGCGCGTTCGCGTACATGTGGGCGACATCGCGTATCTGTGCCGACGTTAGGCCGGTTATCGGCTCCGCCCATTCCGGGGTGTACTTCTGCAGGTGAGAGACGAGTCTGTCGAAGCCGTAGCACCACCGGGACACAAAGTCGGCGTCATAAAGCCGCTCGCCTACGATCACATGCAACATGGCCAGAGCCAGCGCTCCATCGGTGCCGGGTCTGATGGGCAGCCACACGTCGGCCTTGGCCGCGTCGGGCTGCATCTCGGGCTTGATGGCTATGAGTTTTGCGCCTCTCTCTCGAGCGTCGAGGATCCTTCTGATGGTGCCCATGGGACTGCCGCAGTACGCGGGATTCGCTCCCCACACGATCATCAGGTCCGTGTGTTCGTAATCTGGACCGGCAACCCCTATCGCCGGGACCCCGAGGGTGTAGGCGAACCCCAGGGCCCGCTGGACGAAACAGATACCGCTGTGGCCGAAGTTCGGACTCCCGTGCGCGATCATGAACCGGTAGATGTAGTCCTTGTAGGTCCGGTGTTGAGGCGAGAGAACGGCCAGCGAGCGGGCGCCGTGCTTCTCCCTCTGCTCCTTGAGCTTGGCGGCGATGACGTCGAGCGCCTCGTCCCAGGTTATTTTCTGGAACTTCCGCTCGCCCTTTGCTCCGACGCGCTTCAGTGGATACCTAAGCCGCTCGGGCGAGTAGAGCCACTGCTGCGATGCGTAGGCCTTCGGGCACAGTTTGCCCTTGTTGATAGGCGATTCCTTCATGCCTTCCACTCTGGTCAGCCTGCCGTTTCGGACGTAACAGTTGAGACCGCACCCGGCCATCGGGCCGCACAAGGAGCAGAAGGTGGAGATCATCTTCTCGCCGGATCTTCCAGGATTCACAAGTCCTATTACCTCTCCAGAGTGTTCCGTTGATCTACTTTCGAGAATCCAAGTACGCCTCAGGCAATCCTGCGCCTGCTAGAAGGTCCCCAACTGACAGTGCTTCACCTTGATACCCAGGTGCTCACAAGCCGATGAGACCGCCATCTTCTCGATGTCCAGTTCGCCGGCAATCTTCCAACAGGTGGCGCAGCCGATCCTCTCGTTGGTTGCCAACCTCTGCAGTTGATCGCGCAGTACGTCCGATATCTCTTCGGCCGGTTCTACGATCCGCCCCTTCGGAGGGTATCCGAAAAGGCCCAGTTGACATTTCGCAATGCGTAGCTCGAGAAGATCGGCCGTCTTGCCGACTTCCGAGGGGGGTACTCCGAATGATTTTGCCAGCTCGTGAGCCTCCGCGCAGGTGACCCGGTCGTCCTGCGCCCTCACCTTAAGCGCGGCTGCAAGGCTGGCATCATGCGTTGTGCCTTCGGGATGCTTGTCTGTGTAGTGTCCTTCGTATTCGTGCGTCATCTAGTTACCTCTAACCAACCCATCGGTCTGTGTGGTCTGTTTTTCCGGGTCACCGCTCCGAGTTACCCGTCAGAGCAGTCTTGTCGCATCGGCCTGCCGAGGCGTCTTGACCACCAGGAACCGGAAGTCGGCATCGCTCTCGTTGAACAGCCGGTGAGGGACGCGGGCCGGGCTGTCGATCAGCATGTCGGGGCCGACTTCTTGGACCTCTCCGCCGATCTCCACCTTGCCCGTTCCTTCGAGCACGTAGAAGAAGGCGTCCACGGGGGTGAGATGCAGTTTGAGTGCTTCACCCGGCTTGAGGGTGATCATGGTCACTTGGACGTGCTCGGTGCTGTGCAGGCCGCGGGCGTCGACTCCGTGTGGGTTGTCACCCGGAGCCGACTCGAGCGCTCTGACGATGTTCATGCGTATCCCCTTCTCAGGCTAGGCCGTTCTCCGCGTGCTTCTGGGCGATGGTGGCCGCCAGCTGGTCCAGAGCCTTCAAGTCTTCGTCCTTGGGCAGGCCCTTGCAGAGTATGGGTTCGAGGATCTCGGCCTTGAGGTTTGGGACCATCCCGGCGAGGGTCTCGACCGTCTTTCCACCCCAGCTGTAGGAGCCGATGATCGACAGGAAGCGGACCTTGGCCCTCAAGGCGTTTGCCAGGAAGGTCGCGTAGGCCGCCATGGGATGCGGTCCTACCAGGACCGTGGGAGTGCCCACCACTACCGTGCCGGCATCAAGCAGGGCCATGGCCAACTTGCCGATGTCCGTGACGGCCAGATCGAAGAGCTCGACTCGGACGCCCTTCTCGGTCAAGGCTGCCGCCAGGTGATCCACCATCCTTTTGGTACTTCCGTGCATGGACACGTAGGGGATCACCGCCAGGTTCTGAGGTGTTGCGGAGACCCACTCTCGGTAGAGATCAACGATGAACTCGGGTCGTTCGTATATCTGCCCGTGGCTAGGGGCGATCATCTGGATGTCGTAGTCCTTGAGCTTCTCCAGGTTCTTCTCGATTTGAGATCGGAAGGGGGCCATGATCTCGGCGAAGTAGCGCTTGGCCGCTTCCTCGATCCGCCCCTCGTCGGTCACGTAGAGATCGGAGGTGGCGATATGGGATCCGAAGAAGTCGCAGCTGAACAGGATGCGGTCCTCATTGAGGTAGGTGACCATGGTCTCAGGCCAGTGGACCCACGGCGCGTGGAGGAAGGTGAAAGTCTTGCCACCCAAGGGCAGCTGTTCACCGTCGCTCACCGTGAGAAACGCGTCCTCGGGGAGGGCAAGGAGATCGATGAGCATGTCCTTGGCTCGAGGCGTGCACACCACCTTGGCTCCGGGATACTTCTCAAGCACGAGGCCTATGCTGCCCGAGTGATCCTGCTCGGCATGATGGGAAACGATGTAGTCAAGATGGGGGACATCCTTCAGTTGCAGCATCAGCGTAGCGGCCATTGGCGGGTCGACCGTATCGAGTAAGGCCACTTTCTCCGTACCCTGCACCAGGTATGCGTTATATGAAGTGCCGTCCGGGAGAGGGACGAGCGAATCGAAGAGACGTCTCTCCCAATCTATCGCCCCCATCCAATAGACACCATCTTGGATTTTTCGTCTGTTCATTCACATGCCTCCATACGACGTGAGACATCCCTCTCCCGGAATGTCTCGGGACTGTCTCGGCGGACCGAAGGTGTCGCCGGTTACCTGCGGCATCTACTTGCCTGCCATGATAGCGGCAACGTCATCCGCCACGGTACCAATGGGTTTGAGATCGAAGTTCTCCACCAGCACCTTGGCAACGTTGGCCGAAAGGAAACCGGGCAGCGTGGGGCCGAGGCGGATGCCCTTGACTCCTAGATGGAGCAGCGCAAGCAAGACCGCGACCGCCTTCTGTTCGTACCAGGCGATGTCGTAGGAGACGGGCAGGTCATTGATATCGTCGAGACCGAAGACTTCCTTCAATTTCAGCGCTATGACCGCAAGTGAGTACGAATCGTTGCACTGGCCGGCGTCGAGCACCCGGGGGATGCCTCCGATGTCACCGAGCGCCAGCTTGTTGTAGCGGTACTTGGCGCAGCCGGCGGTGAGGATCACCGTATCGGATGGCAGTTGCTCGGCCACCTCGGTGAAGTAGCTACGGGACTTCTGGCGTCCATCGCAACCGGCCATGACCACGAACCGCTTGATAGCCCCCGATTTGACCGCGTCGACCACCTTGTCGGCCAGAGCCAACACCTGGTTGTGGGCGAACCCGCCTACTATGCTGCCTGTCTCGAGTTCGGTGGGCGCCGGGCAGTTCTTGGCCTGGGCGACCACTGCGGAGAAGTCCTTGGCTCCACCGTCGGGACGGTCGGGGATATGCGTGGCTCCGTCGTAGCCCACCACGCCGGTGGTGTATAAACGATCGAGGTAGGTATTGTCCTTCTTGAGGGGGACCAGGCAGTTGGTCGTGAGCAGGATGGGTCCGTTAAAGGCCTCGAACTCCTCATTCTGATGCCACCAGGAGCCACCGTAGTTGCCCACGAAATGGTTGTATTTCTTGAAGGCTGGATAGTAGTTGGCGGGAAGCATCTCTCCGTGCGTGTACACGTCTACCCCTGTGCCTTCAGTCTGCTTTAGCAGCTCTTCCATATCCTTGAGGTCGTGGCCGCTGATTAGGATACCGGGGTTGGCACGCACTCCGATGTTGACCTCGGTGATCTCGGGCTGGCCGTATGTGGTGGTGTTGGCTTCGTCCAGCAGGGCCATGACGGCGACGGCCTTCTCCCCGGCCTTGAGCACCAGACCCACCATCTCGTCCACCGACAGGTCTTTGGTGGTGGAAGCAAGGGCCTCAGCGATGAAGTCATCGACATCCGGGTTGCGGAAGCCTAGGACGGCTGCGTGGTCGTTGTAGGCAGCGATGCCCTTGGTACCGATGATCAGTAACTCCCGCAGAGAACGGACGTCTTCGTTGTCCGTGGCGAGGACCCCGACCTCTATCGCCTTGGTGGCGAAGTCGGCTGGTTCGGCGGACCAGGTGGCCGCTTGGGGCAGGTCACCAGAGAACTCTTTGCCGGTCTTATCCTTGTAGCCGGCGAGAAACTTCTCCCGCAGCTCGGCTTTGCGCTGCAGTCCTTCCTCGATCAAGCTCGTGAACCGGGCATCGTCCCAGTTGGCGTTGGTGATGGTGGCGAAGAGACCCTGGCTGATGAAATCGTCGTTGGCCCGCTCAGTGACACCCAATTCCTTCAACTTCTCCTGGTAGACCGCCATGCCCTTCAGTACGAATATCAGAAGATCCTGGAGATTGGCGGTCTCTTCCGGCTTGCCGCATACGCCCTTAACTGTGCAGCCTGTGTTTTTTGCCGTCTCCTGGCACTGAAAACAGAACACTGTTGCTCCCTTCGTCCAGCTACTCAGGTGGTTACGAACCGTGCGATCAAGAACCGTGCATATCTCTGAAGGCTTATTCCAAAAATAGGGTCAGGCTGAACCTAGCGTTGCTGTCGCCACCAGCCCCAGTGTGATCATGCCACCGATCCGGATGACGGTGAGGAGATTGTGGAAGAAGAGAATAGTGGTGACGGCCCACATTTTTTCCGGCACGGTTGCTCCTAATGACTGGTGAGCCGGTCTCTCTGAGGCTCCGGCGGTTTGAGGATCTTCGCCAGGTCGTTCCACAAGAAGGCGACGCGGCCGACCAAGTCGGTCTTCTTGCCATTCAGGCGCCACTGTGTGACCTCGAGTCTGAGCGAACCCATAACCACGAAAGCCCAGCGTTCCGGTGAAACATCGGTGCGCACCAGACCGGCAGCCATCCCATCAGTGAGAAGGTCCGTGAGGCGGACCCGGTTCTCATCCATATGCCGGAGCACGCAGTCCTGCAACTCACGCCGGCCTTCGCCAATAAGGTCTGGAAAGAGCACGGCTGTCAGGGCAGTGTTCTTGGAGAACTGCTGCGCGTATCCCATGAGGACGAGTCTCAATCTATCGAGAGCGTTAACACCCGTCTCTTGGGCGGTAAGGAATACTCCCAGACTGACTTCGTCTAAGTACTCCATGATGCCCAGGAGCACGTCGGCTTTGCTGGGAAAGTGACGATAGAAGGCGGGCATACTGATGCCGAACCGCTCGGAGAGATTGCGGTAGGTGAGCCCCTCCATCCCGTGCTCGGCGATGAGAGCCAGAGATTCTTCGATGATCTGGGTCTGCCGCTGGGTTCGCATGGTCACTGATACCCGGTAGTTAAATAACGTTAACTAACTGAGTGTAACCGGGCCGGCGGTCGGCGTCAACCGCCCGCTGACTCCCAGAACTCGATCCGGTGGCCTTCGGGATCAAGCATGCGGAAGACTCGGGCACCCCAGGGGTGCGTTTCTATGGGCGTCGGCGCCAGATCTGCCAACTCCGCCTGCCCCCATGCCGCTTCCAGGTCGACCACTTGTAGCGTGAGAGTGATACCGGTTCCCCCGCTACTCCTGATGCAGGCACGCTTTTCGTCGGCAACACTCAGTCGTGAGGTTTCCGTGAGCGAGAACTCCACGAACCAATCGGTCGAGAAGCACACGGGCAACTGCAGCCCTTCCCTGTAAAAACCGACTGTTTCAGCCCATCTTCCGCAGTAGAGGATGATGTTGGAGCCGATCAACCCCGGCTGCATCGGATCTGGTCAACCTTCTTGACGGCGTCCGCCCGCTTCTTGGCCATGCAGAGTCCGCAGCCCTGGCGGCAGCCGCTGTTGGGCATGGCAGAGTCGAGGCCGTAATGCAGACACAGCCGCCGCTCCTCCGCCCTGGACGGTGAGCGGCCCTCCTCGATGTTTGGTGCGTCTTCCACGTAGGTCTTCGGATACGGTAAGACAAGACGGTCACCCGACACGTGGATTTGGTCGGCAGGTACCAGCACTGTTTTGGCGTCGGTGATTTCGAGCAACAGCCACGCAGTGCCGAACTTCCTGCGGGCGTAGCCTGGGCCGACGATCGAGCCGATCCTTCGGCCGCTCGCGTCGAAAAGATCTCGACCCTTCCATGCAACGAGTTCATCGACCTGCAAAGCCATCGCCACCCCTTCGTGTTTAGAGTCGCTCCTTGTCTACCGCAGGAACGACCCGAAGAAACACGGACACTCTTGGCTGAGGATTTGACCGGGCGCGAAAGAGGTCGGAGACGGCTGGGCGGCTGGGAGTCAGTTGTGCGCCCTCACTGTAGCCACGTCCGATGCCCGAGCGGCCGCCCGCAGGTGTTTCTGTCTGATGGTCAGCACGGCGAGCATGCCGCTCACCGCTATGCCACCGATGATGAGTGCAGACCACGTGTAAGTCTGATCGGCGGGGAAGAACGCGCTCTCAGACCCATCCGGAGTGGCGACCTCTACGGCCACCTCGCGTATGGTCAAGACGTAGCCGACTACGGCCGACGCGATGGACGATCCGAGACCGGCAGCAGTGTTGTAGATGGTGCTGACCAGGATCCCTTCCTCGGGCAAGACCGCCTCTGCTGCGACCGTGTAACTCGCGGACCCGGCCAGCGCCGGCGGCATCCCGGTGGCGGCTACCCAGAGCAGCGTGAGCCACATGGACCCGTGTGCGTAGGCCAAGCCGAAGCCGGCGAGGCCGAAGGACACTCCCAGGAGCATGGTCCATTTGGCGGTCAACGTCCGCATGACGGGAGTCGCGAGAGCGGAGACGAAGGCCATGACGGCGGCTGAGACGGCAAGAGCCAGCGAGACTTCGAACAGACTTTTACCGAAGCCGAAACCACTCGCGACTGGAGTCTGGAACAGGTAGGGCATCGCGGCCGCCGGGATGACGAGTCCTATGGCGATGGACAACCAAACAACCCCGCCCTGCCAGACTCCCATGCGCTTCAGGACGCGCAGGTTGATTAGCGGGGCCGAACACCGTAGTTCCCAGAAGACCCATAGGGCCAACACAGCGATCCCCGGCAGGAGCAGACCAAGCAGCTTTTCGCTGTTCCAGCCCCAAGAGTTCGCCTGGCTCAGCGGGAGCAGCAGCAGCACCGCCCACGCGACCAGTCCTACGCAGCCCACGTAGTCCGCCCGGACGCCTTTGGTGCGTTTCGTCTCTTTGATGTAGCCCAGAGTGAGAAAGAGGTCGACGGCGCTCGCGCCGGCCAAGATCCAGAACAGAGTGCGCCAGTTGCCTCCAGTTCTCCATATCAGTCCGCTCAGCAGATAAGCGACCACGGCGCCCAGCCCCATGGCGAGGACGATCATACTGATTGCCCGGCGCATGGCTTCGCCACGCCAGTAGCTGGCGATAATGCCGATCGCTAGGGCCTGCACTGCCATCGCACCCCCCTGGATGATGCGGCCCACCACCAGAAGCGTGAGGCTTGTCGTCAGCGCGGCTATCAGACTCCCAACAAGAAGGAGGGCCAAGGTTACAGTTAGCATCCGTCGGTTGCCAAGAGTGGCACCCAGAGCGGCGGCGACACCACCCACACCTGTGGCTACGACATGGAAGGCGGCGGTTGCCCACACCACCTCGTTGACCGGCCGTCCGAATTCCTCTGCCAGCGCCACCATCTGTGGGAACATGCACACGCTGGCGATGTTGGCCAATACCGTCGCGAGCATGAGGGTGCCGACGACTACCCAGCCACTCTTCCCCAGGGAGGTGGCGGAGGTGGGGGCAATGACCGGCCCTTCTCTTCCGCCGGTCATGTTTTTGTTACCGGGACGACTGTGTCGTCATACTTCAGAGTTGAACTCACCAAGAGATTCACCAGGGAACCGTCGGACAGCCAGGGAGACGAGATGACTCTCCTCAGAAACGCATGCCGACCATCGTACAACTTAAGAGCCGTGCGTGCATGGCCGGACCGTCTCACAAGACGGCGAAGCCCGGTCGGTAAGACCGGGCTTCGACAATTCCATCCGGTGTGGAGACTTAGAGACCGGCGCCACCGGGCCTGTCAGCGCCCTGGTCGCCGGCATCACGGGGACCGGCGGTGAAGGGTGCATCCAGCCCGCTGCCGTCGGAGACCCCGTCTCCAGCATTGGGAGCGGGACCAGGGGCTTCGAAACTCGGGGCGGCCATCGCTGCGGTCATCAGGCCGATGACCAGCAGGGCGGTCAGCACCACCAATACGATCAGTCGTTTGGCAGTCTTGCCGTTCACCAAACACTCCCTTCTCCGCAGATTTGGACAACACATGTTTATCGGCCGTGAAGGGGGGGTTCCTTTAGCGTCTAGGCAGGGAGGGATATGGTGAACCGGGTTCCGGCTCCGAGGTGGCTCTGTACATGGATGCTACCTCCATGT
>JAAYCW010000002.1 GCA_012729575.1 Actinomycetota bacterium | reverse complement strand
GAGCCGCTTTGCCCTGGTCCGAGTGGTAGCCGCCCATCTCGTGACCCGCGACCGGCTGCCCCCGGACCACGAATGGCTCATCGTGGAATGGCCCGAGAACAAGGAGGCCCCGACCGACTTCTGGCTCTCCAATCTCCCGGCTGAGGAAGAGCCTGAGCATCTCGCTCGTCTGGCCCGGCTGCGCTGGACCATAGAACTCGACTATCGGCAGCTGAAAGGGGAGCTGGGTCTTGACCATTACGAAGGCCGAAGCTATATGGGCTTTCACCATCACTGTGCGCTTGTCAGCTGTGCTCATGCCTTCCTCACCCTGGAGCGTCTTGACCCAAAAGCCCAGCGGCCGGCCTGACACTGCCCCAGGCGGTGCTGCTCTTGCAGCCCGTCTTCAGGTGTTGGGACGGCCGCTGCCGTACGTGTGGGCAACCGGTCAACCTCGAGCAACTGGTTCTGTTCCATCAGAGGGAGTAACAAAGTACTACTAGCAGGGTGCTGAAAACGACTCACATCGCTGAAGCTGGGTTGGAGATGGAAACGAAAATGGACTCCGATCAATGTGATGTGCCGTCCCAAGGGCCGGATAGGTGGCCCCAAGGGACCCGGTCTTCCCCATCTTGCTCATCCCAGGCCCAGCTCCGCCTCCAAGTTTCTCAGCCTCACCAGGTTGAAGCAGGCGCAGGTGAAGGTGAACACCGCACGCACCTTCTTTGTGCCCCGATGGCGCAGCTTGCGCAGACCCCCGATGGTCTTCATCCAGCCGAAGGGCTCCTCCACGATCTTGCGCCGACGCATGCTCACTCCGTAGCCTTCCCAGGTGGTGGTCCTCTGATCGATGGCGTTGAACCTCTTCTTCTCGGCCACATGGGGAGTGATGCTAAGAGCCCGGGTATCCTGGACGAATCGCCTGGTGTTGTATCCTCGGTCGGCTCCCACCGTCATCCGGCCTTGGTGCCGGGCGCGTTCCCGGGCAAGCAGACCCAGGGCCGCATCCGGCTCGGCGCTGCCGGTGGCCGGGGTGAGATCGCAGTCGACGATGAGGCCGTGCCGGTTCTCCACCAGGAGGTGCCCCCGATAGGCGAGCTTGGCTTCTTTTCCCTTGATGCGCGCCAGCCGGGCGTCGGGATCGGTGGTGGAGGCATGGGTGGCGTTCGAGCGCTTCTCTCCGTGAAAGTCGACTTCGGGGTTGCGGCCTCCACACCGGTCCGGAGGCCCGCCGTCTTTCGGCCCGCCCTCGTTCTTGGGGTGGAAGCTCTTAAGCGAGGCCGCCGCTTCGATCAAGGTCCCATCACAGCTGAAGTGCTCCCGGGAGAGGAGCTTTCGAGCTGCGGCCTGGGTGCGAATCTTCTCGAAGAAGGCCTCGGCTACCTCGCTGGTAAGCAGGCGGTCCCGGTTCTTGGTGAAGGTGGTCGGATGCCACACGGGTTCCGAGAGGGGCAGGCCGACGAACCAGCGAAACAGCAGGTTGTATTCCAAGTGTTCACAGAGGCGGCGCTCAGAGGGGATGGCGAAGAGGATCTGCACCATCTGGGCCCGCAAGAGATACTCCGGCGGGATGGAGATGCGGCCCCGCTCGGCATAGAGGGAGTCAATCAGAGGGCTCATTTCCCTCAGGGCGCAGTCCACCATGCGGCGGATGGGGCGAAGCGGGTGGTCCGAAGGTATGCGGTCCTCGAGACTCGTGAACATGATGAACCCTTCTTGCCGCTCCACGTCTCCCCGCACGACCCCTCCATTTATCGGGATTTGCAGGAGAAACACTATCATATCCGGGGTCGGAAAGATAGGAAAAGCTCGGTCATGAACGCCGATTATCCATCTCGATTTTCAGCACCCTGCTAG
>JAAYCW010000175.1 GCA_012729575.1 Actinomycetota bacterium | reverse complement strand
CTGAATCCCTGGCTGGCCATGATCCTCGCGGCGGTTCTGGCGGCCGCCATCGCCGGTTTGGTGGGCATGCCCACCCTGCGCCTCAAGGGTTACTACCTGGCCATGGCCACGCTGGGCGTGAACGAGATCATCTACATACTGCTGGTGCAACTCAAGAGCCTCACCAACGGCACCGACGGCATCAGCGGCATCCCGTCTCTCTCCGTAGGCGGCCTTGACCTGGGTGGTCCCAAGGCGTACCACCTGGTGGTCTGGGGAGTGGCGCTGCTGATGCTGCGTTTCTGTCTCAACCTCACCCGTTCCCGGGTGGGACGTTCGCTGCGGGCTCTACACCGGTCGGAGCCGGCGGCGCAGTCCTTGGGCGTAGACACTTCTTACCGTAAGGTCCAGGTCTTCATGTTGGCGGCGGTGTTCGCCAGCATCGCCGGCAGCTTCGATGCCTTCTACGTGCACTACATCAGCCCGGAGAGCTACACCATCACCTTCTCCATCATCCTCATTACCGGGGTGATCATAGGAGGCCTGGGGACCATCTGGGGGGCCCTGTGGGGGACGGTGGCCATCGTGGTTTTGCCGGAGCTGCTCAAGCGGCTCAACGACGACATCACCAACCTGGTGTTCGGGGTGCTGCTGATCTTCATCATGGTCGTGTGGCAGGGGCGCACCCAGGGTCTCTGGCAGAGTTTGAAGTCCTGGATGACCCGTCACACCACCGGCGGCGGTGCGACGCCGCCGGGCGGCTCGAG
Source organism: Actinomycetota bacterium (assembly GCA_012729575.1). GTDB lineage: Bacteria > Actinomycetota > Thermoleophilia > RBG-16-64-13 > RBG-16-64-13 > RBG-16-64-13. The sequence continues at coordinate 2,298 of JAAYCW010000175.1, read as the reverse complement.
GCCGCCGGGCGGTTCCGCACCACCGGGTGGCGCAGCCCCACCGGGAGCGGAGGAGTAGCGCGCCGATGGCTCTACTCAACATAGAAGGCGTATCAAAACGGTTTGGCGGGCTGGACGCCCTTCGGGAGGTCACCTTCGCGGTGCACCAGGGGCAGATCAAGGTGCTCATCGGCCCCAACGGAGCGGGCAAGACCACCCTCTTCAACCTGGCGTCGGGCTCTTACCGGCCCACGGAGGGGCGGGTGCTGTTCTCGGACATCGACGTCACCGGACATGCGCCCCACCGTATCTGCCGGATGGGCTTGGGCAGGACGTTCCAGCACAGTCTGGTCTTCGACGACATGACCGTCCTCGAGAACGTGGCGGCCGGCCGCTACGCCCGGACTAAGGCGGGTATCCTCTCGGCGGTGCTCACTCTGCCGCTGCACAGGCGGGAGGAGCGTGAGACCATGAAGAGTGCGCACGAGGCTCTGCGCCGGGTGGGGTTGGGCCATAGGGCCGGGGAGGCCGCGGAGAATCTGCCCATGGGAGAGCGCCATCTGCTCGAGATCGCACGGGCGCTGGCCTCGGAGCCCCGGTTGTTGCTGCTGGATGAACCCGCGGCCGGACTGAACGACGAGGAGACCGAGCGGCTGGCGGACACCGTAAGGAGAATCAGGGACGAGGGTGTGACCGTGCTGTTGGTGGAACACGACATGGCCTTCGTCATGGACATATCGGATGAGGTGGTGGTGCTCGACTACGGGCGGAAGATCGCCGAAGGCCCGCCGCTGATGATCCAAGACAACGAAGAAGTGATCAAGGCGTATCTGGGAGAGGAGTTGGGGTGATGAACAAGGGACGTGGCACAGATAGAGGGGAGCGTCGAGCAGGTGGGAGTCGGGTGATTCTGTGGGGCCGGGATCTCAGTATCTTGATGATTCTGCTCTTGGTGGTCGCCATGCCGGCTCTGGCCGCCGGCTGCGGTGGGGAGACGACCACGACGACGGCTGCAGGAGGCACGGAGTCCACGGGGCCCTCGGGGCCGAGCGGCGACCCGGTGGTCATCGGTGCCATCGTTTCCGCGACGGGGCCCAACTCGGCCCTGGGCGAGCAGGAGCGTAAGGTGCTGGAGATGATGGAGACCCAGATCAACGACGAAGGCGGGATCTTGGGGAGACCGCTCGATCTGGTGATCGAAGATGACAAGAGCGATCCGAAGGAGGCCGTCACGGCGGCCAACCGATTGATCGATCAGGAGAAGGTGGTGGCCATTATCGCCGCTACCGGATCGGCTCCTACGCTGGCGGTGAAGGCCATCACGGCGCAGAAGGGCCTACCCCAGGTGGCCATGGCCGCCGCCAACGACATCACCGACGTGGCGCCGACGGAGTGGATCTGGCGGACGCCGCATAAGGACGCCATGGCAGCCGGCCGGGCGCTCATCTACGTGTCCGAGTCACTCGGCGTGACGAAGATTGCCGTCCTTCACGACGAGAACGCCTTCGGCTCTTCAGGCGCCGCGGAGATAGAGAAGACCGCCGCCGACTACGGCTTGGAGATCGTGGCCAAGGAGTCATACAAGACCGACGACGCCGATCTGACGGCGCAGTTGACCAAGATCCGGGGTGAGGATCCGGAGGCCCTCATAGTGTGGGGGACCAATCCAGGACCGGCCCTGGCGGCCAAGAACATGAAGCAACTGGGCATGGATATCCCGTACGTGGGCAGCCACGGCATCGCCAACCGGACTTTCATCGAGTTGGCAGGCGAGGCCGGGGAGGGCGTGGTGTTCCCCGCCGGCAGGCTGTTGGTGCCCGACTCGATCACCGATCCGGCCCAGAAAGAGGTCACCGACAAGTTCATCGCTGCGTTCAAGGCTGCGCATAACGAACAGCCGAACACCTTCGCCGGATACGCCTTTGAGGCCATCACCCTCCTGCAGACCGCCATCGAGAAGGCCGGCAGTACGGAGCCCGGCGCCATACAAGCGGCTCTGAACTCCACGCAGGGATTCCCGGGTCCGGACGGCATCTACAACTACTCGGAGACCGATCACGACGGTCTCACCGCCGCAGACATGATCATCGTGAGAGTCGAGGGTGGCACCTGGGTATTGGTGGAGTAGTACGAGGCGCGAGGGAAAGACGGACGCAAGGGACGGTTGATGCTCGAGCTGCACGACATCCGGGCCGGCTACGGCAGGATAGAGGTCCTGCACGGCATCGATCTTACCGTGGGCGAAGGGGAGATCGTCACCATCATCGGTGCGAACGGTGCGGGCAAGAGCACCTTGCTGAAGGTCATCTCCGGGGTGGT
>JAAYCW010000001.1 GCA_012729575.1 Actinomycetota bacterium | reverse complement strand
TCACCGCGAGGACATGGGCACCAGGCTGTCCGTGACCGAGGAGGAGAAGGATAAGCTCTTCTCCATCAGGGATTTCTGGAAGGGAAAAACGGTTACAGATCGCATGGACGCATGGTATCCCGATGGATACGAGGATTGGTGCGCCATCGGCGCCTCCAGTTACTTCACGGGGGTACCCATCGGCGATCTTCCCAGCGGACATCTGATAGCCGGCTACCCCAAGGTGATCAATCAGGGGTATGCCGCCATCCGTGAACAGGCCCAAGGGTGGGTGGACGCTCACCGGGGCGATCTGATGGGGAACGACGTTGAGAAATATCTGTTTTACAAGTCCGCCGTGGTGGTATGTGACGCCGCCACCGCGATGATCAAACACTACGCTCGAGTCTGCTACGACAAGGCTGCTAAGTACACGGAGCCGGTCCGCAAGGCCAAGAAGAACCCCGAGGCGCACAGAGACCTGGTGGTCCGCATCGCGGGCTTCAGTGCGTACTTCGTCGAGCTGTACGAGGGCATACAAGACGATCTCATACGTAGAACCGAACTTGATCTGGCGTGAATGCGATCTGGAGTGCATGAACCCGGCGTGTGTGAATCAGGCGAAGTGGGATCCGTGAGGATAAGGAGAATGCCGTGGCTGTGATCACAATCTTCAGGCAGGCGGGCTGCAAGGGACGTTACATCGCAGAGAGACTGGTCCGGTCTCTGGACTATCACCTGGCCGACTATGGGACGGCTGAGAGGCTCATGCTGCAGTGCGGGTATGAGACCACTCCGAAGGTCTACGAGTCCGTGCCCGATCTCTGGGATCGTTTCACCAGGAGAGGGATGGAAAGAGACGAGATCAATTCCATGTTGCGGTCGGTCACACTGGCTATAGCGCACCACGGCAACGTGGTGTCGCTGGGACGAGGCTGCTTCGCGCCGCTACAAGGTTTGTGTGATGTGATCAACGTGCGGGTCAAGGCGCCGCTTCCCCTGAGGATCGAGCGGGTGAGCGAAGAACATCAATTGACCATGGAGGAGGCTGCAGTATACGTAGCGGAGAAGGACGCGCTCAACGCCGATTTCGCGAGGACTTCATACGGCCTTTCACCGGACGACATCACCTTGTTCGACATTGTCATAGACACGGGAAAAGTGGAACCGGACACGGCGGTGGAGTGGTTGACCGAGGCCGCAAGCGACCTGAAATGCAAAGAGGGCGATCCCACCGCCGCGGCGCTCAAGGTCGACCGGGTGTTGGAGCGGGCGGTCAACAAGGAGTTCAGGCGGAGAGAGCGGCTCCGTTCGAAGTAGCTCGAACGCAAGGAACCGAACGCGGTCGTAGCGGTCCGTCCCGTCTACCCGGAGCCGGTGGTGGATGAGGGTGCAGTCGTGGTGGTGGAGCCGGTGCCTATCTCCACCTCTCGGGTGATCATTTTCCACACGCTTATGAAGGTGTCGTGGTGGATCACAGTCCCGTCCTTGGCCGTGACTTTGCGCACCACCTTGATCGATCTGCCCGGCTGCCCCGTGACCTTGACATAAGTGGTTCCCGGACTCAGCCATGATGCCTTGATCTTATATGTCTCCATCTCCACCTCGTCGTAGAAGTCACTGGTGGAGTGGGTGACCTCGCGCCCGTCGTCGGTGCCATAGATGTTGAATGTGGTGGTGACGCCGTTCGAGTAGCCTCGGACGAGGATGTAGCGGGCGGTGTCGTTTCGGAAGCGCATGTTGGGTCCGCCGTCGCTCACCGTTGCGTCGCGACCCTTGGGGTAGTGGTCTATATAGATAGAGTGGTTCTTGCGCTCCACGATCTCCAGGCCGGCGAAGAAGGCTGCGTTGAAGAGGGTGGTCGATACCTGGCAGATTCCCCCTCCCAACTGGTCCTCCAGTTCGCCCTTGATGATGCCCGGCGCCGGCTTGTACCCCCGGGCCTCGGTACGCGGTCCGATCTGCTTGTCGAAGTCGTATATCTCTCCGGGTGCCAGGATCACGTCGCTTGCATACTCGGTAGTGATCCGCACGTTGGTCTGGCGGTCCTTAGTGCCCACCCACTTGGTCGTGTAGCCGGCGAGTTTGTCCCTGATGCCCATGGCCTCGGCCTCCTCGGTGGTCAACGCCGGTTCTACGGTGGTCAGTACGATCGTCGCCGTACGGTCGGCCCTTTTGAGGGCGGCGGCGGTGAGGGCTTCGGCGGTCTTCTTCTGGTCTAAGGCCTTACCCACCACACCCGGCTCCACCCAGGCCTGTTCTCCATTGCTCTTAAAGCTCGCATTCGCCGGCTTCTTGTTGACAGAGCCTGCGATGTCTTTCAGGAAGGGGCTCATCTTATCCGCCGACAGGAAGGCCTCAAGGGTGGCTACGCCGTCACTATCCTTGGCCGTGAAATCCATGAAGGCGGCTATCTGTTCGGCGCTCAGGGTCCATGTCTTGTCCCCGGACTTGAGTGTCACCGGCGAAGAGATCATCGTCTTGGCCTGCACGAGCGCCAACTGGTAGTCCTCGGCCTGGATGGCAGGTTTCTCGATCCGCATTGGGACAGACAGTTTCGCCGGGCTGAAGGTCAGAAGGAGCGGCAGCAACTGTCTGCGGAGTGCGGGGCGGTTCACCACCAGCCCTTTTTGGCCCTTCACCGCCGCGACCTTGTCTTCCGCGATGCGCAGACCTGCGTTCACGGGAGGTATCTCCAGATCCCCGGCCAGTTCGGAGATGAAGTCGTTTACCTTGGTCTGATCGGCCGTCCCCTGGACGGGGATGTCTTCGTGAACGAAGTACAGCTTGAAGCGCCGGCCCAGATCGACCAGGAAGTTGCTCCTCCGGGACACCTCCATAGCTGTGGAGACCGCTTGAGCTCCGTCGATCTCGACGCCGAGATCGGCAGGAGAGACCGTCCAGGTCTTGAGTCCGCTGGATAGGGTGACGGCGCTGTCGGCGTCATCCACGGCCATGCGGTTGAGAAGGGCGGTGGCTTCGTCATGGGTCATACCGCCCACACTCCGTCCGGCGATGCTCACCCCGGTGTGTATCTTGCCGTAATAGAGTACGGAGTCCACCACGACGAGGAGCGCGAACAGAGCGATGATGGAAGCGACGGCGAGTAAGACCCGGCGCCGCCGGTGTTTGTCGGTTTCTTTGAGGTTGCTCAAAAGGAGGTCAGACTCCCGTCTTGCCGATGCCACAAGATAGCAGATTGAGTGCCCGCACAACCGGGCCGGGTTCTGTCGTGAGAAGCGTTAATAGGTCCTATGCCCGGAGGCCCTCGAGGACTAAACTCAAGGAGGAATCGCCTTGAAGGAGGAGTCATGGAAGGCTCGGCCATGCTGATCGTACATGTTCATGTCGCTGTGTTGCCGGAGTGGGTGGAGAAGTTCAAGGAGGCTACCAAGGAGAACGCCGCCAAAAGTCTCACAGAGGCTGGAATAGCTCGGTTCGACGTGGTCCAACAAGAGGACGACCCCACGCGTTTCGTGTTGGTCGAAGCTTATCGGACGCTCGAGGCCCCGGAGGATCACAAGGAGACGGAGCACTATCTGGCCTGGAGGGAGCGGGTAGCGCCGATGATGGCCGAGCCCCGTTACAGCGTTAAGTACACCAGTGTTTTCCCTGGACCTGAGGGTTGGTGACATGTGCTTTGACTTCATGACCGCCGCTCGGGTGGTCTTCGGGCCCGGACGACTGCGTGAGGTCGGTGTGATGACCGCCTCTTTGGGTCGGCGTGTGTTGGTGGTGACGGGGCGCACGCCGGCTCGGGCGCATACCTTGTTGGCCCTCCTTCAGAAAGAAGGAGTAGACACCGTCACGTTCGGCATTCCCCGCGAGCCGGAGATCGATATGGTTCGCGAAGGGAGCGGGTTGGCCCGCGCTGAGAGCTGCGATTGCGTCATCGGTCTGGGAGGCGGTGCGGCTCTGGACGCAGCCAAAGCCATCGCCCTATTGGCCGCGAACCCGGGTGACGTGCTCGATTATCTGGAGATCATCGGACAAGGAAGGAGGCCGGTCGAACCGGCCCTACCGTTTATCGCTATCCCGACAACGGCGGGAACCGGCTCGGAGGTGACGAGCAACTCCGTGCTCATCTCGCCGGAGGACAGGGTCAAGGTGAGCCTGCGTAGCCCGCTTATGCTCGCGAAGGCCGCCGTGGTCGACCCGGAACTGACGTACGACCTGCCGCCCCGCATCACAGCGACGACCGGGCTCGATGCGCTCACTCAGTTGATAGAGCCCTTCGTCTCGAGGAAGGCGAACGCTCTGACCGACGGGATCTGCCGGGAGGGCATGACCCGGGCGACCCGGTCGTTGCGCGCCGTCTTTGAGCGGGGGCGGGATGTCCGGGCCCGTGAGGACATGGCGGTGGCCGGTCTTTTCGGCGGGTTGGCGCTGGCGAATGCGGGCCTGGGCGCGGTTCACGGCATAGCGGGACCGCTGGGCGGCATGGTCTCGGCTCCCCACGGAGCGCTC
>JAAYCW010000174.1 GCA_012729575.1 Actinomycetota bacterium | reverse complement strand
CGCCCACCTGGCCTTAGGGGTGGCCGCCCAGGGATACGTGCTTGAGGTGGGCCGGGTGGTGGCCCAGGGCACCGTGGAAGAGCTCAGCTGCAGTGACATCGTGCGCAAGGCCTACCTGGGGGGGTAGGAGATGTCCGGGTCGAGGGCGGGGACGGGAGGCCTGCAGGAGGCCGGCGTCCTCTGCGCACCCGGTCGGACCGATCTGGTCTGCTGAGTTGGTCTGCCGTCTCGCCAACGCAAACGGAGGATGGATATGGGCTTGATACCAGAACATGTCGATGTGGTCGTGGCCGGCTCCGGCGCGGCCGGACTGGCTGCAGCGATCACGCTGGCGGAAGGCGGCGCGAAGGTCGTCGTCTTCGAGAAGCAGCGTTCTCTTGGGGGCACCACGAATTTCATCCATGGGACCTTCGCCGTTGAGAGCGACATGCAGCGCGAGCGCTACATCGACCTGACGTGCGATCAGGCCTTCAAGGGCATCATGGACTACAGTCACTGGAAGGCCGATCCCCGGCTGGTGAGGGCCATCGTCAATGAATCGGGCGAGACCATCAGCTGGCTGCAAGACCGGGGTGCGGTATTTACAGAGGCGACCATCAACATGCCGGAGGCTCCCCGGACCTATCACGTCGTCAAGGGCAAGGGCGAGGCTATCATCAAGGCTCTCGTCTCCGTGGCCAAAGAGAAGGGGGTGGAGATTCTTCCGGGCGTGCCCGTCAGCGGCCTGCTTAAGCAGGGGGGGCGGGTCACAGGTGTCCTGGTCGATAACGACGGCGAAGAGGTCGAGGTGGAGAGCAGGGCGGTCATGATCGCCACCGGTGGTTTCGCCAACAACAAGGAGTGGATCAAGAAATACAGTGGTTACCAGCTTGGGGTGGACGTGATGCCCATCGGCAACACCGGGAAGATGGGCGACGGCATCCGCATTGCCTGGGAGGCGGGGGCCGCTGAGGAAGGCATCGCCGTACTGGAGCTGTTTCGGGTGGCGCCCATCGGGCCTGAGTTCTCTACCTGGAACGATATCGAGATCGCCGGCGCACAGCCCGATCTCTGGGTGACCGCCGCAGGTGAGAGGTTTTGTGACGAGACCGTCGGCTACTGGGACACCCATGTGGGGAACGTCAACGCCAAGTTCGGCAGAAACGGCTTCACCTGGAATCTGATGGACGACTCCATCCTCCAGTGTATGATCGACGAAGGCATCACCAACAATGTGGGCGTGGAGTTCATGCCGGGCTACAAGCCGGTGAACGTATTTGCCGAGATCGAGGCTGCCATAGAGAACGGGAGCACCGAGGTGGTGGCGGCCGATTCACTCGAAGAGCTTGCCGGGAAGATGGGGATAGATCCGGTTGTCCTTGGGCAGACGGTGGACGAGTACAATGCTTCTAGCGCCGCAGGTTACGACGAGCTCTTCGCCAAGGATCGCAAGTTCCTTAGAGCCCTGAAAGGCCCCCGTTACTACGCCGTCAAGGGTCGCACCGTCTTTCTGGGGACCATGGGCGGCATAAGGATTAACGAGCGCATGGAGGTCTTGGACAAGAAGGCGGAAGTGATCCCCGGGCTCTATGCCGGTGGGTTCGACGCCGGCGGCATGTATGGTGACAGCTATCCCATCAAGGGCTCTTCGGGTCTGGCTTCGGCTTTCGCATTCAATTCCGGGCGGATCGCGGGCCGGAACGCCCTCGACTATCTAGGCAGGTGACTGGAAAGTGAAATACGGGGGCTGCATAATCAGGAAGCCGATGAGGCGCGGGCTGTGGGACTCCTATGATTTCTATGGAGATGAGGACTACGGGTCCGGTATCACATTCATGTTCCTCAGAGTGGCCGAGCCGTGTGAGATGGAAGAGGTTCCCCATTCCCACGATTTCGATATGTATCTGCACTTCCTCTCGTTCGACCCGGACGACATGGAGCACCTGGACGCCGATATCGAGATCGGCTTGGGGCCAGAGCGCGAGATCCACAAGATCACTGAGCCCTGCAGCGTGTTCATCCCCAAGGGGATGGTCCACTGCCCCCTGTCCTTCAAACGAGTGGGTAAGCCGGTGCTCTTCGTGCATACATCTATCGCGCCCAATTACACCAAGATCACTGTGGAGGACTAGGGACCGGCGCTCTTGAGCGCCGGTCAGTACTTGCCGAATGGCGGTCGGGTTGTGAACTCTCGCTGCACCCCGGGGCGACGCTCCGAGGTGACCCCTGAAGAGATTGGAGGCTAGGACATGAGGTTGGACGGCAAGGTGGCTATCATCACCGGCGGGGGCACCGGCATCGGCCGGGCCGTCGCGGAGCGCTTCGTGGCGGATGGAGCGCGCGTCTGCATCACCGGCCGGCGGGCGGAGCTTCTTGACACGGTCGCGGCTGCGTTGCCGTCCGACCGGGTGAAGACGTGCGCCGCCGACGTGAGCGATCCGGCCGGGGTGGACCGAGTGGTTGACACTGCCTTGTCATTTGGGCGAGGTCTGCAGGTACTGGTGAACAATGCGGGGATGGACCAGCCGCCCGGCGGTGTGCTCGATCTTGACCTGTCGGTCTGGGAGCGGGTGATATCCGTGAATCTCACCGGCCCGTTCCTGACTATGAAGGCGGTTCTTCCGCACATGATTGAGGCCGGGGGAGGCTCCATCATTAATATTTCCTCACTGGCCGGATTGGTGAATCCGCCGGGCCTCCCCGCTTACTGCGCGTCCAAAGGAGGCCTGATCAGCCTTTCCAAGCAGGTGGCAGTGGACTACGGCGTCAAGCGGGTGCGGTGTAACGTGGTCTGCCCCGGGGCCACGAAGACCGAGATGTTCGTCGGGGGGATGACGCCCTTTGCCGAGAGCTGCGGCATCCCGGTGGAGGAGGTCTTCGATGCCTTCTCGCGAGACATCCCCCTACACCGGGTGTGCGATCCGCCAGAGATGGCCGGCATCTGCAGCTTCCTGGCGAGCGACGACGCCGGCTTCGTCACGGCGGCCGTCATTCCGGTGGACGGTGGCGCCTGTGTGGTCGACGTGTCAGGAGCCGCCATCAATCAGCTGGCCGCTCAGCACCTGGGCGGCAAGGGAGACGAAGCCGGAGCGTGAACGGTGCGGCGTAGCTGGGGCGGCGTGACCGCGGACGGAACCTGCCCCGAGGCGGCGGTGCCGCGGTCCACACGGATAGTCAGGAAGAAGAGTCCGGAAGGACGGTGTGTCCGTCAAGATTGGGCCGGTCGGAGACCCGCGTAGGTTCGTGCACGACCACAGGGCCGTGTCCACTACGCCCTGGTTCTCACTACGAGCGGCCGCAGGGCCATCTGGCCGGGCGACACTGAATGGCGCGTTACGGCCCGGGCGTCCGGCTCCCGTAAGACCCTAGCTCAAGGAGTAGTAGGATGGGCATGATCCAATCCATGCACTGGATCTTCCCGTCGGCTATCCTGTGGACT
>JAAYCW010000173.1 GCA_012729575.1 Actinomycetota bacterium | reverse complement strand
TCACGCGGAGGGGTTCCATCCGGCTGACTAACCTCTTGGCAGTCAGTATGAACGCGGCCCAACACGCGGCGGCCGTCAACGCGAAAAGGAGTCCGCTGACACCGATCGAGCCACCGGGCCGGGCCAGTAATACAACCCCTAACGCTGCCAGCACAACCCAGACCACATCCAGCAAGCGCCGGGAACCCGCCACCGCCACGCCGAGCGGACCCAAGAACTCCAACGCGACCACAATCCCCACGGGCGCCCGACTGATGGCCTCATAGAAGCTGAAGTTCATCGCAACCAGAACAACTGTCAGCACCAACAGCGGGAGTCGGTCATCCGGCGCGGGCAGACGGAGCCAACGAGGCCGTACGACGGCCAGTATTACCGCCGCAAGCGCAGTGCGGAGCCAGAGAGCCTCTATCACCCCTACCGAATCGATCACCAAGACGGCGACCGAGGAACCGGCCTGCATGAGAAAGCCGACCACCACCACGAGCAACACGGCTGTGGATGCACCTCGCCGGGTCACTTCGGGCGCTGCGCCGCGGCGCGGCGCAGCGCCGACCGGTCGTCCGGCCGACGATGTCGATCCAAGCGACGCCTGCGTCTTTCGCTTCCAACCCATCAGAACAAGTTACAGCCCAGCGGCTCTACTGACAAACCGGAGATGGCCAACGAGCCGGCGTGTAGTAAAATGCCTTGACCTTAGCCGGTCACCCCCTGGACCAGCACCTCCCCCGGTCGCCGACCCCCCGGGCCCCGCTACAGGAAGATGAAAGGACTACCCGTGCGCGAAATATGGAGAACCCCTGCCGGCCGAGGGTTCGTCCTGCTCGCAATCATGTCAGCAGCTTTCGGTTTCGCCTCAAACGCCCAGAGCAGTATCGTCACCAACTATCTGGATGAGGTCCTGCACCTGTCGGGTCCTCAGTTCGGCTATTGGACCGCTATCAGAGAGCTGGGGGGATTCATACTGATATTCCTCACAGCCATCTTCTACCGCGTATCTCTCCAGAAGCTCACCGCCGGTGCGTTGGTGGTGCTGGCCCTCAGCCAGGGGTTGTTTACGGTCGCCAACGGCTTCTGGACGGTTCTGCCCTGGACGCTCATGGGAAGCCTCGGGCTGCACATGGTCGTCCAGACTCAGATCTCCCTAGGCATGAGCCTGACCACCGAGAACAAGAGCGGCGCGGTCTTGGGCCGCGTTGCCGCGATGGGCCAGATCGGCACCTTCGTCGCTCTCTTGATCATCTTCCTGCTGTTCCAGTTCGAATTGGTCTCATACCGCACGACCTTCATGGTACTGGCCGCTGTGGCCTTACTGGGAGCTATCGCAATCCTCCCTTTCCCCCACCTGCAAGACGGACAACTTCGCAAGGTTGCACCCAAGCGCGAACCCTTGGTCTTCCGGCGAGACTACCGCCACTACTATTGGCTGGTCTTCCTGGATGGGGCTCGGCAACAGGTGTTCTTCTCCTTCGGACTGTGGGTGCTGGTCAACAACTTCGGGCTGGGAGTAGCTCATATCTCTCTCGTCATGATCGCCGTGACCTTCGGGTGCATGATCACCGTCTCGCGCTTGGGTCGCCTCATCGACCGATACGGGGAGAGACGGTTCCTCTCTGTGGTCAATCTGGCCTACATCGTCGCGTTGGCCGGATACGCGCTGGCTCCGAACGTCGTCTTGGCCTGTTTCTTCTACTTCCTGTACGCGATCATCGCGCCGCTCTCATATATAGGCGCGTCGACCTATCTGCGCAAGATCGCTGCGCCGGCCGATCTCGCCCCAAGTCTGTCGATGGGTCTCACCATGCAGCATGTGGCGGCGATCGTTGTGCCCGTCATGGCCGGATTCGTGCTGAACTTCGTTGGATACCAGGTGCCCTTCTTCGGCGCCTGTGGGGTGGCGATCATCACCTTCTTCGTTACCCTGCGGCTCGACCCCGACAAGCAACGGTGCGCGGCCCGCGTGGCGGCCGATGCCGGGATCCCGAAGGAAGCTGCGATCATCACGGATCAGGTGGCCGCGGTACGAGGTCTGGACTGACCCGAACCGACCGCTCGCTTGTTTGATCAAGATCTGCGTTCGTGGTCAGTTCGGGGTCGGAACTCAATCCTCTCCGTCCCCGTGCCGATACTACATCACGTCTGCAGGAACCAGTCGCCGAGGAGACAGAACCGTGTTTGAAGGTTGCGTTCCCACCACTCGTGAGGTTGACAAACTGTCCGCCGACGTGGAGACGGTCTGCTACGACTGGAGACGTATGCGTTGGGTACTCGAGCGCTTGGCCCGGACTCCCTGGTGGGACCTCCGTACCCTGGCCTGCATGTTCTGCCATGCCCCCTTTGAGATCTCTTCGGGACAGTGCAGACACGAACCCGACTGCATCTACGAACGTTCCTGCGAGATAGTCGGACTGAAGCCTCTCCCGCTACCTGAGCAGGTGATTCTGGACGAGTGGCGGGAGGAGTCCGAGACCTCAGCGTTTTCCGAGTAGCGACAGAAACGGGCCGCGCGCCCATGCGCCCGCCCCACGATGACTAGGCGGCGCTGCTCCTCCCAAAGCACTCCGTCGCCCCGGTTGCTCACATTCTTGTGATACTGGGTACCCACGCATTAGTGTGAGATCGTCCAGCACCCACTGGAGGGGAGGAGCCACGTGGCCAAGATCGAGATAGATATGGCAGCGCCGGATTTCGAGTTGGCCGAATTCGGTGGGGCTCCCTTTAGGCTGAGCGATCAGCGCGGCAAATCCAACGTGCTCTTGGTCTTCAACCGAGGGTTCACCTGACCATTCTGCCGCAAGCACATGGCGCAGTTGCGTCAAGACTACTCGAAGTTCGAAGAGGCGGGGACCATGGTAGTGGTGGTGGGGCCAGAGGGCGAGGATGCGTTCGCCTCGTATTGGAGCAAGAACGATTTACCCTTCGTGGGATTGCCGGACCCCGAACACAGCGTCCTCAAGCTCTATGGCCAGGAGATCAAGCTCTTCAAGCTGGGTAGGATGCCGGCCCAAGTGCTCGTCGATGAGTCAGGTGTAGCGCGATTCGTCCACTACGGACACAACATGTCGGACATCCCCGCCAACGAAGAAATACTGCAACTCATCGCCTCGCTACGAGATCGGGGGTAATGGATATGGGCAAGATCGCGTTGGTGACTGATTCTACCTGTGATCTGCGCGGTGCCGAACAAGCGAAGTACGTGGCTACCGTAGTGCCACTCCACGTCTGGTCGGGAGGGACCAGCTATCTGGACCGAGTCGACTTCGACTCCGCTGGATTCTTCAAGCTCTTCCGGGCGGCGGGCCAAGCGGCCCAGTCGAGCCAGCCCAGCGTGGGCGAATTCGTGGACGTTTACAGGACCCTACTTCAAGACTACGATTCGGTGATATCGGTACACATCTCGGCTCGCCTCTCTGGCACGGTGCAGACGGCCGCCATGGCCGCCGAAGCGGTGGACGCTGCCCGAGTGCGGGTGGTGGATTCACGAAAGGTATCAGTCGGTGTAGGCCTGGTGGTGCAGGCGGCCGGAGAAGCGATAGCCGCCGGGAAGACCTTGGAGGAGACGATGGCGGTCGCCGAGCTTGCCGCCGACCAAACCCGTGTGTACAGCGCTCTTCCCTCTCTCGACGTAGCGGTCAAGGGAGGCCGGACCAGCGCCAACACCGCCCGGTTCGCCGGCCTGATCAAACTGAAACCTCTGATCGTCTTCGACAACGAGGGCGCGGTCCAGACCGACGGCGCCCGCCTCGGGTACTCCCGGGCTCTGCGCGCCGTAGCCGAGAGAGTGGCCGACTACGC
>JAAYCW010000036.1 GCA_012729575.1 Actinomycetota bacterium | reverse complement strand
GGGACTTACAACAAGGAGTACGTGGCGAACCGCACCTACGGGTTCGACGAGTTCAAAGCGTACGTGCTCGGCGAGAGCGACGGCACCCCCAAGACCCCCGGTTGGGCCGCTGAGGTCTGCGGCATAGAGAGCCGCACCATCGTGGCCCTGGCTCGCGAATGGGCGTCTCACCGGACCTCGCTCGCCGGCGGCACCAAGGGCGGCGAAGGCGGCGCCTGCCGTCAGGCCTACGCCACCGAGTCTGCGCGGCACCTCATCTTCCTGCAGGCTATGCAGGGATTGGGTCTGCCGGGCATCAGCATCTGGGGAACGGCCAATGGGCCGCCCTTCAACCACACGTTGGAGTTCCCGGGCTACGCCCAGGGCGGCTTCAATCTGATTGCCGAGAAGCCGGCGGTCAACTCTGTCAAGCAGCGGCTCTACCGTCTGACGGTACCCGACGCCATCCTCGACGGTCATGTCGAATGGATGGGCGAAGGCTTCTGCGGAAACTCCATCGAGCAGCATTTCACCAAGTTCAGCTACCCGCTGCCCGGTCATTCCGAAGTGAAGATGTTCTACCGTTACGGCGGCTCGTTCCTCTCCACGATGACCGACACCAGCAAGTGGGTGCGGATGTATCAGAGTCCGAAGCTGGAGTTCTGCGTCAACCAAGACTGCTGGTGGTGCAACGAGACCCGCATGGCCGACGTCATCCTGCCGGCGTGTACCAACCTGGAACGCACCGACATTGCGGAGTGGGCCAGCTCAGGTGGCTACTCACTGCACGCTTCAGGCAGCGCCAACCACCGGGTCATCGTGTACCAGCAGAAGTGCGTCGACCCGGTGGGCGAATCCAAGCCGGACTACGACATCTTCGTGGAGCTCGCCGACAGACTGGGCTACAAGGACGAGTTCACCGAGGGCAACTCTTGGGAGGACTGGATCAAGAAGATGTACGACTGGTCCGACATGCCCAAGTACATGGACTATGAGGACTTCAAGAAGAAGGGCTACTACATAGTCCCGCAGCTCGAGAACTACAAGCCGACCTACGCCCTGCGCTGGTTCGCCGAGGGTAGGCCGTGCGACACTCCAGACACGAGCAACCCGAAGCGCGGCACCGACAAGGCCCACGAGCTGGCAACGGATACCGGCAAGATCGAGTTCGTCTCCCAGAGCCTCATGCGACACACGCCCGATGACGACGAGCGCGCTCCCATGCCCAAATACATCCCCAGCTGGGAAGGCCATGAGTCGGAGCTCTTCAAGAAGTACCCGCTGCAGCTCATCTCACCGCACCCCCGGTTCTCGTTCCACACGCACCACGACACCCGCGTACCTTGGCTCTCTGAGATCCCTGAGCACCGCATGTGGATCGACGGCTACAACTACCAGCTATGTCGTATCCACCCCAAGGACGCCGAGGCCAGAGGCATCAAGCACGGCGATGTGATCAAGCTGTTCAACGACAGAGCCACGGTGCTCCTCGCAGCTTACGTCACCGAGCGGGTCAGACCCGGCGTGGTCCACTCCTACGAGGGGTCCTCGAGGTACGACCCCATCGAGCCCGGCAATTCCAGGAGCCCCGACAGAGGCGGCTGCGTCAACCTCCTCACCCCCGGCCGGATGATGTCCAAGAACGTGCCCGGCATGGCGCCGAACTCCTGTCTCGTCGAGATGGCCAAGTGGGAGGGATGACACATGCCTAGATACGGAATGGTCGTTGACGTCACTAAGTGCGACGGCTGCTACAACTGCTTCATCGCGTGCAAGGACGAGCACTGCAACCAGGAGAAGAAGGGCTACGCGGCTCCTCAGCCCATGACGGGCCAGTTCTGGCTCAAGATCATCGGCAAAGAGCGCGGCCAGTACCCCAAGGTCAAGCAGGACTACATCGCGCTCACCTGTATGCACTGTGAGAACCCTGCCTGCATCACTGCGGGGGACGGTGCCGTCTACAAGCGCGACGACGGCATTGTCATCATCGATCCCGAAAAGGCCAAGGGCCGCAAGGACATAGTTTCCAAGTGCCCCTACCGGGTGATCTACTGGAACGAAGAGGAGCAGCTGCCCCAGAAGTGTACCTTCTGCGCTCACCTGCTCGACGCCGGCTGGAAAGAGCCCCGTTGCGTGGAAGCATGCCCCACAGGCGCTCTCATCTTCGGTGATCTCGACGATCCCGAGAGCGCGGTCTCCAAAGCTATGAAGTCCGCCCAGGCCATGCATCCCGAGTACAACTTGGGCGAGAACGTCAAGTTCATCGGCCTGCCTAAGAACTTCGTCGCCGGCTCGGTGGTTTTCGCCGACACCGACGAGTGCGCCAAGGATGTCACCGTCACCCTCGCGGGTGAGGACGATACCAAGACGGTGAAGACCGACGGGTTCGGTGACTTCGAGTTCGAAGATCTACCTGACAACAAGACCTATAAGGTCACGGTCTCAGCTCCCGGCTACAAGACGCAGGAGTGTGAGGTCAAGACCTACAAGAGTCTGAATCTGGGAGATATCTTCCTGGAGAAGTAGCTGAGATATCTGTCCAAGACAGCAGGCTTGGCCCGCCTGGCAGCGACCCAGCTGCCAGGCGGGCCGTTTTGTTTTCGGTGTCACCGGCACATCGGGAAGCGTGCCCTTCCAGGACCACCCGACCGGATGTCGAAAGGTTAAACCGACATGGACAGGATCCATACCACCGATATCACCGGCCGATGGGGTATCGATTCGCGGCAAGATCCCGAGGAACGCGAGGTGGCGAGCTATCTGAACGAACTGATCTCGACCATCCTCGCCGAGAAGGATCCCGAAAACGCGGTCCGAGGCCGCGAGACGAACCGGCCCCCTGCCAAGGAACTCTCTGCCGCCGGAGAGCCTCCCGCCGAGCCGGAGTCGGCGACCACTCCTCGGCATCCCCCAAGGGCACGCGGAGCCAACCGCGCGTCCATGCGCGATGACTTGCAGGAACTCTTCTCTGATCCCAAGCCTCTACCTCCCGATGCCGCCATCGCGCCCTACCTCGGGGCGACGACGGCATCCGTCGAACGGGGACCGGGTGCCCCCCGTTCGTGCGCCATCAGTAGAAAGTCCGAAACCTGGTCCCACCCGTCGCCCGCACCGGCGCCGTCGGGACTGGATATCCTCGACAAGCACCTCGGGGGCGGGTTCAGCCCAGGCCTTCATCTGGTGACCGGTCGGACTGCCTCGGGAAAGACGGCGTTTCTCGAATCGGTGGGCTGGACGGCGATCGCGGCGGGAAGACCGGTGCTCTACTACACCTTTGAACACGGCGTCCTTCGCACCCGGGACCGGCTGCTGGGCTCCCTGGCTGGTCTCATGAACGACCCCTCCATTACCCTGGAGGCCATCCGCGACCATACGCTCTCGGCCTCTGAGTTCGCCAGATTCAGATCGATCGAGCGGACCCTCCAGACCGCCGTGCTCGCGCACATGTCGCTGATCGACGACGTCCCTGTGCAGGCCGACATGTTCGAGGCCTTCGTCGACGATGTCCGCGTGCGATCGTTAGAGGCAGAGAGAGAACGTGGAAGCGCTCCACTCGTCCTGATCGATGACGCCGTGCATCTGGCACGAGCCACTCGGGTCCGCCCGCTCGCCGACCTCCTGGGGCGCCTCAACGACGTCTTCACCGCCGACTCTATCACCGGCCTTGTCACCGTCCAAACTCCGAAGAAGGCCTTTCAGGCTATCCATGGACTTCCCGCTCGGACCGCTATCTCGCTCACTAGGAGTACCAGCCTCACTGACGATACCGTCGAGTACGTGGACCTGGTACTCCTGACCGGTACATGCGGGCGGTGGACCGGTGTCATCCCGCTGCTCTTCGACCGGCATTCGGGGGTGTTCGTTCCCAGGGAGTAGACGTGCCGACCCGCAAGCAGATCTGTACCCCGAGTCGACGTCCGGAGGCCGTTCGAGTGGAACCAGCACCGGGGGCGAAGCGTTAACCATCCTTCACAGGTCTAA
Organism: Actinomycetota bacterium; assembly: GCA_012729575.1. Taxonomy (GTDB): domain Bacteria; phylum Actinomycetota; class Thermoleophilia; order RBG-16-64-13; family RBG-16-64-13; genus RBG-16-64-13. The sequence goes on along the minus strand of JAAYCW010000036.1, from coordinate 14,861 downwards.
GAGCTCGTTGTGTGGGTATAAGCAGACCATCTCGCGACTATCTCGACCGTAAGGAGGCATGATATGGCCCGTCCACTCTGGAAGGGAGCCATCAGCTTCGGCTTGGTCACCATCCCCGTGTCGCTGTACACAGGAGAGAGCGCCCGAGATAACGTGGCCTTCCGCATGCTGCATCAGGGCGATCTACGCCCTGTGCGCACCAGGTGGGTGGATGACAACGATCATGAGATCCCCTACGAGGAGATCGTCAAAGGCTACGAGTACGAGAAGGACCGCTACGTGGTGATCGACGAGGCGGATCTCAAAGGAGCAGCCCCAAGAGCGACTCAGACGATTGAGATCATGCACTTCGTGGACGCCGGCGACATCGCCATCTCCTTCTACGACACCCCCTATTACACCGAACCCACCGCCATGGGCCGCAAGGCATATGCTCTGCTCCGTGAGACCCTCAGACGGACCGGGAAGTCCGGAGTCGCCAGGCTCGTCATCCGAGAGCGGCAACATCTCTGTGCCGTCCTGGCGGATGGGCCGGTCATCGTCGCATACACCCTCCGATGGCCGTATCAATTGCGGCCGGCCTCCGACCTCGACCTTCCCTCCGAGGAACTGGACGAGTTGGCCGTCAGCCCTCAAGAGTTGGAGATGGCCGAGCAACTGGTGCAGACCATGACCGTTGCCTGGGAACCAGAGCAGTACCGCGATACCTACCGCGATGAACTGCTCGAGGTGATCGAGGAGAAGATCAAGACCGGCACGGTGACAACTCCGGCACTAGAAGAGACTGCTCCGGCCGGTGAAGCGGAGGTGGTCGACATCGTGGCGCTCCTGAAACAGAGCGTAAAGGAGCAAAGGGGACGCAGCCGGAAGAAGCCATCTCGACAGGCAGGCTGAACGCCTCAGATGGACCGCGAAGCGCAAGAGCAGGTGGGGATGCCATCACTGGAACCGGTCGCACTGGGGCTCGAGGCCGTGGAGGGCGCTAGGCGGGTGGCGGAGATGCCTAGATTCGTGATACCCGAAGCCGCGACCCTGGTCGGGCAGGCTCCCCAGGACGACGGCTGGCTCCACGAGGTCAAGTTCGACGGGGTCCGGATCCTCGCCCGGATCGAGAACGGGACGGTGGCGATGTATTCGCGCAACGACAAAGACTGGACGCAGCGCTATGGGGTACTGGCTGAGGAGTTGGCCGCGTTGCCCGTCGAAAGCGCGATGTTGGATGGAGAGGCTGTTGTCCAACTGCCGGACGGTACGACCAGCTTCCAGGCTCTGCAGGAACTCGTCGGACTCCGGCGGGGAGTCGGCGCTGTGCGCCGCACCACGGATCCGGCGGCGGGTCCAATGCGCGAGAAGGGGGGTGGCCGACTACTCTACTATGTCTTCGACCTCCTGTATCTCAACGGTTATGAGCTGCTGCGTGCGCCGCTCGAAGAGCGTAGACGGCTGCTCAAGCTTGTCTTAGGCGGAGGCAGGAAAGACCGCCGAGTCGTCTTCTCGGACCACATCGCAGGTGACGGACCGTCCATCCTCGAGCAGGCCTGTGCGTTAGGGCTGGAGGGAGTGATAAGCAAGAGAACGGCCACTCCCTACCGCCCGGGAGTCAGAGGGTCGGAATGGGTGAAGTCTAAGTGCCGCCACGAGCAGGAGTTCGTCATAGGTGGCTATACGGATCCTACCGGGACAAGAGTGGGTTTCGGGGCTTTGCTCTTGGGAGTCCCGAGCGAACAAGGGCTTCGCTATGTCGGCAAGGTGGGGACCGGCTTTGACCAGGAATCGCTGCGCCGTCTGGGAGCACGGCTTCGCAGCCTGGAGACAGATGGACCGCCCTTCGCGCACAGTCTGCCCAAGTCGCAGCGAGGGTTTCACTGGGTAAGGCCGGAACTGGTGGCGGAAGTGGCCTTCCTGGAATGGACCCGTGACGGAAGCCTCCGCCACCCTAGTTTCGTAGGGCTGCGTGAAGACAGGTCGCCCACGGACGTGACCCTCGAGATGCCGGCGCTGCCGTCCCGGTCACATCGGCCTGAGGTGACCGCCGACACAGGGGCAGAGCCCTCGGCTGTCGATGCTGGTTCGGCAGCTGGGAGACACTCCCGTGGCTGAGCGTCCCGAAGTCGTCAACGCCGTGGCCCTGACCCATCCGGAACGAATCTACTGGCCACGCGAGAGGGTAAGTAAGCGCGAGCTCGTTGCCTACTACGACCTTGTCGCTCCGTGGATCCTTCCTCATGTCCTGGGCAGACCCATATCGATGGTACGGTGCCCCGGAGGTATCGGCGAGTTGGCAACGGGTGCGCGTGAGGGACGTACCCGCATCGACCCCTGCTTCTTTCACAAGCATCCCGGCGAGGATTTTCCCGGGCCCTTTGAGCGGGTCACCATAGTCGAGTCGGCCGGGCCGACCGAGTATCTCACCATCACCGAGGCGGGCAGTCTGACCGCTCTAGCCCAGATGGGCGTCTTGGAGATCCACGTCTGGGGATCGACCTGGCCCGACATCGAACGGCCGGACCTGCTGGTCTTCGATCTGGACCCCGACGCCCAGATCACATGGCGGGAGCTGGCCAATGCCGCCCGCTTATGCCGTGAGGTCCTGGGAGCCCTCGGACTCAAGAGCTTCGTGAAGACGACCGGCGGCAAGGGACTCCACGTGGTCGCACCCGTCGCTCCGTCGGCGGGCTGGGAAGACGTCAGCGAGTTCTGCAGGAGAGTGGCCGAAATTATCGTGGAGGCGGCGCCGGATAGGTTCACGGCCACCATGTCCAAGGCGAAACGGACGGGAAAGATCTACGTGGACCACGTCCGGAACAACCGAGGCGCAACCTCGATCGCCCCCTATTCCACCAGAGCCCGGGATAGGGCCCCCGTAGCAGTCCCCCTGCGATGGAAAGAGCTGAGCGGCCGGGTCAGGCCCGACACCTACACCCTCAAGAACCTGCCCCTTCGGCTGAGGGGACTCAAGGGAGACCCCTGGGACGGCTATGCCGAGGCCGGTCGGGCTCAAACAGCCAGGACAGCGATCAGCAGGCTGCCGAAGCCGTAGCCGTCCCACTCCGCAAGGGCCGCGCCCGCGGATTCCTCCTCCGGTGCCGGACCGGCGACGCAGGCGGTCGTGGACCGGCCTCTTGTTGCCCCGTGAGCAGCATCTCGTTGCCCGGAAACCGGCCATGTTGCTCGGGAACCGGCGTCATGATGTACATTGTCCGCTAGTCCGATGATGCTCGACCATTTGCCCAATGACCGGAGAGACGACTGATGAACCTGCTGCAGGCGATCGGCAACACCCCCCTCGTGGAGCTAACCAACCTGAGTCCCAACCCTAATGTCACGATAATGTGCAAGCTCGAGGGCTGCAATCCCGGGGGCTCGATCAAGGACAGGACTGCCCTCTACATGATTACCAAAGCTGAGGAGAGCGGTGAACTCACCCCGGAAAAGATCATCCTCGAGCCCACCTCCGGCAACACGGGTATCGCCATAGCTATGATCGGCGCCGCCAAGGGGTACGAGGTCCAGCTCTGCATGCCGGGGTGTGTGAGCACAGAACGCCGGCAGATCCTTGAAACCCTCGGGTCGACCGTGATCGTCACCCCGGCCAGGGACAAGATAGACGGTGCCATACGCCGGGCTCAGGAACTCCTGCACGAATCCCCCGACAGATATTTCATGCCCAACCAATACGACAATGAGGCCAACGTACTCGCCCACTTCGAGACCACCGGACCCGAGATATACCGGCAGACCGACGGCCAGGTCGATCACCTGGTAGCCGGCATGGGCACCACGGGTACCCTGATGGGCGCGGGAAGATATCTGAAGTCGGTCAAGCCCTCGGTCAAGATCGTGGGCGTCGAGCCGGTCCCCGGCCATACCATACAAGGACTCAAGAACATGAGCGAGTCCACGATTCCTTCCATCTACCATCCCGAGGAGTTAGACCTCAAACAGATGGTAGACGACGGCCAAGCCTTCGAGACGACCCAGTTGCTGGCCACCAAGGAGGGGATCTTCGTGGGGACGTCGGCCGGAGCTGCGGCGGCGGTAGCACTGCGCCTGGCTAAGATGATCGAACACGGTACCATCGTGGCCATCCTGCCCGACCGCGGCGACCGTTACCTGAGCACTATGCGGTTCCGGTCGGTCTGCAGCAAGTGCCCGCCGTGAGCCGCCGGTCGACACCGGCCGACGCAGGCCCGATCCTTCTAGCCGCACCAGGAACCATCGACAGTGGGGTAGAGGACCGTGACTTCATATCAGCACCTCCCTCGTGGATGGAACACCGGCGATAATCTTCGCCCAACCCTATCACCTGCGGGGGCGGATGTGCGAGAAAAGTCACCAACGGACCGTGACGCCCCTTCAACCACGGCGGCCCCCGCGTGAACCGGCATCAACGCTTGGTAGTCCCAGGCGCCGTACTGAGCTATCCTGACCAGAACCCCGATTCTCTCCTGGGAGAGAAGGGTCGAGCTGTGCGGCGATACGAGACGATGACTTCGAGCAGAAAGGGCCTCGCTTGATGCTTTTCTCCGAACGGGTCTTCTGCGGAGACCTGACCCCGAATGATATCGGCCGCCAAGTGTTGCTTGCAGGCTGGGTAGATGCCTGTCGTGACCACGGCGGCCTCATGTTCATCCACCTTCGTGACGTCAGCAGCATCATCCAAGTAGTCTTCAACCCGGAGATCACGCCCCCGGCGGTATGTGAGAGAGCAGCCTCCCTCCGCTCCGAGTACTGTGTCGCAATCAGAGGTGAGGTCAAGAACCGGGCGACCGGGACCGAGAACCCAGGCATTGAGACGGGGACGATCGAAGTCATGGCCACGGAACTCACGGTGCTGGCCGAATCGGACGTCCTGCCTTTCGCCGTCTCCGAGAAGGCCATGGTGACGGACACAGCACCGATCGACAGAGAACAGGTCTCGGAGGATCTGCGGCTCCAGTACCGATACCTCGACATACGCCGCGCCTCGATGCGCCGCAATCTGACCCTCCGGCATCGCATCTTCCAGACCGTGCGCTCGTTCCTCGACTCGCGGGGATTCGTCGAGGTCGAGACGCCAATGCTAACCATGAGCACTCCCGAGGGAGCGCGCGACTACCTGGTGCCCAGCCGGATCCATCCCCAAAGCTTCTACGCACTCCCCCAGTCCCCGCAACTCTTCAAGCAGCTGCTCATGATCGGCGGCATGGAGCGATACTTCCAACTGGCCCGCTGCTTCCGTGACGAAGACCTCCGACCCAACCGCCAACCTGAGTTCACCCAGCTGGACATCGAGGCGTCGTTCATCGACGAGGAGTTCCTCTACGAGCTCGTCGAGGAACTGACGCTGAGGATGTTCGCGGCGGCCGGCATCTCGCTGGCCCGGCCCTTCCCCCGGCTCACCTACGCGGAGGCCATAGAGACGACCGGCTCCGACAGACCCGATCTCCGTTTTGGGCTCCGTTTCGTCGACGTGACCGACCTCTTCCGCGAGACCCAGTACTCGATCTTCCGCCAGATCCTAGAGCGCGGAGGTTGCATCAAGGGTTTCAACGTCAAGGGCGCGTCCAGTAGCCTCAGCAAGAACGTGCTGCAGAACGAGTACGCGAAGGAGATCGTGCCTTCCTTCGGCGCCAAGGGCATGACCTGGATTCGCGCCGACAACGGCGGGCTCGAATCCAATATCGTCCAGTTTTTCAGCGAGCGGGAGTTGCAGGGGTTACGCGAACGTTTCGGCGCCGAGGACGGGGATGTGCTCATCATGATCGCGGACCCGTCGTACGCGGTGGTAACCTCCGCCCTCGGCCGGCTCCGCCTGCATATGGCGGAGCGACTCGGTCGGATCCCAGAGGAAGGCTTCTGCCCAGCTTGGATAACCGACTTCCCCTTGTTCGAATCGACGGAGGAAGGAGGAGTCACTTCCAGCCACCATCCTTTCACTGCGCCGGACCGCACCGATTTCGATCCGACCGATGTCGAAGAGCTGTTGACCTTACGCTCTCGGGCTTACGACCTAGTCATGAACGGTGAGGAGCTGGGGGGCGGCAGCATTCGCATCAGCGACCGTGAGGTGCAACGCAAGATCTTCCGTGCGCTCGGCCTCAGCGAGGAAGACGTTCGGGAGAGATTCGGCTTCTTCCTGCGAGCCTTCGATTTCGGGCCTCCTCCTCACGGGGGGCTGGCCTTGGGCATGGACCGCACGGTGTCGATGATCCTGCGAACCCCGTCGATCAGAGAGGTGATCGCCTTCCCGAAGAACCGCAGCGCCGGATGCCCCCTCACCGGGGCGCCGAGTCCCGTCAAACGTGAGCAGTTGGCCGAGCTGGGACTGCTCAACCTGAACGCCCAGGCCGCAACCCGGGGGGTTTCGGAGGAGGATGGGCTCGATCACCTGTCCTGGGTATCGCGTATCGGTTTCAAGGCCGAAGAACGCCCTGTCTTGGTCCAAGGACTGGACGAAGCAGAGCGGCTCGCCCTGGCGGCTCTAGAAAAGGCGGCGGATATCGCCGCAGACCGGGAGCCGCTCTACACGGTCGTCCGAGCCACCGGTCGGACCCGCCCCGGCACTGAGCCCTCGCGTTCGGAGTTGTCTGGGTCGGGCGATCTCTTCAAGAACGCACCCTCGCTCAAGGGCGACTACTTCAAAGTCGCCGGCATCCTGGAATAGGGGGAGACGCACCCGTGGAATCCACCTTTGCATTCCTGAACCCTGAACCCGTTTTCCAGGGTAGCCCCCACGGTGGGGCTGACGACGGCTACCTTCGGGGCTTGAGGGTCGCGCTCCAGCCCAGTATCTCTGTGCGAGACTGGCCGGCAGAGGCGGGATCCGTCGCTCTCTCCGGTTTCACGGCTCTGGAAGACGCCACCGTCGTTCAGAGACTTCGGCAGGCCGGTGCCTACCTACGTGGTTATACCCGCATGAGTGAGTTCGGCTTCGGTCTGGGTGGCGGCGAGGCCGGAGCAGCTCTGGCCGAAGGAGCCGATATCGAACTGGTTCTGGACCTCATGGGGGAAAGTCGCGCCGCCGCCGCACGCTGGAAAGTATCCGCTTTCAAGCCCAGCTACAGCCTGGTCTCACGGTTGGGTATCGTGGGCCTGATCCCCTCGATGGAATGCTGCGGTCTAGTGGCGCCCGACCTCGGCACCATCCGGAAGACCCTGCAGACCGTTGCCGGCCCGGATGATCTGGACTTCTCCCTCCTGGATGAGGAGACGCCGGACCTCTCTGCCCGGACGATCGATCCGGCCGCCACCACCGTCGGCCTCATCCGCGAAGCGGCGGATGGCCTCAGCACCGAACGGCAAGAGGCGTTCCACACTTCGGCGCGATACCTCGAAAGCCGCGGCTTCACCCTCAAGGAACTCTCCTTGCCCGACTTCGCACTCTTCTCGCTGGTCCACAGGATCATCGGCTCGGTAGAGGCCTCCTCGGCGACCGGGCGTTACGATTCCGTCCGCTATGGACCACGCGCACCGGGAGCCAGAAACTGGAACGAGATGTATCTGCGGAGTCGTGACGCCGCATTCGGCACGTTCCTTAAGAGCTTCTTGCTTCAAGGCGCCTTCTTCCAGTTCAATCGCTATGAGGCGTTCGAGGCGGCCTGCCGGATCCGGGCCCAACTGGTCACGGAGATGGCGAACCTCTGCCTACGGGCAGAGTATCTGCTGCTGCCGACCCCCCAGGACACGCCACCCGGCCCTACCGTCGGGGCACCGGCGGACCGGCCGGCCTCACTCTCAGCCACCTACGCGCAATTCGATTCCACGTTGTTCGCCAACGTCACGGGGCAACCTGCCCTATACCTTCCGCCAACCGCTGATGGGACCCGTCCCGGCTTCCAGCTGTCGGGGGCCGCGCTCTCCGACGGCGCGCTCCTCTCACTTGGAGAGCATCTCCTCAGCGACGCTAACGGGGAGGAGTGGTGATGGATTACGAAGCGGTAGTGGGGCTCGAGATCCACGTGGAGCTCAACTGCGCGACCAAGATGTTCTGCGACTGCCCCAATCGCCCCGGCGATGAGCCCAACATCAATGTCTGCCCCACCTGTCTGTGGCTGCCTGGAGCCCTGCCCAGACTGAGCGAACAGGCCCTCGAGAAGGCTGCGCTGCTGTGCCTCGCGTTAGGCGCCGAACTCCAGCCTCTCTGCGCCTTCGATCAGAAAGTCTACTATTACCCCGACCTTCCGAAGGGCTATCAGCTGTCGCAGGCTCATCTCCCCCTCTCGCGGGGTGGAGCGATTGACATCACGGGGGAGGATGGCGCTCCGAGAAGGCTGCGGATCCATCACATCCACATGGAAGAAGATGTGGCGAAGCTGGTGCACGAGATGGAGGGGCGAACGCCCATCGGCCTGGTGGACTTCAATCGTGCCGGCACCCCGCTGGTGGAGATAGTGACCGAGCCGGACTTCCGCACGCCTCACGAGGCTATGGAGTTCCTCAAGGCACTCCGCACCCAGATCCGCTACGGGGGTGCGTCGGAGTGCAGCATGGAGAATGGCACCATGCGCGCCGACGCCAACATCTCCATACGTCCGCGAGGCACCACCCAGATGAACACCAAGGTGGAAGTCAAGAACATGAACTCCGTCCGCCACGTGGGCGATGCCATAGCCTACGAGATCGAGCGCCAGACCGCATCCGTTGAGTCGGGCGAGCCGGTGGTCCTCCACACGCGCCTCTGGGACCCGGACAAGAAGGTCACCAGTCCCATGCGGGCCAAGTTCGAAGGGCCTTGCGTACCCGACCCTTCGGTCCCGGTCATCCGGCTCTCCGGAGAGTGGATCGCAGAGATGCGTGCGCGGCTCCCCGAAATGCCCACCGTCAGGGCCGAACGCCTTGCGACTGAGTACGGGCTGGCCCCCGACGAGGCCCTCACAGTGAGCGCCGATCCGCAGGTGGCAGACTTCTTCGAGGCTCTCGCCGCGCAAGAGATCGAACCCCGGACCGCCTTACACTGGCTCACCACCCAACTGCTACCGGCGGTCAAGGACACGCGCCAGGAACTCTCCGTTTGCCGGGTCACGCCTGCCCGCCTAGGCGCGCTGCTCAAGATGATGGCCGCAGGTAAGATCAACGCTAATGCAGCCCGCGAGGTCCTCACACGCATGTTCCACACCGATGACACGCCGGAGGCGATCGTTGCGGCTCAAGGCTTCACGCAGGTGTCCGACCCCGATGCCCTCGGAGCGATGGTGCAGCAGGTGCTCGACGAGCAACCGGCCGCAGTGGCCGACTACCGAGGTGGCCAAGTGAAAGCCCTGGGCTTCTTGGTGGGCCGGGTGATGCAGGCCTCCGGTGGCAAGGCCAACCCCAAGGTGATCCGGGAGTTGCTCACGGACAGGCTGAGCGCAGCGGAGTAGAGGCCTAATTTGCCCTGTCTGTACCGAGCTCGACGGAGTAAGGGCCGCGCGCCCGCCCTCGCGACCGCGAGGGCGGGCGCGGCTCCTCATAGACCGAGACTCCGGGCGATGACCATCCTAATGATCTCTGAGGTACCCTCGCCTATCTCCAGCAACTTGGCGTCACGCAGATACCGCTCCACCGGGAACTCCCGGATGTAGCCGTATCCACCGTGGATCTGGATGGCTTCCAGAGCCGCTTTCGTCGCCATCTCCGAGCCGAAGAGCTTCGCGAAACTGGCTTCCTTCGCGTAGGGTTGACCATTATCCTTCAACCAGGCCGCCTTCAAGTACATGAGACGGGCCAGCTCGATGTTCATGGCCATATCGGCCAGCTTGAATTGGATGGCTTGGAACTTGCCGATGGGCCGGCCGAACTGGACACGTTCCTTGGCGTACTTGACCGAGGCGTCTAGACAAGCCTGGGCGATACCTACCCCCATCGCGCCGATGGCGATACGACCCCCGTCGAGAACCACCAGGAACTGCTTGAAGCCATCGCCCCGCACGCCCAGGAGATTCGCCTCGGGGACTTTGACATCGTCGAAGAACAGTTCCGTTGTGTTCGAACCGTGGAGACCCAGCTTCTCGTAAGAAGCCCGGACGGTGAACCCCGGGGTGTCGGTCGGTACGATGATATCGCTGATGCCTCGGGTACCTTGGTCCTTGTCGGTCACCGCGGTGATAGTCACGAACTTGGCGTAGCTCGCGTTGGTGATGTAGCACTTCGACCCATTTATGACCCAGCAGCCGTCGTCCAGACGAGCCGTGGTCTTAGTGCCGCCCGCGTCGGAACCGGCCTCCGGTTCGGTGAGGCCGAAAGAGCCCATGCTCCGGCCGCTGCACAGCAGGGGCAGATACTCCTTCTTCTGCTCTTCGGTCCCGTAGTAGTAGATGGGCATGCAGCCCAGAGAGATGTGGGCCTCGTAGGTCAACCCCGTGGAACCGCAGGCGCGTGTGATCTCCTCGAGCGCCAGACAATAGCTGACATAGTCTGCGCCCGCGCCGCCATACCCCTCGGGGATAGGCAATCCCATGAGCCCAAGACCTGCCATCTGGTCCAAGATGTCCACGGGGAAGGCGCCGGTCTTGTCGATCTCCGCCGCCTTGGGCGCGATCTCGCGCTGGGCGAAGTCCCTAACCATGTCTCTGATCATGCCTTGATCTTCTGTCAGCTTGAAGTCCACTTCGGCTCCCGTTTCTCGAGGAAGGCACCGCAGCCTTCGCAGGGTTCGTCGGTAGAGAAGACTACAGCATAAAGGGTCGCTTCCAGGTGAAGAGCCTTCTCGAGGTCCATATCCCGGCCGTGGTTTACCGCCTCCTTGCTCAGCCTCACGGCCAAGGTGCCTCGCGAGGCTATCCTCTTGGCCATGTCGAGGCAGTAGGGTAGGAGTTCATCCGCCGGAACCACCTTGTTGACGAGGCCCATGCGGAGAGCCGCCTCGGCGTCGTAATGATCTCCGGTGAAGAGCATCTCCTTGGCCATGCCGGGACCCACCAGGCGGGTAAGCCTCTGCGTCCCCCCGAAGCCGGCGATCATGCCCAGCTTCACCTCAGGCTGGCCGAAGACGGCCCGGTCTGAAGCCACTCTGATGTCACAGGCCATGGCCAGCTCGGTGCCCCCGCCGAGAGCGTAGCCGTTGACCGCCGCTATCACAGGCTTCTTCATGCTCTCTATCTTGCCCACGGTCGACTGTCCCAGCTCGGACCATTCCTTGGCTTGTTGGGGCGAGAACCCCTGCATGTGAGCGATATCCGCACCCGCGATGAACGCTTTGCCCCTCCCAGTGATGACCAGGGCCCTCACCTCGTCGTCGTCCTCAGTCTGCTCTATGGCGACAGACAACTCGTTCAGCATCTCGACGTTCATAGCGTTGAGCGCTTCGGGACGGTCGATGGTAAGCAGAGCGACCCTCTCATCCCTTTGTAGCTCGATATACATGCCGGCTGATCCACCTCCTTCCGGGCTCCGTAGCCCCGCAGATGCCACAGACGAAGTAGAATACCTCGCACGGACACATGCAACATAGCAGGAAGACCCGAATGATCGAGATACGTTGGCACGGCAGAGGCGGCCAGGGAGCCATAACCGCGGCGAAGATATTCGCTACTGCGGCCTTCAAGGCCGGGTACACCGGCGTGACCATGGCCCCCACCTTCGGCACGGAAAGACGCGGTGCGCCCGTCTTCACCTCCTTGAAGATAGCCAGAGAGAAGATCTACGACATCTCCCCGATAGAGACCCCCGACATCGTGGTCGTGCTCGACCACCTCATCTTGGCCGAGGTGGATGTGACCGCGGGTCTACGATCCGGTGGGCTGGTGGTGTTGAACACTCCCAAACCCCTTGTCGCCTACGACTTCGGCCCCGCTCGATTGGCCGTAGCCGATATCACCGGCCTCTCGGTCGAGGCGGGACTACCGCAGGGGCGTGTGAACTCCGGTATCATCGGTTCTCTGTGCCGGGCGTTCGACACCGTCCCCTTCGAGCTCGTGCTCGCGGAGATCGAGGACGAGTTCAAGACGAAGAAGCCGCAGGCCAACGTCCAGGCTGCCCGGCTCGCGTACGAGAAGACTGTGGTGGGAGACGCCTGATGGGCACAAGAGGATATCGCTATAAGACATCTCACAGCCTCTCCGGTCCGGGAGACGGCGGCAAAACGGGTTCGTGGCGCATTCAGCGTCCGGTCATCGATCTGGAACGGTGCACCCCGGCCAGGCGAGGCACGGAAGTCTGCTTCATCTGCTGGCTCTATTGTCCCGATAGCGTCATTTCCCGCACCATACCGCCTGTCATAGACTACGAGTACTGCAAGGGCTGCGGCATCTGCGCTGAAGAATGCCCGACCAAGGCCATCACCATGATCGACGAAGCCGACGCGTATCAGGACGACGAAGGACTTCAGGCCTGCTCCACCGAGGGACCAAGACCGTGCACATAATCGAAGACGGCAACGCGGCGGCGGCCCTGGGAGTCAAACTGGCGGGAGCCCAGGTCATAGCGGCCTACCCCATCACCCCCCAGACCCCTCTGACCGAGAAGCTATCTGAGTTCATCGAATCGGGTGAGATGAAGGCCCAGTACGTCCCGGTAGAAAGCGAGCACTCGGCACTGGCGGCCTGCATCGCGGCCAGTTCGACGGGTGCGCGGGCGTTCACCGCCACGAGCGCCAACGGACTCCTCTATATGCACGAGCAGATCCACTGGGCGGCGGGAGCAAGGCTCCCCATCGTCATGTGTGTGGTCAATCGGGCCGTCGGGGCCCCGTGGAACATCTGGAACGACCATCAGGATTCCATCTCCCAGCGTGACACGGGCTGGATACAGATGTACGCCTGCGACCATCAGCAAATTATCGACGGGGTCCTCAAGGCCTTCGCCCTGGCGGAAGCCGTCAGCATCCCGGTCATGCTGTGCTACGACGGCTATCTCCTCTCGCATACGTACATGCCCTTCGAGGTCCCGGAGGAGGAAAAGATCGCTCGCTTCCTCAAGCCTTTTGCACCTGCCTACGCGTTGGACCCCGATGATCCGGCCAACCTCAACACCGTGACCCTGCCCGACGTGCGCGTCGACGTCAACGGGGAGACGGCCCACGGCTATATGGAGATCCGATACCTGTTGCAGGAAGATCACAGAGCGGCTCTGACGGTTGCTCAGGAGATCGAGGACAGGTTCACGGAGGTCTTTGGACGAGGCGATGACGCCCTCTTGGAGCCGTACCGTTGCGAAGACGCCGAGTATGTGGTGGTGGGACTCGGTTCGTTGACCTACCAGCTGCACGATGTGGTCGATACCCTGCGTGCGGAGGGATTCAAGATCGGGGTGTTGGGAGTCAGGCTCTACCGGCCCTTCCCAAGTGAAGCTCTAGCTGAAGCTCTGACCGGCGTCCAGGAAGTCATCGTGATCGAGAAGGCGTTGTCGTATGGGTATGAGGGCGCGCTCTGCTCGGATCTGAAAGCGGCTCTGTGCGGCCGGCAACCCACCGTCACCGGTATGATCGCCGGCATCGGCGGCCGCGAGATCAGGACCGCCGACCTCACCGATACTCTGCGCGCTCACGTCAGGGGCGCACCCGACGAAGATCCCGGCTGGATCGGGATCAGACTGTAGGAGTGCCGATCATGGCCGCCAAGACAACCATCCTTACGCTCCCCAAAGAGGAGTTCGTCCACCCGGGCAACCGGGCCTGTACGGGCTGTGGACTCAGCATCGCCTACCGGGTGGGTCTGAAGGCGCTGGGACCGGACACCATCCTGGTGGTCCCCCCCAGTTGTCTCACCGTGCTTCAAGGACTCTTCCCCGTCGCCTCCACCAAGCTGCCCTGTCTGAATGTGACCTTCGCCTCCACGGCGGCCGCAGCCACCGGGGTGCGCGAGGCCCTCAAGGCCCAGGGCCGGGACCACACTAGGGTGGTGGCCTGGGCCGGGGATGGTGGCACAGCCGACATAGGCATCCAAGCGCTCTCCGGCGCTGCCGAGCGAGGGGATGATTTCCTGTTCATCTGCTACGACAACGAGGGGTACATGAACACCGGCGTCCAACGGTCGGGCACCACGCCTCAGGGCGCCATTACCACCAATACACCGTTGAAGGGCAAACAACAGAGGAAGAAGGATGTGCCGGCCATCATGACCGCGCACGGCATCGATTACGTGGCCACTACCTCTGCCGCCTACCCCCTCGATCTGTACGACAAGATCAACAAGGCGATCGCTCTGCAGGGTACCAAGTACATCCACATACACACTCCCTGCCCGCCGGGCTGGGGTTATGAGCCCCGCTACAGCATCAAGATCGGCCGGCTGGCGGTAGAGACCGGCTACTACGACCTCTACGAGGTGGAGAAGGGCGCGTTCAGACTTACGGGCGCCTCGGAGAAGCTGCTGGAGAAGCAACAGCTCGTGCCCGTGAGGGACTACCTGCAGAGCCAAGCCCGCTTCCGGGTCCTGACTGAAGACCAGATCGCTGAACTGCAGGCTCAGATCGACGCCAAATGGGCCATGTACTACCAGGGAACGTAGAGGGCCGCCGGAGCGCCCTGCCTCGGCGCAGTGTCGCTGAGGGAGCGTAGGGGCCGGAGCGATGGCTTTCGCGTACCCGCGAGTGCTTCGCGGAGGCCCCTACGCGCCCTCAGCCACTAAGCCAGTGCTTGGAGCAGATGCTCCTGGTCCAGGTTACCCCCGGACATCACAAGCACTACCTTCTTGCCGGCCAGCCTGTCTTTGATCTTCAACGAAGCCGCAATCGGTGCGGCTCCCGCCGTCTCGGCCAGATTGTGGGTGGTCTGCAGGGCAAGCCTGACTCCCTCCAGGATCTCCTCTTCACTGAGCAGCACCACGTCGGTGATGCTGTCCTTCATGATCATCCAGGGAAGCTGGAAGACGCTTCGTGCCGCCAGACCATCGGCCACCGTATCGGCCACCTCGATGGTGACCCGTTCCCCCTTCTTCCACGACTCATGAAAGGCCGCCGCCCTC
>JAAYCW010000035.1 GCA_012729575.1 Actinomycetota bacterium | reverse complement strand
GCGTTTGCCCGGAGTGCCCCTGATTGCCCTGACCGCGACCGCCGACCCGCACACCCGCGCGGACATAGTCCATCAGCTGGGGCTGGGCGGATCGGCCTGTTTCGTCTCCAGTTTCGACAGGCCCAATATCCGGCTCCAAGTGGTCGAGAAGCGCAACCCTCAGTCTCAGCTTCAGAAGTTCCTGGCGGCCCACGAGGGCGAGGCGGGCATCATCTACTGCTCCACCCGCAAGCGAACGGAAGACTTGGTCTCGCACCTCTGCGGGCGCGGCATCGCGGCCGGCGCCTACCACGCGGGTCTGCCTGCGGAGGAACGGAACCGTGTCCAAGAGTCGTTCATTTTCGACCGGATACAGATGGTAGTGGCGACGGTCGCATTCGGCATGGGGATCGACAAGACGAACGTCCGGTTCGTGGTGCACTGGGACCTCCCACAGAACCTCGAGGGCTACTACCAGGAGATCGGCCGCTCGGGGCGGGACGGCCTGCCCGCGGAGGCGCTCATGCTCTTCGGGTGGGAAGACGTCGCCAGGGTGCGGTCTCTTATCGATAAAGGTGGGAACCAGGGGCGGATCGCGGTGGAACAGCATAAGCTGGGAGCCCTGGTGGGTTTCGCCCAGGAACGGACCTGCCGGCGGCGGGCCCTCTTGGGCTATCTGGGGGAGGACATGGCGCAGGACTGCGGCAATTGCGACGTGTGTCTCGATCCGCCCGAGGTGTACGACGCTACCGAGGATGCGCGGAAGGCCATCTCGTGTGTTTATCGGTTGGGAGGGCGCTTCGGGGTGGGGCATGTAGTCGATGTGCTGAGGGGCTCGCAGAACCGTCGCATCGTCGATCTGGGACACGACCGTCTTTCCACCTACGGGATCGGTGCCGACCGAAGTACTGAGGAGTGGCGGAGCCTGCTGCGGCAACTGGTGCATCTGGGGTATCTGCGGCAGGACATGGGCGAGTACCCGGTGTTGAGGCCGGCTCCGGCCGCCGGTCCTCTGCTGCGGGGGGAGATGGAGCTGAAGCTGGCCCGGCCCAGGGTGAGAGTGGCGGTGAAAGAAGCGGCGCCCAAGGCGGGACGGCGCGCGAAGCCACAGCCGACGGCGCCGGCGGGAGACGGGGAGGAGGCGCTTTTTGAGGAGTTGCGGGCGCTGCGCAGGCAGATCGCAGACCGGGAGCACCTGCCGGCCTACGTCATCTTCCACGACGCCACGCTGCGAGAGATGGCGGCTCTAAGACCCACGACCGCCGGTGGGTTACTCGCCGTCAACGGCGTCGGCGTGAAGAAACTGGAGAAATACGGGGAGGAGTTCCTGCGGGTCCTCCTCCGAGCATCTACTCCTTCGGTCCGTCCAACCCCCAGCGCCCGAAGTACTCTTCGTAGAACGGGGGACTGCTTGAAGCCGGGCTGCATGGAGACGGCGAAACGACGGTAGCACAGGCCGATCTCCTCGAAGTGATAGACCCCGTCCATCAGCTCCTGGAGTCTGCCGACAGGCACGCTCAGCACCATCTCGCACTCCGCGGCGGCGGCCCGCTCGAAATCGCCGGGATCGGGCACGGTCACCTGGCACTCTCCCTTGAGGGATCGAGGGGACCCGCCGGCCGGTCTTGCCCTGACGGCCTCACTCAGGCGGTCCAGCTCAAGCGTCGACGCAACCCGTCCGATTGAAGTTGTAGACTATAAGAAGTCCTGCATGACCAGAGCCCGCAAGGGGGGGATTGACCACGCCTGATGAGACTCGAGTCCCGCGTGTAGTATCTCGCGCCGGTTCAGGCATGGATAGCCCGAGCCTCGCCCAAGGAGGGGCTCTCGCCCCCTGCGGGTAGCACGGGGCGGTGACCGAGTTCCTGCCCCTGGAGCAGCATGTACTTCTTGAGTCGCTCTCCGTCCGGCATGAGCGCGTCATGGGTATGCTCCCCGACGGCCTGCAGATCGCGGCGTGGCGCGGCGAATATGAGATCCTGGGCAGCTCAGAGGTGGGCATGTGCGTGTGGCCATCGCGGTACCGGTCGGTGCGGACGAGGGTGTCTTCGATCTGGAAGCGGAGTTGTCCGCTTGGCTTTGTTCTGCCGGAGGTATTGGGCCCACCATGTCCTGGATGACTCGACTCGAGGTTGTTGAAGAACTGCCCAGAACCAGCAACGGATCCGGAGCGAACCGAGGTAGGCATGGCTCCGGTAAAGGGGGCCAGATTGCAGTCCTATGGACGTCTCTCGACGAAGAAGAAGGTTGGACCAAGCCAACCGTGGGCGAGGTCGAAATGGTTGAGGCTGCTCTCCTAGCATCCCAGCGTGATGAGTATGCGGACTTGGCAATCCTGGGAGCCAAGGCCATTCCCGTGATCAAGCTCAACAAAGCGTATCCGTATCTAAAGAAATACCTGGAAAAGGGCGTGTTGTCTCTTACCGATGGCGGACCGGAAGCCGCCAAGGGGAGGTACGCTGTCGGAGTGGGAGTTGCTCTGACCCTGCTGGACGAGGGCATACGAAAACGCCAGGATGCAGAAGGCTCGCCGAACGAGTCATGGATACTGGCCTCGCAGCAGGCACTGGCCCGCGGCGTATTGAGCATGAGGCCGTCATTCGATGAACTGGCCCGAGAGACTGGGGTCGAGGACTAGTCTGCTCCAGAGTTGTTGTGGGACACCAGGTGGGTTGTGGGTGTCATGCAGAAAGTCCCCACCGGCGAGGAGTCACTCGAACCGCAGACTCATGAGTCGCCGAGTATTCTCCGGACCTCGAGCGCGATATGCCGCGCCAGCTCCGGCGGCACGGCGTTGCCGACCTGTCTCGCCACGGAGATTCTAGACCCGACCCATTGGAAGCTGTCCGGGAAGGTCTGAAGGCGCATGGCCTCCCTATGCGTGATCGGACGATCGGCCTGGGGGTGTAGATAGCGGCCCTTCTCCGGCTTGAAGAACTCAGTTCTGATGGTCAGCGCTGGCTTGTCCCATTCCAAGCGGCCGAAGACATCTGTGGACCCCGTTACTTTCTCAATCCAGCACCTGGGCGCGAGGGCTCGGCCTTCCTCGGTCCTCGTGAGGTCAAATCGATTGCCTCCTGGCGGCACTAAACGGTACCGAAGCAGCGACTCCGGTCTGGGATTGCGGCCTATGTGCCAGTCGTGCTCAGTGGGCTGCAGCGGAAGATCGCCGATTGCATCCCGAACTGTCGCCCAGGTGCCGTTTGGGCTCGGAAGCTGCGGCCGGCCTTTTCTGGTGGCGATAATGATGCCGCGTCGGCGTTTCTGGGGAACTCCGTACTTGGAGGCGTCGAGTACATCGTGTGTCACGGAGTAGCCTCGTTCCTCACCAAGCGCGATCAAACGTGCTCCCTCAGCTGAGCGAAGGAACTCGGGAACGTTCTCCACAACGAATGCCATGGGTTCGCACATGTCAACGATCCGAAGATATTGGCGCCAGAGCTGGTTCATCTCCGCGTGCTCGTCCCGTGGGCTCATCTTCCCCAGCGGCGAGAATCCCTGGCAGGGCGGACCGCCAATGATGATGTCGGCGCGGACCGGAAGAGACTCGACCTTTTCAATGGGCCCTTTGAATACCGGGTGCCCGAAGTTCAGCTCGTAGGTATCCGCCGCGTCGGAGTCGATCTCTACAGCCCAGACCGACTTGAACCCGGCCTGCTCGAATCCGAGTGCGAGTCCTCCTGCGCCCGAAAACAGATCTATGAAAGTAAGCTCCGCCATCCCCTACATGATAGTAGGTCCTGCGGACGGATGTCTGGTGCCTCAGAAGAGCGCCAGCGTCGGTGCCAGGTCTTGGAAGTCGCGCAACCTGCCCTGGTCCAGTAGTTCGCCCAGACACTCGAGTTGTCCGGGATCGTCGTACTCGGCGACCGCCTTCTCCAACTCCGGCAGTGCAATGTGATAGACGGCATCCACCTCTCCGGTTCCACGTGCGATCGCCGCAAGTCGGCTGGGGAGGGGTTCGGCGGTCACGGCGACGATGTGGGGCTGGCGACCTCTGCGGTGGCGGGTCAAGATGGTGCCTTCGTGGCGGATGTTCTGCACCCTATCGGATCTGATCGTCCACTTGCAGGAGACGGCGGCGTGCAGGAACGGAAGCCCGGTCCCGATGGCGAGCCCGACGGTTACATCAGGCGAGATCAGGTAGTCGGCACCGATCTCGACGCGTAGCAGGCCGGTCTCGTCGGCATCCATAACCCTCTTCAGGTGACCTAGGTGCTCGTACTGGAGGAAGTCACTGATTTGCTTCTTACCGTTTTTCCCGAACACGACCCACGGACGATCGGGTGCGATGAGCGGCAGTTCCTTCTCTAGGTGGCCTGCGACTCTCTTCTCGAACTCGGATCCTGCACTCTGCCCCGTATGCGATCCACTGGCAGTGATACCAAGCTCGGTCAGGACGCCTGCAGCGATGGCGACGCTCGCGACACTGTCTTTGTCGGCGCAGTTCGGACATCCGGTCTTGGCATTGATTGCCAGCAGCTCATTCGCAAACGGCGCAGCCATCGTGGGCCTCCTTCAGGTATTTGCAGCGCTTGGCAAGTGGACATTCGTCGTGCCGCGGCTTTCTCTGACGGCAGATCTGCGATCCGATATCCAGTAGGGCAAGGTTGAAGCTTCGCGGGTCGTCTTCGGGGACCTCCGCGTCCAAAGATGTGATCAAGCTCCGATCAGTGTGCGGCCTGGCCTTCGCGCTCAAGAAGCCCCATGCCCTGTTGGCAACGCGGTACGAATTGGGGTCAAGCATGATGTAGGGGCGGCCGAAGGCCATGCACATGACGCTCCTTGCCGAGTACTGACCCAGGCCCGGCAACCTGTCCAGCGCTTCCAGCGTGTCGGGCACAGTACCTCCGTGTTCGCTCTCGATGGCCTTGACCAAGCCTAGCATCTGAGGTAGACGGTTTAGCCTACCCAGTGCGTGGAGGAGGCTCGACAGCTCGGTTGGGTCCGCCCTGCTCAGCGCGTCGAATTTCGGGTAGCGGGCGATGAACGACGGGTAGACGTTCATTACCTGTGACACCCCGGTTCTCTGCAGCATAAACGCCGCGATCAGAACCAGGTATGGGTCTTTGGTTACACGCCAGGGATATGATCGGCCGTGTTCCGCATACCACGTGAGCAGAACCTCTTGGTCTGTTCTGTCTAACATCGCTTCATCGGAGGCTCTTGGGTTGGCAAGAACTCAGGCCGATCGGCCGACTGCAGAACGGTGCACGCGCTGTCTTCCACGCCAAACGTTCTATAGGCAGCACCGGCAACCTTCGGCCTTGCTGCCGTTGCCATGCCGTTGTACACAGACGGAAGGGTGGACAACTGTCCCGACCCATCCAGGGTATTGATGTTTCCCTGCCGCGGTCTCCCTCCTGCGGGTATCTTGGCAGCGATCTCGTCCGCAGCTATGGGACCGCCGCCTGTGTGGAACAGAATGTCTCTCGGTTTTCATCACTCGTCTCGATGGTTGGCGGTGCCAGGATGCTGCTCTGTCGGTGTAGGCGGCAGAACGCACCCAATGCTACCCTAGATGGTGCCTGTCGCGGGCACGCTGGGAGAGGCATGGGGGAATCCAAGGGTTACATAGCAATCACTGATCCAAACTGGTACCGACACCTGTCCGGCCGGCCGAGGCTTGACGAGGTCAACTTCTGGCAACCTCACGGTGGTCATGCGTTCCGGGCCCTATCCCCGGGCGCTCCCTTCTTCTTCAAGCTACGTGGTCCGCAGAAATCTATCGCCGGTTTCGGTTTCTTCCAGCGCTGGGAGTCCATGACCGCGTGCTACGCCTGGGACTGCTTCGGCGATGCCAACGGCGCTCCGACCTTCGAGGCCATGCTCGACCGGCTGGCGAGGCTTCGCAAGGAGGCGACTCCACCGACCGGAGGATTCCAGATCGGCTGCATCATGATCGCCGCGCCGGTGTTCTTTGTGCCTGACGAGTGGGTGCGCCCGCCGGCCGACTGGGCGAAGAGCGGCATTCAGCAAGGCAAGACCTACGATCTTAGCTGCGGCGAGGGCAACCGCATCCTGCGCGAATGCATGGACCGGGCTACCGGCGGACTCCACTACTGGAACATCGATGCCGACCCACGCCTCGTGGCCGACAACTTCGCCCGCTATGGGGCCGCAGTCGAGGTGCGTCCGCGCCTGGGCCAGGGCCTGTTCAGCCTAGCCGTTCGCGACGCCTACCAAGGCGCCTGCGCCGTCACCGGCGAGCACTCATTGCCGGCTCTTGAGGCGGCTCACATTCTGCCCTACGGCCAGGGTGGAGAACATCGTGTGGACAACGGCCTGCTCCTACGCAGCGACCTCCATCGCCTGTACGACCGCGGCTACGTGACGGTGACGCCCGATTACGTCTTCCGCGTCAGCGACCGCCTGCGCGACGAATTCCACAATGGGCGCAGCTACTACGGGCTGGATAGGGCGAAGATCACGGTGCCGGACCGGGAGTTGTGGCGGCCGAAGCGGGAGTTCTTAGAGTGGCACGAAAAGCGTCTCTTCCGGGGCTGACGCGATTACGCAGGCTGGTTAAAGCGAAAGACCAGATAGATCGTTACCATTTCTAAGATTTCGACAGCGACTCCGGCGAGCCGCATCCTCCCACCAGGGAACGAGAGTGTGCCTGCCCTCGTGCCAGCCCTGTGACGACCGGCTCAGCGCGTCGTAGCCCTCGCGGGTATCTTCGATCACCTTCTCGAGACTGATGAAGCGGCCGACTCCGTAGCCCGCCTGATAGAGCAACAACAGAGTCAGAAGCCGGGACATGCGGCCGTTGCCGTCGAGAAACGGGTGGATGCAGAGGAAGTCGAGAACGTAGGCAGAGAGGACGAGCAGCGGTTCCAACCGGCCCTCGCTCCGCGCCGTGGCGAAGCCCCTGTGCAGGCTCTCCGTGGCTTCGGCCGTGAGGAAAGCCGGTACGGGCTCGAATCTCACCGCAATGGTGCCGTCGGGGGTGGCGCTCGGTGATCTGGTTGTCGGTCATCTTCCACTCACCGTCGCGGGCGGCCGTGTACCGAAAGAGGTCTCGGTGCAACTGGCGGACAAGCCCGGGGCCCAGGGACATCTGGGCGTGGTTCGCGTGGATGGTGTTGAGAACGTCGCGGTATCCCGCGATCTCTTGCTCGGGGCGGTTTCCAGGAGTGGCTCGGTTCTTGGCCAATTGGACCACGCGGTCGCGTGGCGCGGTCACTCCCTCCAACCTGTTGGACGATTCTGTGCTCTCGATGATGGCCTCGTCTCGCAGAGCCTTCAGCACCTGGGGTGATGTCGTGATATATCCGCTGGCGGGTGATTGTCGCCGACTGGGGAGGTAGATCAGGGGTCATGCGGCCGAGGATAACGGAACCGAGGACGAGGCTTTGGCTTATCACCGGAGTGTTTGTGAGCCTTTTCGCTCTGCTCCCGCTGGGTGTCGTGCTGCTGACTTCGGGCCCGGACGAGCGTGCCTACGTCTGCCGGGTCGAGACGGAGTCCGTGCTCGGAAGCACCCTGGGCGGCCAGTTGCAGTTTCTGCCGGCACGGACCCTAGATGGGCGGGCGCCGGGTTCTGAGTTCGTCATCAACGTTGACCACGCGTACACCCGGGGTGTGGACCGTGAAGTGGCGCCCGGTGAGGTGCTCTGGGTGGAGGGCACTCTGATGGATCCCGATGCCTACTTTGGCGAACAGTATCTTTTCTTCGGCCTTCCTCAGATCTATGTCAGCCAGATCAAGACCGGGGTCTTCTGGCCCGACCAGCGAAGAGATCTGGTGACGCTCTATGGTTCACCGGTGAGTGCAGTTCCGGCCTTGTATCTTGCCTGGGCGTTCCCCCTCATGGAGGAGTTCACTCCGATGGCCTGGGCCCTGACGCTCGCCCGCTTCGTTCTTGTGTGCGCGTTGGTGGTTCTGGT
Organism: Actinomycetota bacterium; assembly: GCA_012729575.1. GTDB lineage: Bacteria > Actinomycetota > Thermoleophilia > RBG-16-64-13 > RBG-16-64-13 > RBG-16-64-13. Next base: position 4,501 of record JAAYCW010000035.1, on the reverse strand, counting down.
GGTCGTCTGGCGGCGGCGGCCGGAACGGTTGGTCGCGGTCGTGGGTGTATACGTCCTCGTGGCGTTAGGATTGGCGGCTGCCGGGCTGTGAGGACGGCCGCTCCGTTTACGAGCCGGCTGAAGGGCCTTCTTCTCCCGCCAAACGCGAGCGGATGAAGCCGCCGATCTCCTCCAGCGCCTCACGCGCCTCCGGAACCTCCGGTGCGAATCTTGGGCGCTCTCACGACTATCCCTTCACGCCGGCTTCCTCCTCACACAGGTCGGCTCGCGTGTGATTTAGAGGTGCCCTCCGTTGATTGTACGCGACGACCACCCGCAGATGCTGCCGGTGGAGGCACGTGCCGCTAAGTGTAGAATTTCTGAGAAGTAGCACTCTTATCTGTATCACCAGGAGGAGCTTCGTGCGTCGCATCTTAGTGCGTCCGTTTTCGGCACCGGTGCTGATAGTGATACTGGTTTCAGCGCTGGTGCTGTCCGCCGTTGTGCTGGTTGTTCTGCCCGGGGCGTCGCCGGCCGGCGCCGAGACGGTGGCGCCGGGCGACAGCCAGGTCGCATCACCGGTGCAACGCGCCCAGACGGTCTCGCCGATGGCCGGCCCCGAGGTCGAGTTGACCGCAGCGCCTGAGCCGATGCGGACGGAGACGGTCACCGTCTCTGTTGATCGCGCCACCACCATCACTTTCGCCGAACCGGCCGAACATGTGGCCGCGTACTGGCAAGATGGCCCGGAGGCACGCGTGACCCTGGCCTTCTCCACGGACGGTGTCCATTTCGGCGAGCCCATCGACGCGGGCCGCGACGACGCTGAAGGCGATCCTCGGTCCCGCATGACCTACGGTGCCATCTCGGCGGCCGGGGGAGCGACGGTGGTGCGGATCGGCACCGATACTCCACTCACTCAGCTCAGCGTCATAGGCATGTCTCCCGGTGAGAGCGCGTCGCTGTCCACCTCTCCGGCGGCCCTGTCGGCTGCTGCGGACCCCGGTGGACCGGCCATCATCTCTCGCTCTGGTTGGGGCGCGAATCCCACCTACTTAAACTGGTCGCCGCAGTTCTACCCGCCCACGAAGGTGATCATCCATCACACCGCGGACGGCACGTTTCCGGAAGGGACTCCCGAGTCCTACGCCAAGCTGGTGCGATCGATCTACTACTACCACGCGGTCACACGTGACTGGGGCGACATCGCCTACAACTTCCTCATCGACCCCTTGGGCAACATCTACGAGGGTAGGTACTCAGACGACAACCCCGACACAGTGCCGGGTGAGGACGCCTATGGCAATGGGGTTCGTGGGGGGCATGCCTACAACTACAATTCCGCCACGCTGGGGATAGCTGTGCTGGGAACCTACTCAAAACAGACCATCAGTGCCGCCGCCCAAGCCTCGTTGGAAGAGCTATTGGCCTGGATGGTCGAAAGACACGGAATCGACCCCGTGGGCTTCGGCCCCTACTACAGTCCCTACGATCCTGCGTGCAACAAGCAATCCTGGAATATCACCGGTCATCGTGACTACGGATCCACCTCCTGCCCGGGCGATGCCTTTTACAATACGTTGCCTCTCATCCGTCAGAACGTATTCGCTCTCACCGGCCCCGTGACTGCGCCGACACCCTCGCCCACGTACATGAGACTGGCGATAATCCCAGAGCATCCGGTGATGGGCCAGGACGTGACCGTTAAAGCCACGTTGGTCGAGGACTCTTCGCGCCAAGCTGTCTCCGGGGTGTCCGTCTCATTCTCCACCGGAGGGATAGCCACGGCGCAGACATCCGTGGGTACGGCGACCACCGATTCCTCCGGCGTGGCGAGCGTGCAGATGATGTTTACGGCCGCGGGTATGCGCTGGGTGACCGCCGATTTCAACCCGGGGACAGAGGGCAATGCCGGGACTGAGGGGGTCTCCGGGACTACGGGCGCCCACCGTGGGTCGACTACATCCGCCGAGGTCAACGTCGCGCCGACCGGTCTCGTTGCGGTTCCAGGCATGGCCATGGTGCAACTCTCTTGGACGTCTTCACCGGATGCGGAGGGCTATAACGTCTATCGAGACGGCACCAAGATCAACTCTGCAGTACTCACATCACCCGGCTATCTCGATGGGGGTCTCACCAATGGCGTTGCTCATTCTTACCAGGTGACGGCCATCGTGTACGGCCGGGAGAGTGCGCGATCACCGGCAGTTAGCGCTATCCCGAAGCTCGGCTTTGTCGATGTTACTGCCGATCATGCCTACTACCGGGCCGTCATGAGCCTGGCCGCTGCCGGCGTCGTCAACGGCAAGGATGAGGGCAGGTTCTACCCCGATGACCTGGTTATGCGCCAGCAGTTCGCCAAGATGATTGTGTTGGGATGTGAGTATCCCGTGGCAGAGAGTGACAGGTGCCTCTTCAAGGACGTCACCAAGAGTGGTACCTCGTCGCTCTATCCCGACAACTATGTGGCTGTGTGCGCGGCTCGTGAGATTACCGTGGGGAAGAACGATGTTGAGTTCGACCCCTACAGTCCTATCACCCGGGCTCAGGTGGCAACCATGGTGGTGCGGGCCGCTCAAGACTACAAGCCGCCGGCCGTCGAAGAACCACCGACGGGCTGGAGGGGGGAGCTGTCGGCGTCCGATCCGACTCACGGGGCGAATATCGCCTGCGCCGAGTACAGTGGACTGTTGGCCGGCATCGACCTCTCGACGTTCGCAACCGCCGGCTTTGCTACTCGGGGAGAGATCGCCCAGATCATCTGTAATCTGAGGGAGAAATAGTAGCCGCCTCTTCGGCAGCACGAAAAGACGGCGCCCCCGGTGATGATAGTGCCGCCGATGTGCAGCATGGTTCTCGCGGCCGCCCCATCATCTCCTCTAAATCCCGGAGCACCGTGCGCCTCACCGTCACTCACTTATTCCAGCGCCACGCCCTAAGTCGATGCTATGGTGGTCAGATCCGGGATCCCTCCGGAAGGAGTGCGCGTGTCGTTGACGGCAGCGATCGATCGACCTCGCTGGGTAGTGGCCGCCCGCTGCGCCGTGGGTGCGGCGGTGCTCGCAGGCGTGTACCTGACCAGCCTCTACAGCTACAACCTGTTTCACGGGCTGGCTGAGCTCTTCAGCGTGGTGGTCCAGGCGGCGGTATTTGTTATCGCTTGGAACGCGCGTCGCTACTTTGTCAACAACTACGTGCTCTGTCTCGGTATTGCCCTGCTTTTTGTGGCCGGAGTGGACGTGCTACACACCCTCGCCTACCAGGGACTGAACGTTTTCCCCGGCTACACGGCCAATCTGGCCACGCAGCTCTGGATCGTCGCTCGCGGCCTGCAAACGCTTGCCTTGGTCGCAGCGCCGCTTCTCATGCGCTATCGCTTCCGTGCGGGATGGTATCTCGTTGGGTTCGGCGCGCTCTGGGGGACACTCCTGATCCTGGTCTTCACGCGCATCTTCCCTGATGCCTTCTTGCCTGAGAGCGGTCTCACGACTTTCAAGATCGCGGGTGAGTACGTCATCTGTACGTTCCTGCTGGGGGCGTTGGGCCTGCTCGTGTGGCGGAGACGGGCCTTCGAGACCCCCGTCTTCCGCGGGCTGGCGGCGGCCATCCTCGTGACCATCGTCTCCGAACTCCTCTTCACTCTCTACGACTCTCCCTTCGGCCCGGCCAACATGGGTGGCCACCTGCTCAAGATCGTGGCGTTCTATCTCGTCTACAAGGCGGTGGTCCATACGGCGCTGGCCCGCCCCTACAGCCTGCTCTTTCGGGAGCTGAAACAGAACGAGGAGGCCTTGAGGCAGCAGGAAGAAGAGCAACGGCAGATCGCGGATGTCCTGCAGGAGGCCCTGCTCACCATGCCCAAGAACCTGCCGGGCATCACCTTTGGACACCTCTACCGGCCGGCCACCATCGCGGCCCGGGTAGGAGGCGATTTCCGGGAGATCTTCGTACTTCCCCACCAGGCGGTCGGACTGCTGATAGGAGACGTTTGCGGGCACGGCCTGGAAGCCGCCACCCTCATGGCGGTGGCCAAGAACACCGTCAAGGCCTTCGCCTTCGATGATCAGAGCCCGGTGGCCGTTTTGCACAAGGCCAACCTGGTGACCATGCGCAGCACCTCAGCGCGCGCGGGCGACACCGTTAGTTTTGTGACTGCGTTCTATGGGGTGCTGGACACCGTAAGCGGCCGTCTGCGCTTCTCCAGCGCGGGACATCCTCCCGGGATAGTCAGGCGGGCCTCCGGCAAGGTCCACCTCCTGGCGGCGGGTTCCCCCGTGTTGGGAGTGTTCCCCGAGGTCCACTACAGGGAGTCAGAGGACCGGCTGGCACCCGGCGACCTGCTGCTGCTCTACACCGACGGTCTCACCGATGTGCGCTGGGGTTCGGAGGTCCTGGGCGAAGAGCGACTCCTGGCTATGGTAGCTTCTTTGGGCGATGTCGAGGCGTCCGAGTTTCCCGAAGCCCTTTTCGCGCGGGTGATGGAGTTCGCGAAACACGGGCTTTCGGACGATGTGGCCATGCT
>JAAYCW010000172.1 GCA_012729575.1 Actinomycetota bacterium | reverse complement strand
GGCATCACTTGGGCCGGGTCAGGCTGGGTCACAGTACAGCCCCAAAGAGGCTTCTGGAGGAGCATTCGGAGCACTTACCTGACGCCGCGGACCGAGGCCATGGGGCGGGAAGAAGTGTATGCCCCCGGGGTGACTCGAACACCCGACACGAGGTTTAGGAATATCTGAGAGTGGCGTCCGCTGCGTACCGTAGAGGCCCGTGTGCTGGGATTGTTCATCCGCCCCGTACCGCCACGTCCCGGGGCAGTTCGCGGGCTTGGCTGTCAGTTTGGCTGTCAGAAGCGTGGCCACAAGGGAAGACCGAACGGTCTCCGGCGACGACATCCCCCCATCGACGCTCGTCGCGCCAGGAGCCTTGGCTGCTACCGCGAGCCCCGGATGGTCTTTGACCGCTCGTCGCCTGAGCGCTTCCTCCCGTACACTTAAGCAGGAACAATCGTTGGTCTGGACCGTTGACCGGGAGAGAATCAGCATGGGCGCTCCAATAAGACCCCAGGACATCGAGCAGTTCTCCGGCATCGCCAAGGTGCCTGTACAGGCAATCACCGAGGCCGTTCTTGCCGGTGTGCGGCAGCTCGATGAACGCAAGGAGCTCGAACCGATGCTGCGTGAGATCCTGTTCGATCCGACCGAGACTCCACATGGTCCCACCGAGATCGCCGACATCCTCACCACCAAGCTGGACGTCAAGGGGAAGAGGTGCGAGGCTGCGTTTGTCTTGAAGGGCAGGAGCTATCCCCGAGTCCGTTCGAGAGACATCGGTCATCAGATTCTTCGCCTGCGCTCACTCGCGGTGCTCGATCTCATGGTCCTGGTGGCAGTTGGACATATCCAAGACGATGCCCACAGGGACTTCACCCGGGTAGCCACCGACGCTGAATGTGACTTCCTCATCATGGATGCGGTCGACTGCGCCCGCTTGCTCATCGCCTACGAGAGGATCTGCCCCGAGGACGGCACGCCCTTCGGCGAAGATGGTCTATGCAGGGAAGGGCACAGGCGTGCTGCCGGTATGGAACTCCACTTTCACCTGTCCGGCCTGCCTGAGTACGAGATAGCCGCACTCGAAGATGTGAGCCACGCCGGAGCGCGACGACTATCGGCACGAGTTGTCGTGAACGTCGCGTACAGCCGGGACATCCTGCGGGATGTCATTCGCCGGGCCACCGATGAAGTAGCGCATGACACCTACCACCGCAACGAACAGGTGGCCAAGCGCTGGAAAGGACACCCGGCTCAGGTGGTGTGGCTCTTTGTGGCGGCGGACTCCCGGGATCTTCGTACCCACAATTGGCTTGTTAGAACGGAGTGGATCGATCCGGCCCTTGACCCCAGGATGCGGCCGCTAAGGATGGAGGCCGTCGAGTACATTGGTGATATTGGTGTGGTGTGGGAAGAGGGGTATGTAGAGAAGCGCAAATACTATCGGGAGCACACAGCGAGCAAGGGTGAGTTCCTGGGGAAGCTCGATGCCCTGGTGGAGCGAGCTCTGGTAGCTGGCGAGGCCGTGCGGCAGGCATTCGCTCTCTATGAGGGAGGAACCATTGACGAGACGCAGCTCACGGCCGAAGTCCGTCGCCTCTCCCCCGAGATAGGCGACTTCCTGCTGGGTTCTGGCGATCTACCCTTGCCTCCCGAGGACGCCCATGAGTACGACGCCACCGCCCAGACTCTCATAGGCTGGCTGCATAACATAACCCTTTACTACTCCGAGCGTGGGCAAGAGATGCGGTCCCAGTCCGCCCGCGCCTATCTGGCCCGGGAGGCGATCAAGGACTTCTGCTCTGCGCGCCAAAGGCTTGAGCTGGAACGCGAGAAGCTCAGGTAGAAGAAGGACGGAGACGACGGTGTCCACACCCATCTGGCAGTGGGACGAGATGATCCAACGCGGCACCGACTACGAAGCTTCCAAGCACGTGGCGGGCTACGACCGCAAGATGGCCGAGCTTCGCGACGCGGCTACTGAAGCAGAGGAGATCCTCAATCTTCTGGGACTGACCCGTGACGATGTCCTGCTTGAGGTAGGCACCGGCACCGGAGCCTTCGCCCGGGTGGCGGCCCGGCGGTGTCGCAAGGTCATCGCTCTTGACGTATCGCCCGTCATGCTGGCCTACGCCACCGAGAAGGCCCAGGAACAGCAGATCACCAATGTCGAGTTTGCAGAAGCGGGCTTTCTTACCTACGAGCATCGGGGCGAGCCCGTGGCCGCGGTCGTTTCCCAGCTCGTCCTCCACCACCTGCCCGATGTCTGGAAGCTGCTCGCCTTGCGGCGGCTTCACGGTGTCATGCGAGAGGGAGGAAAGCTCTATCTCTCAGACGTCGTCTATCCGGATCAAGCTCAGGATGATTGGCCCGGCTACTTCCAGAAACTCATCGATTCCGTGCCTGAGGATCGCCGGCAGGAGATGGCACAGCATATCCGGGAGGAGTTCAGCACCTTCGACTGGACGATGCGGGAGATCATCGCCCGGGCCGGCTTCACCCTGGAACGCGCGCAGGTAGAGGGAGCCT
>JAAYCW010000034.1 GCA_012729575.1 Actinomycetota bacterium | reverse complement strand
GATTTACAGTCTGCTCCCTTTGGCCACTCGGGCACCCCCCCACACGCGAAACCCCGCGCGGAGGCGAACACGGATGATACCCAAAGGCCAGGTCCTTTTCAATGCACAGAAAGCCCTACATCGCATCGGATTATCCGGCGTCGGAGAGGATGGTACAGTGCCGTTATCTGCGCTGATGGGCTACCGCCTTTCGCTTCTTACAGGAGGACTTCCGTGCCGCAAGAGCTGTCCGTAACCGCCGTGCGCGCAGAAGGGATGTGCTTCACGGCCAACGCCGGAGAACACACCGTCTGCCTCGACTACCCGCTGAATGAGGAAGCTACCCTCGGGCCCACACCGCTCCAGATGCTGCTGGCCAGCCTAGCCGTCTGCGCCGGAAGCACCGTCTCGCTGGTGTTGGAACACATGCGGTTGCCGCTCGCCGGTCTCACCGTTGAGGCCAAGGGACAGCGTCGCGACGAGCATCCGACGGTCATCACCGACATCCACTTGGAGTTCGAGTTGCGAGGGTCGGGCATCGACCGGGAGCGAGTGGATCAGGCCCTGAAGCTGGCTGAAACGCAGTTATGCCCGGTTTGGGCCATGCTCAGACCGGGGACTTCCATCCACGCGACGTTCCGCATCGTTGAGGACTGAACCAGCTCAGGTGTCCTGCTGACGGTCCTCCCTCACCCGAGGTACAGTGATGCTCGCCTCTGTAAGGAACAGGACTTGCGCCTCCGGTCCCTTCTGCTGCAGGGCCCGGTCCACGGCGATTTGCAGGTCGCGGTAGGGCGTCATGAACATGGCCCGCACATCCTCATCTCTAAGCGTGCTGACAGTCCAGATCTCGGCCCGTTCGAGGATGGTGGCGATCCGAGCCGCCTGTTGGACTCCCAAGATGTACTCCTGCCGTTTGGCCCGCTCAAGCGCCTCAGCGGGCGAGTCCGCTGCCGCCAGCATATCGAAGAGAGTCTGGTTCTCCCCCAGACCGAACGGGCATTCAGAAACCACGATCAGTATGCCCCCGTCGCTGACGGCCAAAGCTCCACTCTGGATGGCCTTGTTGGTCTGATAGAGATTGCAGTCCATGGGATGAGGAGCGACCGCCACCACCAAGTCGACACGACGGTCGATCTCAAGGACGAACTGTTTGTCCGCCACCGCCACGGCCCGACCGAACGTATCGTCCAACCCGCCCGCGGCCGCGAAGCCCACCCGGTGGTCCTTATCGAGCACGAGCTGTATAGAGTAGACGCTCTTGCCCCGAACACCGAGAGCGAGCTCATCCTGGAGATCCTCGTGGACCGGATTGCCACTCAGGGCGAGGAGTTCCGACCCGGCCTCCATTGACAGGCTGTGATTGGCCCACACTGTCTCATAGCCGGCCAATCCCGGAAAGAGCGACTTACGTCCCCCCGTGTAACCCGCGAAGTAGTGCGGCTCCACGGAGTTGATGAGCAGCACGCTGCGGGCATCCGCCAGGAGCCGGTTCACCCACACCTGGACCCCGCGCTTTGTCGGCCCCAGATGCACCAACCGTGTCTTGTCCTTGGAATCGTGCGAGAAGATCCGTCCGGCGTGGGCATCGACGAACTCTTTGCCAAAGATGCGATCGATCTCCTCAGGGAGTGCGGCTCGATGAGTCCCGGTGGCTATGACGAAGGCCAACTCCCTACCCGGGGGTTCAAGCCACTCCTCAAGATCGGCGCGTAATACGCGAAGAACGTCGGCCGACGGCGTAGGGCGGGTCGCGTCGTTGACCACCACAACAAGGGGAGAGGCCGCCCGAGCCAGGAAGCTCCGCATATCACTTTCCGGCCGCGAGATGGCCACTCGCAAGATCTCCTCGGGATCGTCGGCCGTCGCGACATTCGCCCCCAATACGCCCGTAACCCGTTCGGCATCCAACTCAACAGAGGTCGTCCCCGTGCCCCAGGGTACGTCGATTCGCATCCACCTTCTCCTTGTCCGCCCGGGCCAGAATCGTCAGTCGTGTCCGCGCTGCTCGATCGGGCCTCAGGATCGCCGGCCATGTGACTCGAAACATGCTACAACAGCCTAACGCACACGAATCCCCCGGTACAAGGCGCCGGAGTGTGAACCACATGGCGATACTCACTCGAGCCTATCCAGCTCACAGTCACCCCGCTGCCTGGCGGTCGCTTTTCCGATAGAATCAGGGTCCGGCACTTCGACCATAGGTGGGTCTCATCCATGGAACACTTCAGCTATAGCATCCGGCCAGAGATATTCGAGCGTTTTCCCGGATATGTGCGTGGAGTCGTGATCGCCCACGGGGTAACCAACGGACCCTCTCCGGCAGCCCTGGTCCAGATGCTTCGCGACGCGGAGGAGTCGGTACGATCCCGTGTCGACCCCGACAAGGTGGCCGAGCAATCACGGATCAGGTCTTGGCGCGAGGCATATCGCGCGTTCGGAGCCAAGCCTTCCGAGTTCCGCTCCTCGGTGGAAGCCATGGTCCGTCGAGCGGTGAGAGGAGACCAGTTGCCTTCCATCAGCGCTCTCGTTGACCTGGGCAACGTCATGTCGCTGCGGCATCTGCTGCCGGCCGGAGCCCATGCCATCGACCTTCTGAACGGTGATATTGAACTGCGCTTCGCAAGCGGTGATGAGGACTTCGTGGCCTTCGGCTCCGAGGAGTTGGAGCATCCGCTTCCGGGCGAGGTCGTCTTCGTGGAGGGCAACACCGTACTCACGCGCCGCTGGACTTGGCGCCAAGGCAATCACACGCTGACCCTCCCGGAGACCACAGCCATCGAGTTCAACGTCGACGGGCTGCCCCCGGTGACCCGCGACGAAGTAGAGGCAGCCTGTATCGAGGTGGAGGAGTTGATACAACGCTTCTGCGGCGGCGCCACTCGGATCGACTACCTGAGTGCTGAGAACCCGCTTATCTCACTCGCGCCTTAGGTCGAGACAGCAGACTTGAGCGAGTGTGGCCCGCGCCCCATCGAGCGCCGGCCACACAACAGAACGTGAGCCGCAAATCCGCGGAATCGTATGTACGAAGCCGTTTGGTCGGCTAATTGGCTGCTTCCACCACCGTGGCAATGCCTTGGCCGCCTGCGATGCACAGCGTGGCAAGACCGTAACGCGTGCCCCGCTTCTGCATCTCATAGAGCAGCGTGGTAAAAACCCGGCCGCCCGAGCATCCGATCGGATGGCCGAGAGCGATGGCCCCCCCGTTCACATTGAGGACGTCCATGCGGTCTCCGATGCTCAGTTCCTTGATGACCGACAGAGACTGCGCCGCAAAGGCCTCGTTCAGTTCTATGAGGCCCATATCGTCAAAGGTCAGACCTGCCCGCTTAAGAGCGAGGCGCGAAGCGGGGGCCGGTCCCAGGCCCATGATGTCCGGCGACACTCCCGCCACACCCATGCCACGAATCACCACCATCGGCTTGATGCCCCGTCTGCCCGCTTCCTTGGCCGACATGACCACGGTACAAGCCGCCCCATCGTTACGACCGGACGAGTTCCCGGCAGTCACCTGACCACCCTTCTTGAACGCAGGCGGCAGAGCGGCCAAGCCCTCTAGGGTGCTTCTGCGCGGATGCTCATCGGTGTCGAAGACCACGGTGCTCTTCTTCTTTTTGATCTCCACCGGGATGATCTCGTCTTTGAACCGTCCCGACTCGATGGCCGCGAATGCACGCTCCTGACTCTGCAAAGAGAAAGCATCCGACTCTTCGCGGGTGATGCCGTACCGCTCCGCCAGGTTTTCCGCGGTCAACCCCATAGTGAGATCGCCGTACACTTCGTAAGGCTGAGACCTGGGCTGGCTCTCGGTGTTGGAGTCAAGCAGCAGACCGTTACCCGCGCGATAGCCATAGCGGGCATCCCTCAAGTAAAAGGGAGCCTTGCTCATGCTCTCGACACCGCCGGCCACAACGATGTCGGCTTCACCGATCATGATGGCCTGAGCAGCGTTATGCACACTCTGAAGACCCGATCCGCACTGACGCATGACGGTGTAGGCGGGTACCTCTACCGGTATACCGGCTTTCAGCGCCGCTACCCGGGCTAGGTTGGCCGCATCGGCGCTCTGTTTGGCCTGGCCCATGATCACCTCATCGACTTCGCCCGGCTCGACACGCGCCCGTGCCATGGCCTCCCGGATGACTAGCTCCGCCAGGTCTTCCGGCTCGACGTCTCTCAGACCGCCGCCTAGTTTGCCAACCGCTGTTCTCACCGCACTTACAACTACTACTTCTTCCATGGCCTCTTTCTTCACTAGTCTTTCTACAGTCAATCGGTCACACACCGACGCGTCCGCATCAGTCGAACGGTTCGAGAACGATCTCCCCCAGATCGACATCCGTCTGCGTGGAGACCTCAATGATCATCGGCGCATAGCCATCGCACTCGACGCCCACTCGATAATCGGTGTTCTTCTCCAACCCGTCGAACTCGAAATCGCCGTAGCTGTCGGACAGGGTCTCCAAACTGACACCACCGCCTTCGAGCGTGACCTTCACCCCCTCGGCACACTCGCCTGGAACGTCCCGACGTACTACCTCACCCGCAATGAAGCGCTTGGGGATACCGACATACTTGACCGTCGGCAGAGAAGCATACTCGGGATGATAGACCTCCACATCCAGAGAGGCCGAGAGCTTCGCGATCTCACTCTCCGGATCGTCCAGATCGCCGAATACAAGGGCACCCGTAGGGCAGGCTTCCACGCAACGGGGCTGTTTCTCACCTTCGTCCAGCCGGTGGGCGCAAAGAGTGCACTTCTGGGGGATCTCGAGTTCCTTGTTCCAGAAGATCACCCGATACGGGCAGGAATTCACGATGTCCTTCTGCCCTTTGGCCTTCTCGGGATCGATGATCACGATTCCGTCTGCGCGGCGGTACACAGCCCCATCCGCAGCCGCCGCTACGCAGGGCGCCTCCTCACAGTGCAAACAAGGGAGCGGTATGTAGTCCAACTTCGGCTTTGGATAGGTGCCCCGCTCGACTTCCTTGATCTGCATCCAGAACTGCCCCTCAAGAGGCTGGGGAGCGGAGTAGGGGGTGTAGTCGTTACCGTAGAACTCGTCACGGCAGGCCAAGAAACAGTTGTGGCACCCGCTACACTTGGTCACATCGATCAGTAGGCTCAGACGCGCCATGATCTCAGCCCTCCCATTTCTCGATCTCGATAAGGCAGGAATTCGGCGTCATGCCCGGTACGTTCTTCGAGAGCATCCGCGACGGGGTCAGCATGGAGACGCACCCGCCTCTGTCTATAGAATCCGGTTCACCGGGCTGTAGGGGGTCATACATAGCTGAGGACGCATAGCTGTGTATCACTCCGGGCCGCACCCGCCCGGTGACCACGGCGATACAGAGTACAGAAGCCCGGTCGTTGTACAGCCGCACGATGTCGTGGGTGTTGATGCCCCGCTCCGCAGCATCCTCCGGATTGATGCGCGCCGGCCACCAGGGGTGGCCGTCCTTCTTGATGCGATGGACGGAAATATCGTTCAGCCAGTCGGTGTGCTTGTCGTAATGGCAGTGGAAGCTGAAGCGCGGATGCGGCGATAGAAGCTGCAACGGGTACTTCTCGTACAGACCGGGCGTGCCGTACCCCTCCCAGCTTCGGATGTAGCGCGGCGCCACAGGGCGCTCTTCGTCATCGGGAAAGTACTGCTTCAAGCTCTCCGAAACGAACTCGATCTTGCCGCTGAAGGTCCCAAGCTCTCCCGACTTCTCTGGATCGAGGCGCTTCGCATTGCCCACGTCCGGAGTATCGCAGGGCCGCCCATCATAGAACCAGCGCAGACCCGGAGTGGGCTTGTAGTCATCCTCGATGTTGATGATGTGGTAGCCCTTCGCGTTGAACTCCTCCCAGCTGACCAGCTTGGGCAGATCACAAGCGTCGAAGAAGCCCTTCACCCAGTCGACGTCGGTCTTGCCACCGTCGGTGTAGAGATCCCGCATCCCCATTTTCTCGAAGATCAGGGCGAATATCTCGTAGTCGGACTTCGACTCCCACAAGGGCTCGATGCACTTCTGCTCGCGGACGACCACGCGGTAGTTGCAGCCGCTGCTGGCGTGCCAGGTGTAGCCGTTGACGGCGGCCCACTCACCCAGATCGTCCCGTTCGAAGTTGGTGCAGGCCGGCAGAATCACGTCGGCCATGCGGGTCTCGCTATTCCACCAGATATCCTGATTCACCACGAACTCGAGTTTCGGACTCTGATACATCCGCACCCACTTGGTGGTGTCGCTCATCGTCCCCATGAAGGAACCGCCGTACCGGTACCACAGCTTGATCTCCGAGCAACCGGGGGCGGGATAGACGAAGTGCTTGAACTGCTGCTCGAGACTCTGCCCGCAGAAGCCCTCTCCGTACCACTCCACGGGCGGATCGAGGATAGCCTCAGGCACCGTGAGACGCCATAGGCGCTGCGGGTTGGGATTGGTCGGAACGTACTTGGCCACTTTGGTCGCCATCGATATCCGGCCTTGAGGCTCGCCATAGGCGGGCACCCAATGCGTGGTGTTGTTGGGAGCTCCCATCGTGGTACCCCAGATGCTACGCCCCGGCGCACCCAGCCCCTGCATGGCCTGCAGGAGGACCATCATCCGGGCCCACTCGGTGGCGTAGGCCTGCCGGCAGGCCCCTCCCTCTCCACCGCGGGAGCCGCCGGAGAGGATGGTGCGTTTGGCGGCCCACTCCCGGGCCAGGGTGCGGATGACACGAGCGTCAACGTCGCACTCCTCCTCAGCCCACTCGGGGGTCTTAGGGACGCCGTCGATCTCGCCGAGCACGTACTTCTTGAACTCATCGAAACCGATGGTACGGTTCGCCACATAGTCCTTGTTGTATATGTCTTCAGTGATCCACACGAAGGCTATGGCCATGGCCAAGGCAGTGTCTGTACCCATGCGCGGTACGATCCACTTGCCGCCCATCACGGCGTTGGTGTAGTTGTAGAAGGGGTCGATGAAGACCATCTTCACGCCCTTCTCCTTCAGCCACTGCCGCCACAGAGCGGAGTCCTGACCCGAGTAGGTGCCCCGGGTGCTGTCCGGGTCGTTGGACCAGTAGATGATCATCTCCGCGTTCTGCAGGGCGTCACCCAGCATGTCGTACGGCTCGGGCATGCCGAGGCGCCAGTAGAAGCCGTAGCTGTGAGTCGCTCCCCAATGCCACCCTTCCCAGCTGTCGGGATTATCCAGCACCGGGGTCCCTTCCATCATGTTGAGAAACCGGGCGAACGGGCCCATCTTGTAGCCGACGATGCCCCAGTTATGGTGTGAGGAGGTGATACCGCTGATGGCCGAGCCGCCGTAGGTCTCCTTCACGCGGGTGAGCTCGTTCGCGACCAACGTGGCTGCTTCGTCCCACGAGATCCGCTCGTACCGAGACTTGCCCCGATTCTGAGGGTTCCGCTCACCATTCGGATCGAAGTCCACGCGTTTCATGGGGTACCTGATGCGCTCATCGGAGTAGATCCGCCGCCGCTCGGCATGGATGTACGGAGAGAGAGTGACCTTCTTCGGAGGAGAATACTTCTTGTCACCGGCTTCGATGACCCAGGGTTTGAAATCCTTCTCGTCCACGACCAAGGGACGGATGCGGACGATCTTGCCGTCCTTGACGTAGACCGATACCGGTCCGCTGTTCGTGCAACTCGAGAACACCTTTTCAGCCATCAAGCATCAGCTCCCATGTGACCAAAGATGGTCGTGATTTGGGGGATAAAACGATATCTCGATATTATTCCGTAATACTGCTAGTATCGTAGAGTAGGTACAACTGATTTGCAAGACAGACGCTCGGCTCCACGCTCAGCATACGCCAATGGGGGAAGGATGTCGGAGAGCAACGGATCGCGAGAGACTGATCCCCTCTCGGTTAGAGCGCTGACTCGCGGGCTGCTGGTTCTCGGACTGTTCGATGTGGACCACCGCGAATGGACGGTCGATGAGATAGCCGAGCAGACCGGTCTGGTTCGCATGACTGCCTACCGGATGGTGCGAACCCTTGAATCCATGGCCTTTCTTGTCCGCGACCCCGCGAGCAACCGTTATCGTTTGGGACCGGCTGCACTGGCTTTGTGCTATGTCGCCGACGATCAATCGGCTTTCATCGACTCGGCAAGGCCCTTCCTCCGAGCGCTGGTTGAAGAGACCGGCGAGTCGGTCACCCTGGCTGTGGAGGTCGACGGGTTTCCTGTCTGCGTCGACATCATAAACACCTCTCGTCCGTTTAAGCGCCGAACCGCACCCGGACGCATCCTGGGCGATATAGCGACCGTCCATGGAAAGATCTTCGCCGCCTTCAAGTCTCCCCAGGATAGAGAGGCCATCCTGGCTAGGCCCATTCCCAAAGAGACCCCACACACGATCACGGACCGCGACGTGCTGGCCGCCGAACTGGAACAGGTGGCGAGAGAGGGCGTGGCCTACGACATCGAGGGCCGCTACATGGGGCTTTGCGCAGTCGGCGCTCCTGTCCGCGACCAGTTCGGAGCCATCGCGGCTACCATTTCTGTAGTAGTACCGACGGGTCGCTTCGGACCGGCCGAGAGCGCCCGTTGCACCGAGGCTGTCAAGGCAGCCGCTGCTTCGTTCTCTGCCTACCTGGGATGGAACCCGAGAGAACCTACGTACTAGTATGGGGAGGTGAGTGGAAGCGCAGGCGTCCCGATAATCACGGTCACGGCAACCACGGATTGAAAGGACGAAGAGTGCGATGGCAGACGAGGAACGCAAGAAGGTCGACGTAAGTGTCGACAAGGTCACCATCAAGAACCTAGCGATGGGTGGTCTGCTCGGAGGCGGGGGGGAATGCTTCGTCGACGTGAAGGACGGCAAGGCCGTTCGGATCAGGCCTCTCAAGTACGACTGGAAATACGATTTCCAATCACTCAGACCATGGAAGATCGAGCGTAACGGCGAGACCTTACAGCCTCTACCCAAGGCCCTTCCTGCTCCCTTCTCTCTCGCCTACAAGAAGAGGACGTTCTCACCTAACCGCATCAAGTTCCCCATGAAGCGGGTCGACTGGGACCCCGATGGAGAACGCAACACACAGAATCGGGGCAAGAGCAAGTACAAGAGGATCTCCTGGGACGAAGCCACCGACATCATCGCCTCTGAGATACGGCGGGTCCACAAGGAGTACGGGCCCCTCGCCATCCTTGCTCAGGGGGACGGTCACGGGGAATGCAAGACCATCCATACTCCTCATGGCCACCAGGCCCGATTGCTCGACATGATGGGAGGCTTCACCCAGCAGGTCCGCAATCCGGATAGCTGGGAGGGCTGGTACTGGGGGGCCAAGCATGTATGGGGTCAAGGCTTCCAAGGCATGATGTCCCCCGCAGCAAACCTCATCAAGGACATCTCTGAGCATGCCGACCTGGTCCTTAAGTGGGGGTGCGATGAGGAGACCACGCCCTGGGGCTTCACGGGCCAGTACGCCAGCCGTATCTCGCAGTTCTGGACCCGAGCAGGCATCAAACAGATCTACATCTGCCCGGACCTCAACTACGCTGCGGCGGTGCACGCCGACAAATGGATCCCCGTGCTGCCTAACACCGACGCCGCGCTACAGTTGGCCATCATCTATGTGTGGCTGACTGAGGACACCTGGGACAAGGAGTATGTCGCCGCTCACGCTGTGGGTATGGACAAGGTGGCCGCCTACGTCCTCGGCGAGGACGAGGAGGGCATCCCCAAGACTCCTGAATGGGCTGCGCCCAAGTGCGGCGTACCGGAGTGGACCATCAAGGCCCTTGCCAGGCAGTTCGCCAAGAACACCACCTCCATCATCCACTACTTCGGGGGCTCGGCGTTCCGCGGTCCGTACTCGCACGAACCGGGGCGGCTGGAGTGCATCCTGCTCGGGATGCAGGGACTGGGTAAGCCCGGAGTCCATCAATGCCAGATGACCTATTTCGGCATGCCACGAGCGGAGGGCTTGGGCAGTATCCGCTTCTTCAATCCCGAACTGCCCGAGCGGCTCACCAAGCCTTGCTGGACCACGGTCCACTCCTGGGGTCCACAGCTCATCCCCAAGACCCTCATCCAGGACGCCATCCTGAAGCCGCCTTTGGTCTTCCACGGCGCCGGCGGCCAGGAGAGCCCCACTGAGGAGCAGTTCGATCGGTACACGTACCCCATTTCCAAGGATAAGGGCGGGGTACGGATCCACATGATCTGGACAGACACTCCCTGCCGCATCACCTGCTGGAACCACGGCAACTGGACGATAGAAGCCATGAAAGACCCCAGCATCGAATGCGTTGTTGCCCAGCATCCGTGGTTGGAGAACGACTGTCTCTATGCCGACATCATCCTTCCGGCCAACACGACTCTCGAGGTCGAGGATATCGTCACCACCACCCGTCAGGGACCACATTTCGCCAGCGTCTCCATCCAGGAGCAGTCTATTCGACCGATCGGTGAGTCCAAGAGCGACTACGAGATCGTGGCGGCTATCGCCGAGAAGTTGGGACTCTACGACGAATTTACCACGGGTATGACCACGCTCGACCTTCAGAAACTGGTCTTCGATAGCATGCACCTCGACAACCTCACCACGTGGGAGGACTTCTACGAGAAGAAGACCTACGTGTACAAGACGGCGACTGATTGGGAGGAAGACTCGCCGGGGTTCCGCAAGTTCTATATAGACCCCAAGAACAACCCCTTGAAGACCCCGAGCGGCCTTCTGGAGTTCTATTCCGAGCGGTTGGCCCAGCACTTCCCCGATGATAAAGAGCGTCCTCCCTTCCCGAAATGGATCGAGAAGGGCGAGACCCACGACGAGGCCCTGTCCAGCGAGCGTGCGGCCATGTTCCCGCTACTCCTGGTCTCGAATCACCCGCGCTGGCGCACACATGCGCAGGGCGACGACAACAGTTGGGCACGTGAGACCCCGACAGGAAAGGTGCTCGGATTCGACGGCTACAAGTACGAGCCTATCTGGATCAATCCCGTCGACGCGGAACCTCGGGGCATCAAGGACGGCGACGTGGTCAAGATCTTTAACGAGCGCGGTATCGTGCTCGTGGGAGCACGCGTCTGGGAGAGGATAAAGCCCGGCGTTGTGTACGTCGACCATGGCTCCCGACATGACCCGTTGGTCCCCGGTAAGGTCTGCCGTGGTGGAGCGATCAACACCATCGCACCGAACGGGATCACGTCCAAGAACGCGGTCGGTCAAGCTACAAGCGGCTACTTGGTCGATGTGCAGAAGGTCAAGAACGAAGAATGGGAAGAGTGGCGCAGGGACTACCCCGAGGCCTTCGCGAGGAAGTACGACCCCGGTGCCGGGTTACGCTTCGACGCTTGGATCGAGGAGGGCGACAAATGAAGGTCTTCGTTATGGACGTCAACCTGTGCGTGGGTTGCTACGCCTGCCAGTTCGTCTGCAAAGACGAGCACGTCGGCAACGATTGGTCCCCGATCGCGAAGCCCCAGCCTGACACCGGTCAGTTCTGGATGAGGCTCGACGAGCACATTCGCGGCACCGTGCCCAAAGTCAAGATGCACTACATCGCCAATCCATGCATGCACTGCGACGAAGCTCCGTGCATTCCCCCCTGCCCGATCGAGGGAGCCATCTACAAGCGGGAAGATGGACTCGTCATCATCGATTCGCTGAAGTGCACCGGGTGCCGGCTTTGCGTCGACGTCTGCCCCTATGGCGCCATCTACTTCAATGACGATCTCAACCTGGCGCAGAAGTGCACCGGGTGCGCTCACCTCCTCGATGGCGGCGAATGGACGGTCCCCCGGTGTGTGGACGCCTGCCCCACCGAGGCCCTGAAGTTCGGCGAAGAGGGCGATTTCGCCGCCGAGATCGCCGAGGCAGAAGTCCTGAAGCCGGAACTGGGTGCCAAGCCGCGGGTGTACTACCTCAACATCCCGAAGAAGTTCATCGGCGGTACTGTGTACGATCCCATCACCAAGGAGATCGTCGAAGGCGCGGCCTGTGCTCTGACCGACGGCAACGGCGGCAATTGGAGCGTCACCACCGACGGTTTCGGGGACTTCTGGTTCGAGGGGTTGGCCGAGGGAGATACGTACAAGCTGGAGATCTCGGCCGATGGATTCGCGCCGAAGACGCTCGAGGAGATCAACACCGAGAAGGACGTGAACCTGGGAGATATCGCACTCACCAAATAGAGAGCCACACGGAGAACGTGCGGCTCATTGCCCTAGGGCAGACGAACGGACCCCCGCGCCGACACTCGGCGGGGGTCCGTTCTTTCAGCACAGTCTGGTAATGTCTGGTCGAAGAGCCGACGCACGGCAAGGGTGACAACTAGTGGAAAGGCCGCCGGGAGGACTCATGAGAGACCGACTGATCGACGTAAGACTCAGCGAAGCTGAGACCAGCATCGTAGACATAGAAGAGGAACTCCTCCGCGACTACCTCGGCGGCCTCGGCCTGGCAGTCAAGTATGTCTACGATGCGGTCGATCCGGGGACGGATGCGCTGGGCCCCGACAATATCCTCGTGGTGGCAGCGGGGCCCCTCTCCGGCACCTCGGCCCCCACGAACGGGCGCACTTCCGTGGCCACGGTGTCGCCGTTGAACGGACTCATGGGCGTAGGGAACTTCGGAGGCTCGTGGGGACCCCGCTTGCGCAAGGCTGGGTATCTGGCTCTTCGCGTGACTGGATCGGCAAAGACCCCATCGTATGTTCTGATAGACGACGACCGTGTGGAACTCCAGGATGCTTCGCACCTGTGGGGCAAAGATGCCTGGGAGACTGAGGACGCTCTCAAGAGCGAACTGGGTGATGACATCAGCGTGCTGGCCATCGGTCAAGCCGGCGAGAACCTGGTCAAGTACGCCTGTCCGGTCGCCGACTACAATCACTCTCCCAGCCGGAGTAACGCCGGGTGCGTCATGGGAGCCAAGCGGTTGAAGGCGATAGTCGTCAGAGGGACCGGCGAGGTACGGGTAGCGGATCCAGATGCCTTCCGAAGTGCTGTTAAAGAATCGACGCAGCGCATCGTCGACCGGGCGGCCGGAGATCCTCACGACGAGAGACCGATCGGGGTCTATTACGAGGACTTTCAGCGGATGGCGAGCTGCGGGATGTTCCAGAGTAAGAACTACCAGTCCACGATCCTCCCTGAGGGTAGCGACATCCTTAGGACCCGTGAGACGGCACAGCAGCATCTCGTCTTGGGCGATCATTTCGGCTACCACTGCGTGCTCGAGAAGTACTTCGGCTGCCAAGTCGCCGCGGATATCAAGGACGGCCCCTATGCGGGGACCAAGGTGGGCGGCTACTGCTACATCCCGACCTGGGGTACGGCCTGCCAACTCAGAAGCTACCCGGCCATGTTCAAATGCCACGAACTCTGCCAGAGATATGGGCTCGACGCACCCGGGATACCCATCCCCTTCGCTATGGAGCTCTACGAGAGAGGGCTGCTCACCCGAGAACAGTGCGACGGGTTGGACCTGTCGTGGGGAAACGAAGCGACGACGCTTGAGCTGATCCGGAAGATAGCCCACCGCGAAGGTCTTGGTGACGTCCTCGCCGAGGGCGGCGTGTACCTCGCGCGTGAGATCGGCCAAGGCGCCAAGAAGTACTCGATGACCACCAAAGGTGTGGAGCTCATGGCCGTTGAGCCCCGTGGGGGGAATCTCAAAGATACCCTCGGCCTGATGATCAACCCGCGGGGTGGAGACGACGCTCTGACCACCCGGGGATTCGCGCTCGAGGAAGTGTACAGAGCCACCGGTCCCAAAGAGGCGGAGGATGAGGAGCGCATGCAGTACTTCGTGGATTCCCTCGACATGACCGAGGACGCCAAGCGACAGATATTCGGCGATCCCCTGGACCCAGAGAGCCTCCATCCCCTCAACCCTAAGGGCAAGGCGGCCACCGCGGCCTGGCAGTCCAAGCTGACCCCCCTCTTCGACTCGCTGGGCCTCTGTCTCTACTCAGCCAATTACTTCTGCGCCCTCGGCCCCACGCACTACGCGAAGCTCCTCTCGGCGTATCGAGGCGAGCCGGTCTCGGCCGACCAGCTTGTCCGAGAGGGAGAGCGCGTGTGCAACTTGATGAGAGCGTTTCTGGTACGAGCGGGAGTCCGAAGGGAGCACGACGACATACCAGACCGCTTCTACGAGGAGCCGGTAGCGGGCGGCCCCCACGAGGGAACAGTCGTATCAAGAGAGACCATGCAGCATCTCCTCGGCGAGTACTACCGGCTCATGCGTTGGGATCCCGGCACAGGCATCCCCACAAGAGAGGTACTCACAGAGCTTGGTCTGGTCAACGTCGCAGACCAGCTGGATCGTCTCAGCGTCTAGAGCCCGACCTGCCGGTCACCCGGAGACAGCGGATACGGAAGCGATGCTGTCGTCCGTCTGTCGGCCGCGGCCTACGCCCAACTGGCACCGTACTGACCGATGGCGGCCGCGAACGAATCGACAAAGTGAACACCGCCGTCGATGAGAAGGGTCGAGCCCGTCATGAACTTCGAATCGTCGCTCGCCAGGAACACAAACAAGCCGGTCACATCGGCAGGCCTAGCGGCATATCCGATGGGTACATGGGTGCCCATCTTCTCGAAGACGCCGTCCATGTCGGTCCGAAGCACCTCGGCCATCGGCTTGAAGTTCGACTCGAGCATGCTCGTGCGCACGGGACCCGGACACACCGCGTTGCAGCGGACGTTCTGCTTGCCGTAGTCCAGCGCTACCTGCTTGCTGAAGTGGATCAGACCGGCTTTGGTCGTACAGTAGGCCGGCCCGCCGGGCACTGCTACTACCCCTGCCAGGGAGGACACGTTAATTATCGACCCACCGCCTCCTTCAATCATTCGGGGGATGACCGCCTGCATCATCAGGAAAGGTCCGGTCAGATTCACCTCGAGCATCTGACGCCAGTCGGCCGGATCCATGTCGACAACGGGTTTGTTGATCTCGATTGCTGCGTTGTTGACCAGAATGTCCAGCTTCCCTGTGAACTTGAGAGCGGTATCTACCATCCGCGGCGCGTTCCCCTCTCCGGAGACATCTCCGGCAAACAAGCTCACGCTACCGGCCGGCAGTGACTTCTGGACCTCCTCCAGCTTCTCCCGCCGCCGGCCGGTGATGCACACCTTCGCACCTTCGGCCACGAACCGTTCGGTGACCGCGGCACCGATGCCCGTCCCACCACCTGTGATAAGCGCTACCTTGCCTTCGAGCTGCATGTTCAAGCCCCCTATTCTCTGGGC
The DNA here is from genome assembly GCA_012729575.1 of Actinomycetota bacterium. GTDB lineage: Bacteria > Actinomycetota > Thermoleophilia > RBG-16-64-13 > RBG-16-64-13 > RBG-16-64-13. The sequence continues at coordinate 33,353 of JAAYCW010000034.1, read as the reverse complement.
GGATCACCGTCGTATCCGCCGGCTGGGTTTAGGAAGATTCTACCGGGCTCGCCCGGCAAAGGGGTGAACCAATCCGGGCAACTACGTGGGAACAAGAGCCTCGCCTGCCAGTGGAGAGCGAAGTCCTCCGCCTTGACGTCACCGTAGTACTTGTTCATCCGATCGACCAGATCGGCACCGTCTTTCGCGTGGTTGTAAGCATCCTCATAAACGTCGAGATACTCGACCGACCAATCAACACAGTCTGTGTAGGAGCGGGAGGGGTCTTCTTGCACCTCCTCGAGCACCGCCAGCTTCGCCTCGTCATGATGGCCGGGGATGACGATGCGCGGATCGAAGTCCATGAGTCTCCTAATGTCCTTGCGCCATCTGATCCGCCGCTCAACGTTGCTCTCGATAGGCCACAAGTTGCAGTCGTGAAAAGCCACATCGGTTGCACAAACGACACCGATCGAGGGCACCCAGACGACGGAGTTGTTCACGCTGTCGCCTTCCCATCCGTCGGAGAACAGCAACTCGTGTCCCTCCAGCTCAAGACGGGGCTCCTGCATTGGCCTGGGGATAGTGGTCCTATCCGGTATATCAGGACCGAAGCGATCGATGGCCCACATGTCCACCTTGTCACTGGAGGTGAAGACCACGTCTTTGACCACACTCGGCAGAGCCACGACCTTCGCCCGCGGAAAAGCCGCAGTGAGAACCGCGAGTCCGAAGTGGTGGTCAGGGTGGAAGTGCGACACATATATGTGTGTCAGGTTCTTCCTCAGCGGGATCATCTCGGCGACCATCCTGTGGGCATCGCTCAGCAGCTGGGATGTGTCGATCAGAATGGCATCCCGCTCCCCGTAGAAAAGGGTGGAATTGCTATTGAAGCCAAGGTAGCTGTGGAGAAAGATCCTGTACTTGATCGACACTCAAGCGTCCCTTTCCGTCCTTCGCCGGTAGCGGCCCGCACCCATGGGGGCCCTAGAGGTCGGCGACGGTGCAGGTCGTGTAGGCTATCCCCACTCCCTCAGCCACCGCCCGGCAGACCAGCTTTCCCCGGTAGACATTCAGCCCCTTAAACAGAGCCGGATCGGACGCCATGGCTTCCTTATAGCCCAGGTTGGCCAACCTGGAGACATAGGGGAAGGTGGCGTTGGTAAGAGCAAAGGTGGAGGTGCGCGAAACAGTCGCGGGCAAATTGGACACACAGCACAAGTTCACTCCTTCAAGGCTGTAAACCGGGTCGTCTAGGGTGGTTGGAACCGCCCCCTCCACACAGCCGCCCTGATCGATGGCGACATCCATAACCACGGAGCCGTCCCGCATGTTGGCCATCATTTCCCGGGTCACGACCTTCTTCGTCTTCGTTCCCGCGACAAGAAGAGCACCCACCACCAGGTCGGCCTCAATTACCGCCCGCTTCACGTTGTAATCGTTGGAGGCGAGCACGGTGAGCCGGCCCGGTAGGAAGTCGGCCAAGTAACGGAGCCGATCCATATTCACGTCGAGAATGGTGACGTTGGCGCCCATGCCAAGAGCGATCTTGGCAGCGTTGGTACCCACGACGCCTCCCCCCAGAATGGTCACCTGAGCCGACGGAGTACCCGGGACACCGGCAAGAAGCACCCCCGAGCCGCCGTTCGCCTTCTCCAGGTAGTGAGCTCCCACCTGTATGGACAACCTGCCGGCCACTTCACTCATAGGGATGAGCAGCGGAAGCGACCCGTTCTCGACCTGCACCGTCTCATATGCTATGCCGACGATCCCCTGTTCGAGAAGCGCAGCCGTAAGAGCCTGGTTGGGAGCAAGATGCAGGTAGGTGAAGAGTATCTGGCCCTCACGAAGGAGTGGATACTCCTGCTCCAAAGGCTCCTTCACTTTGACGATCATATCCGCTTCAGCGAAAAGGTCCTCCGCCCCCGGCCGTATCTGGGCACCGGCCTTCGTGAATTCCGCGTCGGAGATGCCCGACCCTTCGCCGGCGGACCGCTCCACCAGCACGGTGTGTCCATCGGCCACCAGGCTCTGCACGCCGGCCGGCACGATGGCCACCCGATACTCGTGGGTCTTGATCTCCCTCGGCACACCGACGATCATCACGTTCTCCTGTTCTAACGAGCTGCGGGACAGATGCGAGGGCCGAGGGGTCTCCGGGGCCTACGGGCACAAGGCCGTCAGTCCCGCTTGGAATACCCCAGAAACGCGGAGAGAGAGGCGGCTGAAGCCTTGACGGCCTCCGCATACGCCACTCTCTCCTCAGAGCCGAAACGCCCGGTGGGCACGATCACACAAAGCGCGGCTATGACCTTGCCCACCTGATCGCGCACCGGAGCCGCTACGGCACACGTGCCGATGTTTCGCTCCTCGATATCGAAAGCCACTTCATCGCGCACCACGCGGTCCAACTCTTCCGCGAGCGCCTTTGGGTCGGTTATGGTGTGTTCTGTGAGTTGCGGATGGGGTGCGGAAAGGATCTCTTCCCTCTCCTCACCGGTCTTGAAGGCGGCAAAAATCTTGCCGTTCGCGCTGGCGGTGTCACCGATGATACGGCCAAGAGCCACTTCCCGCCTGAGAGGACGAGGGGTGTCCACCATGTCTACGCTTACCGCCACCCCATCGTACTCTATGGCCAAGGTCGCGGCCTCTCCGGTGGTGTCGGCAAGATCCACCAGATAGGGGCGGACTATCCCGGCGAGCTCGGAGTAGCCCCCGGACAGATACATAGTCGCAAGCAGAGCGGGTCCCAAATGATAGCGATTGGTGACCGGATCCCGCACTAGATACCGTGCGGATTCCATGGTCCGGATCATCCGGTAGGCGGTCATTCTGGGGAGACCCGTTGCCTTGGCGATCTCGTCCAGCGTCCATTCGCGATTCTCGGCATCGAAGAGACCCAGGATGGTGAGGCCCTTCGCCAGCGCCCGCACCATGAATGCGCCGTCTCCACCGTTCGCGGACTTCACGCCTTCCTTCGTCTCCGCTGGTTCAGCCATAATCAACCCCACCCCCGGGGGCGTTCCGCAACTACACGAATGACATGGTACCGCCGTCGGGGTAGAGAATCGTCCCGGTCACGAAGTCGGCAGCCGGTGAGGCCAGAAAAACTGCCGGCCCCACGAGATCGGCCACGGTACCCATGCGTCCCATGGGAACGTTGACCAACATCTTCTCATACCGGTCGGCCTCCCGCCTAACCCGCTCCTCAGTCATGGGGGTGATAGTGATGATCGGAGCGATGGCGTTGACCAAGACTTTCCGGGAAGCCAGTTCAACCGCCAGCTGCTTCGTGATCATGTTCACGGCACCCTTGCTGGCGCAATATGCCAGATTGCCGCCCAGAGCTGCACGTGCGCCTCGGATGGAGGACAGGTTGATGATCTTACCGCCCCCCTGCTCGGCCATGTGCGCCGCGAAATGCTTGCAGCAAAGCATGACGCCACGGACGTTCACATTGAACAACTTGTCCCAGTCGGCCAGCGGGAACTCCGTCGCCGGGGCCTTGGTGTTGAAACCCTGCGCGTTGACGAGCACGTGAACGCGGCCCAAGTCGGCGACAGCCCTCGCCACCAGGTCCTGCACGTTGCCCTCTTCTCCGGTGTCGACCGTATAGGTCAAGACCTTCTGGCCGGTGGCCTCCTCGATCTCCTGCGCAGCTGTCTCCAGCGAAGCTTCGTTGATATCGGCGATGGCCACCTGGGCCCCATACTGTACGAACCCCTTCGCGAGGCCCCGGCCGATGCCACCGGCTCCGCCCACCACCACGGTGTTCTTACCCTTCAGGGAGAACAGGTCATCCATGATCCAGCCACCATCCTTTCGCGGTCCAAAGCTCCCCATCGGCCTGCGTGTGTGAGCCGGGGTCTCAGCGTTTGTCTATGCCCAGGATCTCCCGGGCTTCGTCGGGAGAGACCGGCTCGATATTGAGTTCGCGGGCGATGCGCACCGAACGCTCCACCAACTGTGCGTTGCTCTCGGCCAAGACGCCTCGAGAGTAATAGATGTTGTCCTCCAGCCCGACGCGGATCGCGCCGCCCCTGATCATCGACATTGTCGTGATGGGCAACTGTGCGGCAGCAGTAGCGCAACAGTTGAAGTAGCACTCCTGCGGAAGAAACTCGATCATGGAGTTCAGCGCTTCGGGTGTAGCCTCCATAGCGCCCTGGTACTGCATCCCCAGTACGATGTTGACGTAGTACGGAGGATTGATCAGATTCTTCTTGATCAGGTTGTTGACATCCCGGTACATGCTCTGTGAGTAGCACTCCATCTCAGGCTTGATGCCGAGTTCCCTCATCTTGGTTGCCCAGGCTTCAATGTCCTTGGTCAGGTTTGCAAAAGGCTGGCCGGCGTAGGGCCCGGTCTGGCGCATAAGGGTGCCCATGTTCAAAGAGGCGGATTCGGGGAGGGCGTCCAAGCACCGGACCCGCTCCTCGATGGTGAGATTGGCTCCGCCGCCCGTTGAGAACTGGATGATGATGTCTTTGCACTTGCCACGAACAGCAGCCAGGATCTCTTCGAACTTCTCCTTGGTCCCGGTCGGCTTGCCCTGCTCGTCACGCGCGTGGATATGTACGATGGCAGCCCCCGCGTTGTAGCAGTCGAGCGCCGCCTGGGCGAGTTCGTCCGGCTGCTCCGGCACGTTGGGATTCATCTCTTTCGTGACCATCGCTCCGTCGAGCGCCGCCGTCACGATCACCTTGCCGGCTGGTAGCTTCATGATCTTGCTCCTGTTCTGTCTCTACCCACTATATGCGCTTGTAGATGAGGTCCTTGACGTCCTCGAACACTCTGATGAGAGCGGCATCGCGTTCCTTCAAGACCTGCTCCAGGGGCCGGTCACTGTAGTCGAAGAAGCCCTTGCCGCTCTTGACTCCAAGTTCACCCTTCTCCATCAGTTCCGCAAGGCTGCGGGGATTGTTGTCGATGGGCGGCTCGATGAAGTTGGGGTTCTGCAGGTTGCCATAGCTCAGATCGATGCCGGTGAAGTCATACCGTTGGACGAAGCCCAGGACCATCGCCCGAGGGATGATGCTGGCCTTGACGGCCAGGTCGAGCTGCTCAGCGGTCATATAGCCGTTATCTAGCAGGAAGAAGATCTCGCGACCGATGATCCGCAGGAAACGATTTATGCAGAACCCGGGCACGAACTTCTCTAGTACGGTAGGCACTCTTTCCACTGTCTTGAGGAGTTCCACGATCAGATCTACGGTCTTCTGAGCGGTCTCCGGGCCCTTGACCACCTCGACCAACGGGACGATGTGCGGGGGGGCGAACCAGTGGGCGATAACCGTATACGGAAGCCTTGCCGCCGGCATCACTTCATAGATGTTGAGGTAAGAGGTGTTACTGGTGATGATGGTCTCTTCGGGTAGGAGGCGATCGAGTTCTACGTACAGCGCGTTCTTGGCATCCAACTTCTCTGCGATGGTCTCGATGACGAAGTCGGCGTCTACCGCCGCTTCTTCGACCGACTGGGTAGTCTTGATGCGCGCGAGGATAGTGGGAACTGCATCTTTGGAGGTCAACCCTTGTTCGACAAAAGTGTCCAGATTTGCCTTCGTGACCCTCATGGCCTTCTCAAGAGTCTCCTGCTTGCGCGAATACATGGTCACGTCATATCCGGCAGAGGCAAACACTTGGGCCAAGCCGGGCCCCATGGTGCCCGCACCATAGATCGCTACTTTCTTGACGTCATCTAGTTCCACGCGCCTGCTCCCTACGCTAGTTGTTCCGGAGGCATTTGGGGGTTGTTGCTGGTATCAGTATACCGCGATATAGACTAGGGATTTCACAGTTAGGCCCTCCGGCGACGCAATTCGCCGACCTGAGATCAGTGGCTACCCGCCGGCCACGGCCAGGAAGACGCTCACCGTGTCGCCGTCATTCAGCACGGTCGAGAGAGTCCTCGATCGGCCATTGACTACCGCAAATACCTGGATATCAGAGGGAAGCCCCCAGAAGAGGCGCACTATCTCACCGATGGTCGTGTTCACCGGGGCAGACACAGTGCGGGGACCCTTGTCGTCCGGGCGCGGCAAGTACGCACGCAAAAGAGGATGGAACTGGACGCTGACTGAGATGGTATCCGCTTCAGCTGTCACCGTTTTATACCTATCTCCGGTGATTTGCTCATATACGAAGTCTACGCCCGACGACCGCCACCGCAAAGGGGTGGCGCCCAAGAAGCCCGCGCCGCCCGTGAGGCTCGGACCACAGTCGCCACGCAGCACTTTTACCTTGCAAATCGCCCATTCCTAGTCTACGATATCGGCCATATTACTCAACAATATTGAGATATCGTAACCATCGTCCGTCTTGGTCGGCGCCGGCGTAGCGAATCGCCTGTGGTGTTTGGCGCTGGACACCGGCATAAGCAAAGGGGGTGTCTGATGACAGCACGTGAACGGTCTGGCTGCAACGAAGGGAGTACTGACTCATGAGATGGGGTATGGTCATCAACCTTGCGAAGTGCACCCGATGCCACGGGTGTATCGCCGCGTGCCGGATCGAGCACTTCCTCCCGTTGCGCATGACCTGGCCGCGGCTGATAGCTCTTGAAACCGATGACGGCTTCAGCGTCGACGTTTCCACGTACCCGGTCCGCTGCAACCAGTGCAAAGAGGCGCCTTGCGTCGAGGTCTGCCCTACCGAGGCTTCATACAAACGTGAGGACGGCATCGTAGCCATCGACTCAAACAAATGCTTCGGCTGCCGGTACTGCGTCATCGCCTGCCCGTATCAGAACCGCACCTATCTATCGCGCAAGCGCAACCCCAATTACTTCCCCGAGCACGCCAAGACCGGGTTCGAGAAGAAGGGAAAGCAGATCTACCCTCATCAGGTAGGCACCACGGAGAAATGCAACTTCTGCATGGAGCGCATTGACGCCGGGTTGGCCAAAGGACTGAAACCGGGAATCGACCGTGAAGCCACCCCCGCTTGTGTGAACATCTGCCAGGCCCGGGCTCTGACCTTCGGCGATCTGGACGATCCGAATAGCAACGTTTCCAAGCTGATCCGGGAGAAGAACGGGTTTGTACTCCACGACGAATACGGCACAGAGCCCTCCGTCTACTACATCGACTACAAGCTGGGAGGCGCGCCGTCCAACAAGGCGCCTATCGAAGCGCAGACCGGCAGCCACATCCAGCATCTGAGCTCCGTCTACGCTCCATCCAAAGAGAAACTTGCCAAGAAGAATGCGGACTAGGTAGGGGAGTGCTTATATGAACGCACGGACAGCCCGTCAATGGATGGTCACCCACGAGTGGATGATCAAGCCCATGGCTCAGACCGAGTGGATCTCTGGGAAAGGATTGCTGGTTTGGTGGGCTGAGGTCTTCTCGGCCCTCGGCACCGGCCTCTACTTGGTGTCCATCTTCTTTGCCCTTCGGGAGGAATTCGCCGTCACAGCCTTCTGGGCAGGCATCCTCGGCTGGATCGGCATCGCGATCTTCAAGTTGCCATTGCACGCCTTCTACCTTGGAAAGTGGTACCGCTTCTGGAGGGCCTTCCCACCATTCAGTAAGGCGTGGCGGACCTCATGGTTCGCCCGCGGTATCGTGATGACCATGATCTTCTTGGTCTTCGGGGCCATTCAACTCATCCTGCAGGGTCTCATCGCCTACGATGTGGCCGATAGTTCCGGCGTGTGGGCGGCCAACTACGTCTTCATGGTTCTGGCCGGCATCTTCGGCGTGATGACCGCCGTGTATTGCGGATTCGCCATGAGCTACTGCAAAAGCGTTCCCTTCTGGAACACAGGACTGTTGCCGATCGTGTTCCTACTCATGGGAGTGGCGGACGGATTGGCGCTCATCATGGGAGTCGGGATGGTCACTGGCGAGGATGTCATCCCTACCGCAGAGTCGGCCACGCGCATCTTGCTGATCGTCAACGCCCTGCTGATCATCATGTACTTGGTCAACGCGAATTACCAGTCGGCCACGGCCGAATTATCGGTGAAAGAACTGGTCCGCGGGCGCGTGGCCTGGGTCTTCTGGCTGGGCATAGTACTGCTGGGCATCATCGTACCGTTGGTGGTCTCCGTCGTCAGCTATTTCACGGGAGAAGAGGCGTCAACAGGACTGCTCGTCTTCGCGATCATCTGCCATACGATCGGAGCCTTCTCGCTCAAGTACGGGGTGCTCAAGGTCGGCATCTACAGACCAATCCTGCCCAAAGGCCGCGCCTACTAGTCGCAAGTCTGCGTTGAGGAGACACTGATGGCAAATAGAGAAGTCATTTATTCGACATGCAAGAGTTGCCACGGCGGGTGTGGCGTCAAGGTGACGAAGGAAGACGGGGTCATCGTACACATCGAAGGCAACCCCAACTCCCTAACCGGCGGCACCATGTGCTCCAAGGGCCTGTCGAGCATCCAGCATGTCGACAACCCCTACCGCCTCAAATACCCCATGAAGCAGGTGGGTAAGAAAGGCACCGGCAAGTGGAAGCGGATCTCCTGGGACGAGGCGCTTGATACCATCGAGGCCAAGATGCGGGATGCCATAGACAACTACGGCGCCCATACCGTCGCCATCTCCCAGGGCACGGGCCGCGGTTACAACCGCTACACCCACCGCCTGGCACGCTCGCTGGGAACCGCCAACATCATCACCCCAGGCTACGTCTGTCACAGCCCTCGGCTCGGCCTCTATGGACTGGTGACAGGCTACGGCCGGCTCTACTGCGACTACCATGGCTGGGGCGGCGAATTTCCCAAGACCAACATCGTCTGGGCCAAACAATTGGAGATCAGTAGCGCCGACTCCGAGATGTGCTACTGGTTCATGAAATCGCTCGATTACTGCAAGAACTTCATCGTCATCGACCCACGGGCCAGCGCGTACGCGACTCGGGCCACCCTGTGGATCCAGCCCCGTCCGGGCACGGACTGTGCTCTGGCCATGGGCATGATGAATGTCATCATCGAAGAAGAACTCTGGGACAAGGAGTTCGTCGACAACTGGACCTTCGGCTTTGATGAGCTCCGTGAACGGGTCAAGGAGTTCACGCCCGAGAAGGTCTCAGAGATCTGCTGGATACCCAAGGAGCAGGTCATCGAGGCTGCGCGGATGTGGGCTATTGACACTCCCGGCTGCATCCAGGTGGGTAGCTCCCTGGAGCGCCAGGCCAACTGCGGCCACACGCTCAGGGCTATCACCTGCCTGATGGGTCTGGCCGGCAATATTGAGCGGCCGGGCAGCATGATCAGCTGGGTGCTTCCGGAGACCGGCCTGATCGAGGACGTATTCCTCGAGCTCCCGTACACCGACGAGATGCGCAGCCACGTGATCGGCATCGACAAGTACAAGATGGGCGCGGCGCGGACCTGCAACCCGGACACTTTGGTCAAGAAGGTCATCGCGGGAGAAGCGCCCATCAAGGTTTGGTTCAGCGTGGGCGGACAGCAGATCGTTCATATGGCGAACACAAAAGAAGTGGTGGAGGCCATCGAGAAGGTCGAGTTTATGGTCCACTGCGACCTGTTCATGGGCCCCATGTGCGAAGCCGCCGATATCATCCTGCCGGCCGCTCACTGGCTGGAGATCGACGATATCTACGACATGCACCCCCGGTTCATGATCGAGGCCCACAACAAGGTAGTCGACCCTCCGGGGGAAGCCAAGTCGGACCACTGGATCTTCAACGAGGTGGGCAAGAGGATCAACCCCGAAGCCTGGTTCGAGAGCGAAGAGAAGTCCTTGGACCATCAGCTACGCAAGGGTGGCCTTACCTGGGAGAAGTTCAGCGAGAATCTGGTGAGCGGCTGTTGGGGCCCCGATCAGGTGTACTACAAGTACAAGACCGACTACTGGAAAGAGGGCGGTGGATTCCCCACACCCACCGGGAAGTTCGAGTTCCATTCGAACCATTTGGAGAGTCTCGGCTACGATCCTCTTCCCGTCTACAATGAGCCGGGGGAAAGTCCGGTCTCGCGCCCCGACCTCTTCAAGGAATATCCGATCGTGATGAGCACGGGCTTCCGGCAGCCCTGGTACTTCCTGAGCCAGTACCGCAACATCCCCTGGCTGCGCAGCTTCATGGAGTTCCCGCAGTGCCAGCTCCATCCGGACACCGCTAAGCAGTATGGTGTCGAGGACGGCGATATCATCTGGATCGAGTCGCCCCGTGGCAAGATCCGTCAGAAGCTGCACGTCTTCCCCGGCATCAAGAAGGGCGTGTTGATGGCCACCGCCAACTGCTTCTACCCTGAAGAACCGTCCGAGGGGTACCACGGACTGATGATCTCCAACCCGAACGTCCTCACCAGCAACGACCACCTCGACCCCATGTACGGCTCGCCCGACCTGACCTGCCTGCTCTGCAAGGTGTACAAGGCCAAGGACGAGGAGTTGACGGAGGAGGTCTTCCGCAGCGAGGAATACGGCTTCGTTCCACCTAAGGATGAAGAGGACTGAGCGAATAGGCCGGCGTCTGCTGACTCATAGCCACCACTGATCCCCCGAAGCCCCCGGGCGGCGATAGCCGTCCGGGGGCTTCTTGCGTGCGCTCGTCAGCGCGAGAACAGATGACACCTTGCGAAATCGGCAAGCTCTGGACGCCCTCCATGGAGCGGCACGGATCACCCTTCTTCGTCAATCAGTAAGCGACTCAGAGCCATTCTACGAAGTCCACCAGGTTGCCGGTGTTGTAGCGAACGAAGGCACACGGACTGCCGTCTGGCCCAGCATGTCCCGGTACCAGGTAATAGACGCCTCCAGGTCGCCGACGCTGATGCCGGCGTGATCGGGCCGAAGGTTCATCGTCATCACTTCCTCCCAGTGGTCGATTGCCCAACCGCGCTCAAGGTCACACTGCCGGCCCGCTTCTCTGCCGCCCAGCCCGTCTCCTGCAGGAAGCCGGCAAGAGCGGCGCCTACGAAGAACACCCCGGTGGCAAGCAGATACGAATATGTAAGCGATCCGAAGACGTCGTCCATGACCCCGGCCAGATACGGCCCCAGCACTTGACCAATCCCCAGGAAGACGGTAACGAATCCCAGTGAAGCAGAAGCCAACATAGGTCCGAACTGGTCTCCGCAACCCGCCCCAACGATGCCCGGAACAGCGATGGAGGTGAGTCCGAAGAGGAACGCCGATATGACTAGTCCGGGCATGCTGGGACATAGCGCGAACAGCGTCGCGGCAACAGCTTGTATGAAGCAGTTGATGGCGATAGCTCGACCCCGCCCGATGCGATCGGAGATGATCCCCCACAGGAGCCCACACACGATGCTTGCCACACCCAAGATCAAGAAGAGATTCCCCGCCGCATTGGCGCTCAGTCCTAGATCAGCGGTGAGGCGCTTCTGGAAGAAGGTGAAGTAGACCATGTAGGCAAAGCCGAACAGGAAGTACACCAACCCCAGGTGCCAAGCATAGCGGGATCGAAAGACCCGGCTCAGGTCGAACGTAGCCCTCGCAGTCCGGGTTGGCTTGATGGCCCACGAGGCGATGGTCGCCGACAGGGCAGCGTCGTCCAGGCTCTTCAGCCTGTTTCTACCGGTCTCGGCCGTCCAGATGGATCCCTTCATGGCAGGTTCATCTGCAGCTGTGCCCGGGCGGTTTCGCTGGATGACGACGGTGAGAACGCCTACTACCAGAGTCAGGGCTGCGAAGAAATACCAGGCCGTGCGCCAACCATCGGCTCCCCCGGCCTCTATGATCCGAGGTACGACCGGCCCTGTGATGACAAGCGCCAACGAGGAACCAGAACTCACTACTCCTGAGGCCATGCCCCGGCGGCGGACATCGAACCAGGCCGACATGAGCGCGACCGAAGGCACCAGCACCATCCCTGCGCCTACACCGGTCAACAACCGGGCGAGAGACGCCAGCACCATGCCGCTCGCCAATCCACTCAACAGCATCCCCGCCGCCGCGACGAAGGAGCCAACGCCCACCACCAGACGAGGTCCGAACCGCGAGGCGATTATGCCGCCGACTGCAGCCATGAGTACGTAGCCGGCCAGGTTCCACGAAGCCAGCGACCCCGCGGCTGCGCTGCTGATGCCGAGGCCCTCCTGCATAGTCGGCAGGATGGCGCTGTATCCAAAGCGACCAAAGCCAATCGCTCCGAAGACCGCCACAAAGCCCATGAAGAGCACCACCCAGCGGTAAGAGGGCCGCTGAGCCCAGCGCAGATAGTCGCGGCGGGGGCGGCCCCTGCTCGGGGCCGCCCCCGCCGTTGAGTCAGGACGTGTTCTCAAGCTCTACCGAGTCTTACACTCCGCAGCGGGCGCTGACGCGCTTGCGGCTCCCAGCCGGAAGGCCTCCAGATTGACATCGATCGTCTTCGGAGGTACGGCCTTGCGGATGACCGCTTCCCATATCTCGGGAGCGAACGGGAGGGTGGCCGAGATGGCCCCGAGCATGGCGACATTGGCGGCCTTGACGGTTCCCGCCTGCGCAGCCAACTCATTGGCGTTAACACACTTGACAGTCGGCCAAGCCGCTCTTATAAGGGAGTCAACGTCTTCCGGGTAGGTAGCCAGGCCCGCAGAAACAGGGCTGGGGTTGATGCGCAAGGCGTTATACACAAGCACACCATTCGGCTTCAGCCAGTTGACGTATCGCAGACCTTCAAGCGCTTCAAAGGCCATGAGGAGATCGGCGGTGCCCGGGGACACCAGAGGAGACCAGACTTTGTCGCCAAAGCGGAAGTGGCTGGTAACACTGCCACCGCGCTGAGCCATGCCGTGGACTTCACTCTGCTTGACGTCGTAGCCCTCGCTCATGGCCACTTGGCTGAGCACATAACTGGCCAGAACGACTCCCTGGCCCCCGACTCCGGTAAGAAGTACGTTTGTGGTAGGACGAGCGGTCATCAGGATCCCTTCCCTTCGGCCGGCGCTGGGCGGGCGATAGCATCCTGTGGGCACAATTGAGAGCAGACTCCGCACCCCGCGCAATCAAAGGGGTTGATCTCCACTTTCCGTTCCCCACCCTCATCGATGTACAGGTTGAGCGCTCCACAGCCTGCCTGCAGGCAGCGCTTGCAGCCGGTACACAATCCGGCATCTACCTGGTACACGGGCTTTCTCACCTTGAACTGAAGGACACAGGGCGCCTTCGCAATCACCACCGAAGGCTCATCGACCGCCAGTTCCTCGCGCAGCACCCGCTCCACCTCTTCCAGATCGTAGGGATCGATAGTGGCGATCCGCTTCACGCCCAACGCTTTACATAACGCGGGGATATCAACAGTGGCGGAGGGATCGCCCAGCAAGGTCTTGCCCGAGCCGGGGTTCTCCTGGCCGCCGGTCATCGCAGTGGTGCTGTTGTCGACGATGATGTTCACCGTCCTGCCCCCGTTGTAGATCACGTCCATCAACGAGGTGACTCCCGAATGGAAGAAAGTACTGTCTCCGATGACCCCGACCACTTTGCTCCTCAGATCCGGCTTGGCATCATCGGCCGGCGGCGCCAGCACCTTGGCCATCCCATGAGCCATGCTGATGCTGGCCCCCATGCAGGTGCTGCAGTGCACTGAATTGAAGGGAGGTAGAGCACCCATGGTGTAGCAGCCGATGTCTCCGCTGACGAACACCCTGAGCTTCTTCAGTACCGTGAAGATCCCCCGATGAGAGCAGCCCGGGCAGAACGTCGGAGGCCGGCTGGGCAGATCGGACGGTTCCGGGCCGAGCTCCGAGAGAAGCTCTTGATTGATCCCCGGGACATCCGCTCTGGCCAGAGACGCAGCCACCGAGCGGGCGTTCAGTTCGCCCTGGAGGGTGTTCAACTCTTTTCCACCGTCGATCTCGACGCCCATCAGACGGATGGCTTCTTCCAGGAAGGGGTCCAGTTCCTCTACTACGTACAGCTTGTCCACCTTAGAGCGGAAATCGGCGATGAGTTTCTTCGGCAGAGGATACGTCATGCCCAGTTTCAAGAAGCTGGCTTCCGGCACGGCCTCGCGGGCGTAGCCGTAGATAGCGCCCGACGTGATGATGCCGACCCGGGTGTCTCCCATCTCCACTCGGTTGAACGGGCACGTCTCAGCGTAGTCGGCCAGATCGACGGCCCGCTGCTCCACGACCACGTGGCGCGCGATCGCATTCACCGGCATCATGAGGTATTTGTTCCAATCGCGCCTGGCCTTCGCGAGAGGCTCTGCCGTGGTCCGTTCTCCCAGCGCAACGATACTCTTGGAATGCGACGTCCGAGTGGTGGTACGGAACAAGACCGGGGTATCGAATTGCTCCGAGAGTTCGTAGGCAGAGATCATAAATTCCCTGGCTTCCGCACTGTCAGCGGGTTCGAGCAGGGGTACGCGGGCGAACTTGGCGTAGTTGCGGTTGTCCTGCTCATCCTGGGAGCTGTGCATCCCCGGATCGTCGGCGGAGACAACCACCATGCCGGCCTCCAAGCCGACATAAGAGGAGGAGAAGAACGGGTCGGCCGCCACGTTCAAACCGACGTGCTTCATGCACACGAGAGCCCGGCCGCCGCCCATGGAAGCGCCAATGCCCACTTCCATGGCCACCTTCTCATTCGGCGACCATTCGCAGTAAACATCGTCATAGTGCGCCAACGCTTCAAGTATCTCGGTGCTGGGCGTCCCGGGATAGGCTGCGGCCAGCTTCACGCCGGCTTCCCAGGCACCGCGGGCTATCGCCTCATTACCCGAAAGGATCTCCACAGCGTCAGTAGTCTCGATCTTGTTTGCCATATCTCCTCCACCTAGGCCGAAGGGTTGTGAGCACGTCTGTACGATGCATACCATTCCATACGATCAAGTGCCAGAGCCGCAGCCCGAGCCGACGATAGTACTATAGGCCGGTAGCGCCTGCCATAGTCGAAGACCGAGCCCCGGATGGGCGAATCCGGTACATTGATGACCGGTTTGCCCGTCCTCTCCATGAGCTCAGCGATCTGCGCCATCAGCGCGTCCTCCAGGGAACTCAGCCCCACAAAGTCCCCGTGCGCGCTCACCTCGCGGTCACCGTGAACACTGGTCGGGATACCCAATACAGACATCACTATTATCGCATCCACCGCGTCGCATTCTATGACGCCCGCCAGTATCTTCGAGAGAGCCTCGGCGTCGGCCGACGCGACTGTATCGAGAGGGTTCTGCCGGCTCCAAAACGGGGGTAGCAGCGGATCGATCGACTCATAAAGCTCCGCGGGCAATTCCGCGAGCTGTAGGCCATGCCGCGCCACCTCGTCGGCCGCGATGACTCCGGCACCCCCGCCTTGGGTGATTATGGCAACGCGTCTGCCGGTCCGTAGCGGCAGATAGGCCATGCAGGTCCCCAGATCCACCACCTCGTCAGGTGAAGTACAGGTCACAAGCCCACACTGCCGCGCCGCCGCTTCCCACACACCCGCAGACCCAGCCATTGCGCCGGTGTGAGACGCGGCCGCCTTGCTCCCATACTCCGTGAGCCCCGTCCGCAGTACGACCACGGGCTTCACCGCCGTGACCTTGCGGGCGACCTCCATCAGGCGCCGGCCGTCGTCGATGCCCTCGATATAGGTCATCACGCACGTCGTGTTGGGGTCGTCGCGCAGGTATTCGATAATGTCGATCGCGCCTATCTGCGCCTCATTGCCTACGCTCGCGAACTTGTCGATGCCGATACCGCGCCGGTCGCAGGCATTCGAAGTGGTGACGCCCATGTTGCCCGATTGAGAGATGAAGCTGAGCGTACCCTTTGGCGGGTGAAGGCTGACGAAACCGATGGCGTGGAGACTGACTTCGTTCGAGATGAGGCCCATACAGTTGGGTCCCATGAGGGTGACGCCGCCCTCGGTGGCGATGCGGGCAATCTCCCGCTCGGCCGCGGCACCAGACTCACCGGTCTCGGAGAAGCCGGCCGCGATGGCGATGGCGCTCTTCACACCTCTGCGGACGCATTGCTCCAGCATGGGAGCCACTTGATGACCGCCCACTGCCAGCAGAGCCAGATCGGGTGCCTCCGGCAGATCCTCGATGCTGGTGTAGGCAGTCTGGCCGAAGATCTCCCCACCTTTCGGGTTGACCGCGTACAGCTCACCGGTGTATCCGCCGTCGAGGACACTCTTGAAAGCCGAGCCACCCCATTTTGAGACATCGCCTGACGCACCCACCAGCACCATGGACCTGGGAGCCAGCAGCGCCTTGAAATCGGGAACGAACGATGACGGTTCCTTATGCTTGACAACATCGGATGACAGGATGACGAGCGCATCGGCAGCTACGGGCCTGGAGCCGCTCACCAGAACCGGGTTGACGTCGATCTCGGCGATCTCGGGATGGTCTATCGCCATCTGTCCGACGGCTTGAATGATCTTCGCCAGCGCGACTCGGTCGACCGGGGGATAGCCCCTGAACGCGTCCAGCAGGCGCTTAGCTTTGATGAGGTCGGGCATCTCCGCGGCTTCTTGGTCACTGAGGGGAGCTACGCCCAACACCACATCGCCCAAGGCTTCCGTCAGCACACCGCCGACCCCGAAGGCCACCACCGGCCCGAAAGTCGAGTCCCGCTTCATACCCACGATGAGCTCACGGTTGCTGCTCACCATCTGCTCTACCAAGACCGCCTCGAGCCCTCTTCCTCCCCGCTCTTCCAGCAGACGGTAGGTTGCGGCCACGGCCTCAGAACCCTCCACGCCCAGAACGACGAGCCCGGCCTCGGTCTTGTGATGAAACTCCGCGCCGATGCCCTTCATGACCACCTTTCCGCCGATCTCGGCAGAGGCTGAGGCGGCCTCGAGTGCGCTCTTCACGAGCGCTCCCTTTGGGACCGGTATCCCATACGCGGAAAAAAGAGCTTTCGACTGCCACTCATCAAGAGCCGAGCTCCCGGCGGCCAGAGCATCTTCGATCAGACGGGCGGCACCGGCCGGGTCGAGAACATGTGATTGATCCATTCGTGCGCTCCTACATCCTTGACATCCAACCGGTCAGCCCCGGAGTCTCCCGAAGCGGGGCTTCCACTACGGTATCGGTCTATATGATAACGCTTTATACCTATTAGTCAACCCCACAATCCGTCAGTCCTCACAGGCGTCCTCTCCTGCGCCCCGCCACAAACTTGTCGCGGTACGGTTCTTTGGTATAGTCTTTATGCCACAGCACATACCGTGGGAGTACGAATGCCTGCAGACAACGTGAATACCGACCTGCCAGAGACCATCTTGCCCACTCCCGAAACGGCCAGCGATAGTGTTGTCCGCTTCTTGCGGGCCATGATCTTCTCGGGCGAGCTCGGACCCGGTGATAGACTCCCTCCGGAGAGAGATCTCGGTGCGCGTCTGGGCGTTTCCCGCGTGACCCTTCGGTTGGCACTGAAAGCACTTGAAAGCACGGGGTACATCGTCACGACTCGTGGTTCGCACGGCGGTTCTCGAGTAGGAGACGCCGCCTCTCTCATCCAGTGCTGGAACCACTGGATGCACCAGCACGCCGGTGAATTGGACGACATCTTTGAATTCAGGCAGACCGTTGAGACACGGCTTGCCGCGTTGGCCGCCCAGAGACGAACCGATGGAGACCTTGAGAGCATCGAGAGGGCCATCATCAAGACCGGTCGCAGCCAGGAGTGGTCGTCCCGATTCAGGCTCGACATGGACATCCACAGGAGCATCGCCCGAGCCGCGCGCAGTCCCCGGCTGGAGCGGGCCATGCTGGCCGCCCGAGCGGACCTTTTCATCCCGGTTGACTTGGCCCGTCTCGAGGACAGAGAGAACCAAGTCCACGACACCCACACGGCCATACTGGCCGCGATCTGCGCCGGCGACGCGACCGCGGCCGCTCACGAGATGGGCCGGCATATCGAACTCATCAGAGAGCTCACCGACAAAGCCCTGGCGGAATCAGGGTTCTCGGCCCCAGACCGCTGAGCGGAGCCGTGTGTCTGCCTGTGGGCCCGAGAGACTCACTCGGCCAACAGCCTGCTTCCCAAGGACCTACTTGATAGAGGTTCTCCAGGGCAGGTACCCGCGGGTGTTTAGCGCACGGGTTCTGGGTAGAAGTCTCAGGACCCTGATGAACCCAACAAACGAGGCGACCCCTTGTCCGTGCCCGGTGATCGCGTGACCAACGACCTCTCCGACGACCTCGCCGCTCGACTTGAGCGGTGCTTGGCGACGCACGACCGTGAGGAAACGGTAAGCAGCATCCTCGCCGCAGTACAGGACGGGCTATCCCTCGAGAACCTCTATACCAACGTTCTGGAACCCTTCCTCGCAGCCGTGGGACGAGGCTGGCAGGAAGGACACACCGCCGTATGGGAAGAACACTTTATCGTGGGAGCGGTGCGCACTGCCATCGAGGCCCTTTATCCCATCGTCCTCAAGCGCAAGGCAGGCGTCGAACCTGTGCCGGTCACGGTGGCCTTCTTCTGCCCTCCGGAGGAGACTCACGACGTAGGCCTGCGAATGCTGGCCGACCGTTTCGATCTGCGTGGCTTCCGGACCATATACATTGGGGCGATGACCCCCGTCGGCCAAATGGTGGAGTGTGTGCGGGCTACCGGAGCGTCGGTGATATGCCTGTCGGCTTCAACCCATTTCCAGCGCGCCGCTCTTCACGACGTTGTGGAGCATCTGCGCCAGGCCCTTCCAGAGACACGCATCGTGGTCGGCGGACCGGCCTTCGCCCACTCCGACCGGGGATGGGACGAGTACGTGGTGAATTCCGTGGATTCCTTGCTGGACGAGCTTGCGCCGCCGGCACACAGCGCCGGCACTGCAAGTCAGGGGGAGCACGCCGATGCTTGAGCTGCGCATCGCCTTGCGCTTCCTGTGGCGCAACAAGGTCCAATCCGTTCTAATCATCCTGGGCATTGCCATAGGGATCGCCGTCCAGGTCTTTGTGGGCTCGCTCATCACCAGCCTGCAGGATTCGTTGGTCGACGAGACTGTCGGCTCGAGCGCGCACGTGAGCCTGGAGCCGGCCGGCGGCCAAGTAGCCTTCCCCTTCACGGCGCAGGACAGAGCGACGGTGAGTGCCGACCCGCACGTGACGGCGGTGGCCGCCGTACAGAACCTTTCGGCACTCGTACCGCTTCGTGACGGAAGTGTGCCGGTGTCTGTGAAGGGCGGCACCTTGGCCGATCTCGATTCCGTCTATGGGCTGTCGGATAAGCTGGTTTCGGGGGAGATCTCGCTGACCGGCAATCACATAGCGGTCGGCAAAGATCTGGCCGAGCAGAACGGTCTTGCTCCCGGGGCCGCCGTACAATTGGTCCTGGCCGACGGATCGACGGTGGAGACGGTGCTGGAGGGGGTGTTCGACCTGGGGGCCCAAGCCGCAAACGAACGTTCTGTCTTCTCCGGGCTGGAGCTGGCGAGTTCAGCCCTCGGCCTGCCGCTCGATCGGGTGAGCGGCGTGGAGGTGCAGATAGCCGACGTGTTCGACTCTCCCGAAGTTGCAGCGGGCCTGCAGTCGGTGTTCCCGCAAATCACAGTCAGCGAGTGGCAGGCCAAGAACAGCGACCTGCTCACCGCCCTCCAGAGTCAGAGCACCTCGTCGTACATGATCCAGGTTTTCGTCATCATCGCGGTGATGCTGGGCATCGCCTCCACTCTGGCCATCTCAGCGGTGCAGAAGACCCGCCAGATCGGGATTCTCAAGGCACTCGGCATGTCCGATGCCAAGACCGGCCTGGTGTTTCTCTACCAGGCAGGTATTCTCGGCGTGATCGGGACGGTGCTCGGCATCGTCGTAAGTCTGGCGCTGATAGCGGTGTTCGGCGTCGTAGCCGCAAGTGGTGACTCCGGGCTCTTCCCCATCGAGCCCAGATTGGGTTTCGTGCTTCTGTCGGCCGGTATCGGTATCGCCATCGCCCTGATATCGGCCATTATTCCCTATCGAAAGACAGCGCGTCTCGACCCGATACAGGTGATCCAGGGTGGCTGATACCATCACAGTGAGCAACGTAACCAAGGAGTACGGCACTGCGGTCAAGACCAAGGCCCTGCGCGGAGTTTCCTTCCGCGTAGCAGGCAAGGAGTTCCTCTCCATCATCGGGCAGTCCGGCAGCGGGAAGTCCACTCTGCTCAATCTGCTCGGTCTTCTCGACCGGCCCACCGAGGGCTCGGTGAGCCTCCTGGGGACCGACGTCGGTGCACTCAGCAAGAAGGAGCGAGCGGCGTTCCGCAACCGGCACCTGGGTTTCGTCTTTCAGTTCCACCACCTGCTACCTGAATTCTCAGTGCGGGAGAACCTGCTCATACCCACGTGGATCGGTGGTTCAAAGGGAGCTGCCGGGGTCCCTGCGGAGACCCGCAAGCGTGCCGAGGAGATCCTCGATTTCCTTGGGGTGGGCCAAGTGGCCGACAAGAGCGCGGAGCAGATATCGGGAGGGCAGAAGCAGCGGGTCGCCATCGGCCGCGCCCTCATGAACTCACCCGACATCCTGCTGGCCGATGAACCCACCGGCAATCTGGACACCGAGAACTCGGCTCTGGTATACGACTTGTTCCGGCGCATCCACAGGGAGATGGGGACCACGTTCGTGATCGTCACCCACGACCGGGCCATCGCCCAACAGACGGACCGCATCATCGAGGTGAGGGACGGTCTTGTCTCCCAAGACGTACAGAACGAGTACTTGGACGGTCGAGGCGGCTCGTCGAAGTGAGCCGTGCTTGGAGCCTCACGCAAGCGCAGGTACGCGCCAAAGCAGCCGGCGAGAAATGTTCGGTCGGCCTATCTCACGGCGAAGAACACGCGGGCCTGGTCGTGCGAGAAGGCCTCCTCCAGCAGAAGGGTGCCGCCGGGAACCTGATCAGAAGGCGCCTCAAAGACCAGATTGCCGGCGATGGAGCCTCCCGAAAGGGCCTCGTCCGCACTGGTGATCGCATCGGGCGCAACGGCAACGGCCACATCGAACGAACCCCCCTTGCCCCCGACGAAGCTGTACAGCATGTCAATCCAGAAAGTGCTGGATCCATCCCCCACGTAGGTAGCCTCAAGCGACACCAGCACGTACTGGTTGCCCTCCTTGGGAGGATTGTTGAACATGTTCTCGTCGAGTATGATCTGGTTGGCGTTGGGTCTGGCATCCACCACCCTGACTTCCCAATCACCCACCCGGGCCTCTTGATCGACAGGAATAGGGTTGCGCCGCTCGCCCAGGGCCCCAATCTTGGTCTCCTCGATCGACGTGGTTTCGGTGACTGCCCCCGGCCCCTCCGCAAGCGCCTCCTTGACCGTAGAAGTGGTCGTTTCTGCGACCCGCTCGGTCGACTCGGTCCGGATATCGCCGGTTGTACTCTCTTTCGCAGGCGACGTACCGGTGCAGCCTCCCGCCCCGACGAACACCAAACACATCAGCAATATCACGACGATGATGGTCCTCACAAGACTCCCGTGCGCCTAGATACTTCGAACGCAGTGCATTCCTCAATGTGGCACAGTGTAATGCCTGCACGCTCCGACGCCCAGACCCTTGAGAAGACTCACTGCCCCTGCCATCGGTTCGTGACCGGCCGCTGGACTGTGGAAGCGCGGGCTCGTACACTGACTCTAGCCTGCGAACAGTCTCGACTAATAGTCTCAACTGCTGATAGTCTCAACCGATGAGTTCTGATAGAAAGCCGCCCGTGAGGTCGCGGGCAGCATCGTATAGAACGTGGGGGAGCCCCTGATGAAATCGACCAAAGGCGTAGTGTGCCGTGCTTGTCGTGGACTCAACCAGCCCGGGAGCGAGTTCTGCTGGTTCTGCGGAGCTCCCCTCCGACGGAGATGGTTCGGGTTCGCTGAACGACGGACCACGGGGGGATGGGTCGTCTTCGGTCTGAAGTGGATCATCGGCATCGCTGCGGTGGTCGCTGTGGCCGGCGGTCTCTACTACGCGGTAGACAGATATCTGCTGCCCCTGTTCGAGGAAGATACCACCACAGGCACAAGCATCGTCAGGACGACGACCACCGGCACCGACGCCACCACGACCACCCTAGCCCGCACAGACCGTACGGTCCGCGCGGGAGCAGACCGATACGCAACAGCTGCGGCTATCTCAAAGCTTGGCTTCCCCGAAGGAGCTCCAGCGCTGGTCCTGGTGGCCGGCAACGACTACGCACAGGCCATCTCGGCCGCTCCTCTGGCCGCGGCTTACGGAGGCCCGATGCTGCTCGTCCCTCCTGAGGGAATCCGAGATGATATCAGCGCTGAGATCGAAAGACTCAGCCCCTCTCTGGTCTTCCTTGTCGGAGTCTCCAAGCCCAGAACAGTCACCCAGCAGCTGGAAGAGATTCTGGATGAACCGGCGGTGACGAACCTGACCGGTGACGACGCCTATGAGACTGCGGCCCTCATAGCCGAGCAGCTCAACTCCGAGCTGGAGTCCGTTCCGAAGGTGGTGATTGTTCCCTCCGACAGTTTTGTAGAGGGACTGGCGGTAGCGCCTTTGGCCGCAGCCGAGGGCTGGCCTATTCTCCTTGCCTCTGGGGACGATCTGCCAAGAGCAACCAGCCGTGCTATGGAGAAGCTGGAAGTGGAATCGGTGCTGATGGTGGGTACCGGTGCCGAGGTGGATCTGGACGACGTGGAGAGGCGCATGGAGGATGACAGTTTCGGCACCGCTGCTTCCGTCATCGAGTACGCGGATACCCAAGGCATGAGCTATCTTCACACAGTGATCGCTACGGGAGACGCCTTTCCCGACGCTCTGGCCGCGGTGCCCTATCTGGCGCTGGACAAAGGCATCCTTCTGCTGACTCACGAAGGGCAGTTGCCCCCGCCCATGCTCTCGCTCTACACGGAGAACCTTGAAGCCATCCGCACGCTCGACGTAATCGCCCTTCCCGGTCTCCAAACAGAGCCCGCGGGCCCAAGCGGCACCGCTGAGTAGTCAACCGTAGCGCCTACCCCGAGAGCGACCCCGGGCCGGACAGGCCCATCCTCGCTCCTGCAGTGCTCAGACTTCGCCACAGGAGGCTGCGTCCGCACCTCGCGGCGCGCAGGGTGCCTCTTTGCGCGCACGCCACTCCTCCAACGCGTCACGCAATTTCTGCTTCTGCTCCTCTCTGAACGCCTCCGAAAGCGCCTGCACAATGATGGTCTGCTCGGGGGTAAGGTCCGGAGAGATCCGGTAGTGCATCCACAACCCCTCACGGCGGTCCTTTATGAGTCCGGCGTGGTAGAGGTAACGGAGGTGGCGCGAGACCTTTGATTGCGTCTCGCCCAGTGCACCGACAAAATCGCATACGCACAGCTCGTCGTTCTCCAGAAGGAGCGCCATGATACGCAGTCTCGTCTCGTCGGACAGCGCTTTGAACGTTTCACCAAGGACATCCATGCTTGTGCCGTCCTGAACCCTGAATCGATACCCTCTTGACTGTTTGGGCCGCCGTCTGGGCCGACGCAGCCGGGGAACCGACTCTTGCGCATTCCCATAGACCATACACCCGGTCCACACCAAGTGACAGCAAGACAGGGACGCCGATACCCGGTCCGCTGTGAGGCACTCCCGGCGCCCAGACTAGCGCTACTCCGCCCCTCTACTGACCAGGCTTGACCGCACGGATGGCAGCGGAGCGCACGTACTCCTCGAGCTTCCTACCTGGTTCCCATTCCTGAATGAACTCCCGGCTTTGATCCTTCGGCCGCACATCAATCTGGACAAAGCCCGCGTTTTCAAGCATTTCTCTGACCTCCTGCACGGTGGAGGCACCCGAGATACATGCCGAAAGTAGCCGCATGTCTTCCCGCCACTCCTGCGGAAGCTCGGCCGTAGCCACGACGTCGCTCACCGCCAAGCGCCCACCGGGCTTCAGGATCCGGGACACCTCCCCATACACCCCAGACTTGTCAGGAGAGAGGTTTATAACGCAGTTGGAGATGACCACATCGGCCGTTGAATCGGCGACCGGCAGATGCTCGATCTCGCCCAGACGGAACTCGACGTTATCGAAGCCCGATTTGTGGGCGTTCTCACGAGCCTTCGCGATCATCTCTGGGGTCATATCCACGCCTATGACCAAGCCCTTAGGTCCTACCGCCCGGGCAGCCAGGAAGCAATCGAATCCTGCGCCCGCACCCAGATCGACCACGGTCTCACCGGGCTTCAGAGAAGCTATCGCCTGCGGATTGCCGCACCCAAGACCCAGATAGGCTTCTTCCGGGACCGCCGTCAATTCCTCCTCGGTATAGCCGAGCCGCAAAGCCTCCTCGTGCCCCACTTTGCGGACCAAGGGGGATTGGCCACCTTCCTCCGACGATCGCCCCGAGCAACAGCATGAGGAGTCATTCCGGGCGATCTCTGCATAGCGTTCACGCACTGCCTCACGCACTCTGTCGTTCCGATTAGTGCCTGACATCGTCCGTCCCCTCTCGCATCATTGGCCTCCTGCGCATAATATAAACCCGTATAACCGGTTATTATTATACACTAGCAGGAGTTCACGTGTGGAATAATGGCAAGATCGATGCTCCGCTGGGACGGTGTCCGACGACGGTTTAAGGAATCCCATCTCTTCACCCTGCCCCAGTCGAAGCAGGGACCATACTCTCCTAGACCCACTCTTTCTTCCCATCCATCAGGTACGCGTGCATGTCGTTGGCCGCCTGGCGGGCTGCGCCCATCGCCAGGATGACCGTCGCCGAGCCGGTGACGATATCACCACCTGCCCACACCCCAGGTATGCTGGTACGCCCGGACGGTGTGTAGGCCTTGACGTAGCCTCGGTCGGTACGCTCCAGGTCCGGCGACCCGGAGAACAGGACCGGGTTGGGACCCGCGCCCACGGCGACGATGACCATATCGACATCCATGAGGAAGTTGGACCCCGCTCTGGGAATCGGCCTAGGCCGGCCGGAGGCGTCCGGCTCTCCCAGTTGCATCTGGACGCACTCCATCTGCTTGACCCAGCGCCGGTCATCTCCGATAAAGCGGATCGGGTTGGTGAGGAGGCGGAACTTCACCCCCTCCTGCTCGGCATGTTCTGTCTCCTCAGTGCGGGCCGGCATCTCATCGCGGGTGCGGCGGTAGATGATGGATACTTCGCGGCTGCCCATGCGGACGGCTGTGCGCGCGCAGTCCATGGCGACATTGCCACCGCCGAGCACCGCCACCTGGCGGCCTCGCGGCGCTGGGGTGTCGTACTCCGGGAAGGCGTAGGCCTTCATCAAATTGATGCGGGTGAGGTACTCGTTGGCCGAGAGGATGTTGCAGAGGTTCTCTCCCGGCAGCTTCATGAACACCGGCAGTCCGGCACCGGTGCCCACAAACACAGCGTCGTACCCTGAAGCGAACAGCTCTTCGATGGTGTAGAGGCGCCCGACGATAGAGTTGAGTTCGATCTTGACCCCGAGTCTTCTCAGGTAGTCGATCTCGGATTCAACGATGGCTTTGGGCAGGCGGAACTCCGGGATGCCGTACACCAACACACCGCCTGGCTTATGCAGCGACTCGAAGACGGTCACAGAATGCCCCTTGGTCACCATATCGGCGGCCATCGTAAGCCCGGCCGGACCGCTGCCAACCACAGCCACACGTTTGCCGGTGGGTGGAGCCTTCCGTGGAATTGCGACCGAATCCGTTTCGCGTTCAAAATCGGCCACGAACCGCTCCAGGTTGCCTATGGCGACCGGCTCCTCCTTCTTGCCCAGCAGACAGGCCTTCTCGCACTGGTCATCCTGGGGGCAGACACGGCCGCAGACGGCGGGCAGAGCATTCTTCTGTTTAACCAGACGCGCCGCCTCCACGAAGTTCCCCTCTCTGATCAATCTGATGAACCCGGGGATATCCACTTCCACCGGGCACGCGGCGATGCAAGCCGGCTTCTTGCAGTCGAGGCACCGGCTCGCCTCCACCAAAGCCAGTTCCCTATCGAGGCCGTAAGACACCTCGTTGAAATTACGGATACGCAGCAGGGCATCCTGTTCGGGTTTCTTCTGCCTGGACACCTTGGGCTTGATCTTGGCCTGGTCGGCTCGCGACATGCCGTGCCAGTGACAGCCCACCTTGGTACATATGGAGAAGTCCACCAACTTGGACTGAGCATAAATGACTAGACGCGCAGCCGGGGAACCACACTCCTCGCAAGCCTGCTGCTCGACCAGCGATTCTCCGCAACGGGGACAGGAGAGATCGTCGACCACGATCCCTTCGCTCAGTTCGATATCGGCCTGGCGTTCGAAGACGTCGAACTGCGGACTCAGCAGGAGTTCGCCCTTCGCCCCGTGGACTGATACAGCCAGCCTGACCCAGATCTTTCTGGTGGCGGGGTCAAAGACATTCAGAGCCTGATGACAATGCGGACAGAAGGTCGAGAGTTCGGTACCGGCTAGTATGCTCCTGGACTCGTTCTCGCTCTTTTTCACCGCCGCCCTCCTCAACGCGCCCGGATAGAGGTCAGTAGCGATGTCCGCTCATCACGCGCATACATCATATTGCGCTGCATCAGCTCGTCGAAGTCCACCTTGTGACCGTCGAAATGGGGGCCGTCCACGCAGGCGAACTTGGTCTCCCCACCCACGGTCACCCGGCACCCGCCGCACATGCCGGTGCCGTCCACCATGATAGGGTTCAGACTCACCAGGGTCGGTATCTCATACAGCTTGGTCATTTCACATACGGCACGCATCATGATGAGAGGCCCGACGGCCACCACTTGGTCGATGTGTACCTGCTCCTCCACCAGCCTCGAAAGGGCATCTGTCACTAAGCCGTGCATTCCGTAACTGCCGTCGTCGGTGGTGACGAGCAGCCGTTCACAGAGGGCCTCCATCTCGTCCTCGAGTATGAGGAGGGCTTTCTCCCGGGCGCCTATGATTCCTATCAGCGTGTTGCCCACCTCAGCGTACCCCTGCATGATGTGGTGCAGGACAGCGATCCCCGAGCCCCCTCCGATGCCGACCACCGTACCCACCTTGGTGAAGCGTTCGTCGCAACCCAAGGGACCCACCAGGTCTTTGATGGCATCGCCAATCTTGAGAGACGCGAGCATGGCGGTGGTCTTGCCCAACACTTGGAAGATGATGGTTATGGTGCCGTGCACCTCATCCTTGTAAGCCACGGTGAGGGGCGTGCGCTCCCCGGTCTCGTTTACTCGGAGCACGACGAATTGCCCGGGGTGGATCTTCTTGGCGATGGCCGGGGCCTCAACCGTGATGGAGATCATGTCTCCCTTGGTCAACTCCCGGCGGTCGATGATAGTGTGCATCGACCGGACCTCCTAGTTAGAGCCGACGTAGTAGTCCTTGCGCCTCCGGGCGTAACGGGTCCGGCGCATCTCGTCCTCCGCGAGAGCAGCCAGCCTTTCCGGTTCGTCGACCGGGGGCGACGTGACATCGCCGCCGTGGGCGTGGAAGACAACCCGATCGCCCTGCACCTCTACGTCATAGACGGCTTCAAGCGGCAGGACTTCGGGAGCATCGCTCTCCATGCCGATGAGGACCGCCCGCGTCGTCAGTTGTAGCTCACCGTTCTCCCAGATGACCCGCTCTTCTCCGCCGAAAGCCCGAAGGTCCTTCTCGTGCAGTTCCGCCCGCTCTCCGAAGGCCTCCCCAAACCGTTTGGAGATCACCTCACCAATGCCTCGTACCACCTGGTAACCCAAGCGCTTGTTTTGCTCACAGAGTTCGCGAAGACTGTCTCCGTTTACCACGATCAGTTCCGAGGGCTCCACCGTCCAAGCCGAAGCCGCGTGCACATGCGGCTCCATCACGGCTCCCCAGCCAAGCATCTCGCCGGCTCCAAGTTCGTCGATCAGTACCTGGCGGCCCTCGGGCGAGCGTACCTTCACGTCCACCTTTCCCTTGAGGATGAGGTAGAACTTGTCGGCCGCACCCCCCTCCGTAATGAGCTCCTCACGGGCTTCGAACTCCCGCACGTAGGAGATCCTCCCGATGGCATCCAGATCGGCCATATCCAATCCGGCCAGGACCTTGAACTGGTGCAGTTCAGCGATACCGTGCCCGCCGACTGCGTGGCCGAACCGCTTCGACATGACTTCGCCGACACCCTTGACCACCTTGTAGCCCATCTGCTTGTTGTCGTCGCACAGTTCTCGTAGCCGGGCTCCGTCCACCACGATCAACTCAGACGGCTCGACCGTCCAGGCAGTGGCCGTGTATACATGGGGTTCCATCACCGCCCCCCACCCGATGAGCTCCCCCGGACCAAGCTCGTCGATGAGCACTTGGTCACCCTCGGGAAGCTGTACCTCCACCGCCGCCCTGCCTTTCAGGAAGAGGTAGAGCTTGTCGGCCGGTCTCCCCTCGGTGATGAGTTCTTCACCCGGTTCGAACTGCTGGACGTCCGATACGCCCGCGATGGCCTCCAACTCCGCCACATCGAGTTCGGCAAAGATCTTGAACTGATGCAGCTCGTCGATCGCATAGCCACCGAGGACCTGCCCGCCCTTCCCCGCCAACACCCGTCCGAACCGCTTAGAAATGATCTCACCTACGCCCCTCGCCACCTGATATCCGAGGTGCTTGTTCGTCTCCCCTAGGGCGCGGAGTCGCTCACCGTCGACGACGATCAGCTCCGAGGGCTCGGTAGTCCACGCAGAGGCGGTGTAGACGTGAGGCGGGGTCACCGCCCCCCAACCAAGCATCTGCCCAGGGCCCAATTCATCGATCAGCACCTGGCGACCCTCCGAGGAACGCACCTTCACCGCCGCCTTCCCCCGCAAGAAAAGGTAGAGCTTGTCGGCATCGGCCCCCTCTGCCGTGAGCTCCTCGCCGATGTCGTAAGTCTGCACGTGCGAGATCTGCGCAATCGATTCCAGTTCGGACTCGTCAAGCTCGGCGAAGATGTCGAACTGCTTGAGCTCTTCAGGCCCCAGACCGGTCAGAGCCTCTTCAGGACGCCCGGAGATGGCTTGGCCGAACCGCCTCGACATCACCTCACCGACACCCTTGGCCACCTGGTATCCAACGCGCCTGTTGGTGTCGCACAGCTCGCGGAGCTCACGGCCATCCACGACGAAGAGCTCACACGGCTCGGTAGTCCACGCGGAAGCGGTGTAGACATGAGGCTCCATCACCGCTCCCCATCCGAGCAACTCGCCCGGACCCAGTTCGTCGATGAGAACCTGGCCGCCACTCGGTCCCCGAACCGTCACCATTGCTCTACCCTTCAAGAAGAGGAAGAGTCGGTCGGCCGACGAGCCCTCCCCGGTCAATTGTTCTCCGGCTTCGAACTCCTCGACCAGCGCTATCTGTGCGATGGAGTCGAGATCGGCAACATCGAGCTCGGCGAAGATCTTAAATTGGCGCAATTCGTCGATCCCGTATTTTCCGATGGCCTGGCCACCGCGGCCCCCGACGGCCTGCCCGAAGCGTTTGGAGATGATCTCGCCGATGCCTTTGGCTACCTGGTACCCGATGTGCTTGTTGGTTTCACACAGCTCGCGGAGTTGGCTCCCGTCGACAACGATTACCTCCGACCGCTTCGTCGTCCACGCGGAGGCAGTGTAGACATGCGGCTCGACCACCGCCGCCCAGCCCAGCATCTCTCCCGGCCCCAACTCGTCGATGAGGATCTGCCTGTCATCGGCTCCCCGCACTTTGACTGCTGCTTTGCCCTTCAGGAAGAGATACAGGTTATCGGCTTCAGCCCCCTCGGTGGTCAGCTTCTCGGCGGTCTCGTACTCCCGCACGCGGGAGATCTTCCCGATAGCCTCGAAATCCTCCTCATCGAGTTCGGCGAAGATCCTGAATCGGCGAAGTTCATCAATCCCGCTAAGCACCTCGACTCCTTTCGGCGTGTACTCAGGCCTTCAAAGCTCCCGCACCCGACGGAACACACCGGCCTACGTGCGGTCCCGAGGGAGCTGGTGACAAGGTCGGGGTCTCTACCAGGAGACCCCGACCGCGGGCTCCCCTCAGTGTTCCAGCCTGGCGATGAAATCCTCCGTGGGCGTGGCCGGCAGAGTAAGGGTGGAGACGGTTCCCCTGGAGGCCAACTGCATAAGCGTCTTGGTCAGGACCGCGTCATCCGGAGCCTCCAGAACGTTGACGAAGTCGTAGGGGCCGAACAGGGCGTATTGGTCTTTGAGGGTGACCCCCATGGCCTCCATCTCGGCGTTGACCTCTCTGATACGGCCTGGGTTGTCTCGGAGTGTCTTGCGACCTTCATCGGTAAGAGTGGTGAGGACGATGTAGGTAGGCATACTGATTCCCCCTTGTGCCACCTCGATAGGTTCCGCTTTCCCAGGTATTTTATATTCCTCTGAAGTGCTTATTGCTAAACGAGTTCGGCAGGCTCCCTCCCTACAAACGATCTTGCCATGCCTGACGGGTGAGTATGAAGCGTCCTCCAGGATCGGTGCCCGCATCCCCCCGGCAGACATGGCTCGGGCCGATGGTGTTGGCTGAACCGAGCGAGTTCTTGAGCCGCAGATGTTGGGCGACGGTGAAGCGCCCAGTCCCCTGTCCTATGGCGATGGCGTGCGCGCCGTACTCCGCCTTCACCTGCCTGAGCTTCGCCACTATCCTGTCGAGAGCCTCTTCCCAGGTGATCCTGACCCAACCCGGGTCGGCTTCCCCCTTCGGTCGGGTGCGCGTGAGGGGGTAGTTCAGACGTTCGCGATGATAGAGGTTGCGCATCGCGGCGAGCCCCTTGGGGCAGAGGGCTCCCTGGTTGACGTAGTTCGGGTCGCCCTCGACCTTCACGACCTTTCCATGCCGGACATGGACGAGCACGCCGCATTGGACATGGCACTCATAACAACGGCCGGAGACAACCTGGATATCCTCTTCCTTTGAAGCCAAGTCCTCTTCCGCCGGCCAGCCCGACACAGAACGGGTTGAATCCACGGTAACCCCACTTTCGAAGCGGTGCCACGAGACTCCGTTCTGCTCGATGTTACCTCACTGCGAGCGTGCGGGTTGCACCCGGAGATCACCCGAGGTCGGATGACGACACGGAGAACTGGGCCCGATCTCCGTGGTCCAAGGCCTTACGGGCCCGCAGCCAGAACCCTACGATGTGCTTGCCTGTGATTGGACCGGGCGCCGATGGAACCGGATGTTCGCGAGCGAACGCGCTCCGCGCATCTCCCTCGCAGTCAGAACCGCCAGCGCGACCACTATCAGGCCCATGCCGGCGCCTTCCAGCAATCCCGGTTCTTCCCCGAGTTGCACCCAAGCCGAGGCGACTCCGACCACCGGAACGGCCAGGCTGCCGAGGCCGGCCGTGTTCACCGGAAGCTTCTCGAGTGCGTACAGCCACAATACCCATGCGATGGCGTTCGCGGGCACAGCGCTGAAGAAGAGCGAGGAGATGAAGCTCGCGTTCCAGCTGGGAAAGCCTTCAGCCATGAGAAAATGGATCACGATCAGAGGGATCGAGCCGAAGATGCCCTGCCAAGCGATGAACGAAAGCGGCTCCACGTCCTGGCGGGCCCGCAAGTGCTTCACGATCAGAGAGGCGATCGCCCATGTAACCCCGGCTCCGATCGCCAGCAGGCTGCTGGAGATGCCTCTCAGGTGCCAGGGCTCGAGTATCAGAACCAATCCGGGGATCGCGACACCCACTGCGACCCATTGGAGATCGTGCACCGGCTCCTTAAGAACAAGCCAAGCGATCAAGAGCAGCCAGAAGGGCATGGTGTAGGTTAGGAACGACACCTTGCCCACCCCGCCCACACAAACGGCGCACATGGCCAGACCTGCGGAGCCACTGGTCTGGAACAGACCGAACAGCGCCGTCCAGCCGATGGCTTTGGGTCGGAGAGGCCGGCGCAACACAGCAGCCACCGCCAGAATGGCCAAGGCGCCGACCAGATTTCTAAGAGCAGAGTACGTGAAGGGCTCGGCACTCTCCAGGCCGACCTTCATCACCACCCAGTTGTAGCCCCAGAGAAGGGACAACAGGGCCAGAGCTCCGAAAGGAAGAGAGACGGACCGGGTGCTCGTCAGGGTCGTGGCCGGTCACCTCTCTCACACGGTACCGCCATTGAGGAGATATAGGGGACGCCGACATTCCCAGGATTGATACCCAGGCAGAAGGGCAGGCTAAAGCAGCCATCGGCCACCAGAAAGACCCCTCCATCGATGCAATAGACGGCGCTACAAGATTAGCACTTCGCTGCAAGAGTTAAAGGGCCAAGGAAAGTCCCGGTGCGGACTTTTTTTAACGCTTCCGATATACGGGTCAGCTCGTGACTGCCGTCTCCCGACCCGTTCTCAGGGAGAATAGATAAGCCCCGATTAGGATAATCGTGAGGACCGCCAGAAAAGGTGGGATAGCTTGAAGAGAGAGGTGCCTCGCGATGACCCCGGTGATAGACGGCAGCACCGCGCTCCCGGCACCCATAGCCGCGATCTGGATGCCGATGGTATTACCCAAGTGACGCGCGCCTACGCGACCCGACGTCCCCGAGAGCAGAGAGGCAAGCACGGGAGCTATCGCGACGCCGATAAGGGCGCACGCGAGGAGATTAAGGAGACCGGGCGCGTTGAGGGAAAGGAGGACTGCGCCTATTAAGGCCACGAGCAGACTGCCGACAATGATGGTCCGCTGGCCCAACCGCTGCGCGTAGATCCCGGCCGCCATCCTCCCGACCGTGAAGATCCCCCAGTAGCTCGCCATGAAGAACCCGGCAAGACGGGGAGATACGCCTCGGCCCTCGGTTAACAAGGTATAGGCCCAACTCCCAAGAGTGACCTCTATCCCCATGTACAGGAAGAAGAGGAGCACACTGAGCCATACCCGTCCTTCGCGCAGCGTCTCCAACATGGGTGTGTCGTGAGTGGGAGTGTGCTGACCATGCCCACCTCGCTCGTTCTCCGGCGCGTCTTTGCGAGCAGCTGTTGCACCATCGGATGCTCCTGCTCCATCTTCCCAGCGGGAAAGGGTAAGGAAGAAGGCGGCAGCTAGAACAAGCTCAAGACCCCCCACCAGCGCGTAACCCCAGCGCCAGCTGCCTAGTGACCCAATGGCCAGGGTCATGACCACCGGACCCACCGTTGCCCCAATCCCGTAGGTCGCGTGCAGCCATTGCATCATGCTGTCGCCGTGATGATTCACGACGTAGATGTTGAGAGCTACATCGATGCCGCCCCCGCCCAAACCCGCTGCGATCCCTATGATCACCACCATCCACCACTGGGGCGAGATGGCATAACCCACAAGAGCGCCGCCCGCGAAAAGTGTGCTAAGCGCAAGGACGGTGCCCAGACGGAGATGCGCAGTGAGACGGCCTCCGAAAAAGCTGGAGGTGAAGTAGCCTACCGTCATCGAGACAAAGAGACCGCCAAGAGAATCAAGAGGTACGCCGAAATCGCTGCGCATGGAAGGCCAGGCCACCCCAAGAAGCCCGTCCGGCAGACCAAGCGAGATGTAGGCGACAGTAGCCAGAAGGGTAAGACCGATGCCCAGTCTCGCTTGCCTCACCACCAGCGACGTTTCCTACGCAATATCGCCTCCCAGCCTTCGTTCCCCAGCATAGGAGCCAGTATCCCTCAGAAGG
>JAAYCW010000171.1 GCA_012729575.1 Actinomycetota bacterium | reverse complement strand
GCCGGAAAGGCTGCCGACCTTGTCTGACCTTGGGCGTCGGCTTCTCTTGGCCGCTCACTGGGTCACTGGGGCTCGGCAACCCCCTTGTTGGCCGTCAGAGCGGCGGGAGCGGTGGATTCCGGCTTAGTCGGCGGCCCGTAGAGTAGCGTAAGGGTTGGTGGCCACCCCGGACGACGTATACGAGCAGAAGTGGAGGTGATTGCAGGTACCGGCATTGCCGGTATGACCTACCCAACCCAGGAGCTGCCCGGCCTTGACCGAGACGCCGGGCCGGATCCCAGAAGCGATGCCGTCCAGATGGGCGTAGTAGTAGCCGCATCCGTTATTGCCGCGCAGCCATACTGTGATGCCGCCCAATCCCGTATCGCGGCTATTCGTACGGGAGACCGTCCCGCTCACACACGCCACCACCGGCGTTCCTCTGGCCGCCATGATATCAGTCCCTTTGTGGGTGCGCCCGCCCGAACGGGGGGCGCCCCAAGTGTCGGTGAAGCTGTGCGGTCCCTGGACCGGAAACACGAAGGAGCCGGACTGGACCGTGCCGCCGCTGTAGTTGCTCCGATAGGTACTCGAACCACCCGATGATTGAGCGGCTCTGGCTTTGGCTTCGGCGGCTGCTTTGGCCTTGGCCGCCGCGGCGGCGGCCGCGGCTCTGGCCGCTGCCTCCTCAGCCTCGCGCACCTGCTCCCGGAGGTCGAGCACCTGAGCGGTCAGGCGCTCATACTCGGCCGAAGCCGCCGAGAACCTCTCACCCATCTGAGCCTGCAAGGTCTCAAGCTCAGCCACCACTTCATCCTGCTCCCGCTTCTTCTGGTCCAGCTCGGCCTGCCGCCCCTCCGACTTGTCCAGATACACCGTGACCTGGTCGAATAACTCCCTATCCTGATCCGCCATCCGTCCGATCAGTGAGAAGCGTTCGAGGATGGAGGCAAAATCCGATTCCTTGACGAGTATCTCCAAGTAGACCGGCGCCGAGGAGTAGTTGTCCTTATACAGGTTGACCAAGCGTTCGGCCAGTTGGGCCTGCGCGATATCCATATCCTTCTCTGCCAAAGCGATCTCGTTCTCAACCCCACCGATGGCCTGCTCGATCTGCGCCATGCGGACCTCGGCATCATTGTGCTTCTCCGCGAGCACGTTCAACTCATCCTGGAACTTGGAATACTCGGCGTGGGCGGCGTTCAACTCCGCCTGTTTCGCGGCAAGGCGATCTTTCAGGGACTGGATGCTGGCGCCGGATGCCGGCGAGACGACCGGCAGCGCGACGAAGAATATGAGTAAGACCGCAGCCGCAACCAAGGGAGAAGCCCATCTCCCGATCCACCCACCGCGTTCTCCCGGTGTACCGAAAAGGCTCATTAATCGTTCATTTTACCAGCCATAGCCGCGTAGCGCCCGCACGGCGCGTTTGAGACGCCCATGGAGCGTTTGAGAAGCACGCGGCGCGTTCGAGAAGTGCTCTCGGTATCACAAACGCACCGGGATGCCTTGGGCGGCCATATGCTCCTTCGCCTGGCGAATGGTGTACTCGCAGTAGTGAAAGATCGAGGCGGCCAGTACCGCGTCCGCTCCCCCGACCCGGACCACCTCGGCCAGGTGATCGAGCGTCCCCGCCCCCCCGCTGGCTATGATAGGCACGTTGACCGCCCTGGACACGGACTTGGTGAGCTCCGAGTCGTATCCGTCTTTGGTACCATCCTTGTCCATCGATGTAAGCAGGATCTCTCCCGCCCCCAGCCCGACCGCCCGGACGGCCCACTCCACCGCGTCCAAGCCCGTGGGAGTCCGACCACCGTCAACATATATCTCCCACCGAAGAGCCTGTCCGCCCGGGACGGGCGCCGCTACCGACGCCACCCGCTTGGCATCTATCGCGATGACGACACACTGAGATCCGAAGCGCCGGGCGCACTCGGATATCAACCCGGGATCCTTCACGGCCGCGGAATTGAGCGACACCTTGTCGGCGCCCGCGGAGAGCAGTGCACGCACGTCCTCCTCACTCCTTATGCCGCCCCCGATGGTGAACGGGATGAAGAGCTCCTCCGCGCAGCGCCGGGCCAGTCCCACCATGGTCTCCCGCTTCTCGTGGGAGGCGGTGATGTCCAGAAAGACCACCTCATCGGCGCCCTCCCGGTCGTAGCGTGATGCGAGCTCCACCGGGTCGCCTGCGTCACGGATTTCGACGAAGTTGGTACCTTTGACCACACGACCCCGGTCAACATCGAGGCAGGGGATTATCCGTTTGAGCAGCATCAGTCCTCGTCCCGGCTGCCGGCCCTAGGGCCCAGCACCGGACTGGATCCTAGCTGTGAGTCAAGGCCCGCCCCAGGGGCCGCATCCAGCACGGCGAGCGCGTCGGCCACCGTGAAACGGGCCTCGTAGAGAGCCCGCCCGGCGATGACCCCGGTGACACCCAGCGGCTCCAGCTCCTTCAGAGCCCGCAGGTCGTCCAAGCTGGTGACCCCTCCCGAAGCGATGATCGCCAGCCCGCTGCTCTCGGCAAGCTCCCGGATACCCTCGAAATCAACGCTCTGCATCATGCCGTCCCGGCTGATATCGGTGTAGAGGACCTCGCGCACGCCGAGCTCCGCAAGGCGCCGGGCAAGATCCGTGGCGCGAACGTCGCTCCGCTCCTGCCAACCTCTGGTCTTGACGTAGCCCCCTTCTGCGTCGACGGCGACCACCACCCGTCCCGGTCCGAGCACGGCCAGGGCATGGGTGAGAAAGGCCTCGTCTTCTACGGCACTGGTCCCCAAAACCGCCTTCGCCACCCGGCTCTCCTCGATAAGACGCAGGGCCCCGTCGCCGCGGATGCCGCCACCGGTCTCCACCGGAACGGGAACCCTGTCGGCCAGTTCGCTGATGATTTCGAAGTTCTGGAGCACTCCCTCCCGAGCTCCATCCAGATCGACCACGTGCAGAAAACGCGCTCCTTCGCTCACCCAACGTTGGGCCATGGCTACGGGATCGTCACCGAATACGGTCTCGTCACCGAAGTCGCCCTTGCGGAGCCGGACGCACTTACCGCCCCGGATGTCAATGGCCGGGATGAGTCTCATGGCCGGGTCGCCAATCCCGCCCTTAGGGTGAAGTTCTGGTAGAGCCTTAGACCCAAGGTGCTCGACTTCTCTGGATGGAACTGCACGGCGGCCACGTTGTCGTGCTCGATGGCCGACACGAAGGAGATGCCGTCATAGTCGGTCATGGACAACACGTCGCCGGGTGACCGCGGAACTACCGCGTAGCCGTGAACGAAGTAGAAAGCCGAGCCGTCAGGTATGCCGTCGAACAGGTCGGAACACGCACACACCTCCACCTGGTTCCAACCGATATGCGGCACCTTGACCGTGGACGGCAAGGCCCGGACATCACCGCGGACCACTCCCAGACCGGCGACGCCAGGACTCTCTTCGCTGGCTTCGAAGAGGAGTTGCATACCCAGACAAACCCCCAAGAAGGGAACGCCGGCCTCGATCCGCAGCAGAAGAGGCTCGATCAAACCTCTCTGGTCGAGTTGCTCCATAGCGGCGCCGAAGGCCCCCACCCCAGGGAGCACCAAGGCCGGAGCCGTCATGACGTCGCGGCGCTCCGATCCCACACGAGCCGCCACCCCAACCTGTTCGAAGGCCTTCTGGACCGAGCGCAGATTGCCCGCACCGTAATCGACGATGCAGAGGGCGGCGCTCCCGTCGGAGATGCTTCCGCCTCTCACAGGACTCCTTTGGTGGAGGGAATGCCCTGGGCCCGCGGGTCGAGAGAGACTGCTTGGCGCAGAGCCCGGCCGACTCCCTTGAACACAGCCTCGATAGTATGGTGCGCATCGCC
Source organism: Actinomycetota bacterium (assembly GCA_012729575.1). Taxonomy (GTDB): domain Bacteria; phylum Actinomycetota; class Thermoleophilia; order RBG-16-64-13; family RBG-16-64-13; genus RBG-16-64-13. The sequence continues at coordinate 13,375 of JAAYCW010000171.1, read as the reverse complement.
CCCCGAGAGAACGCGCACATGCAGCGTCAGACGAGCGTTATTGGCGACCGACCGAAAAAACTCGGCCACCAACCCGGCGCTGAAGCCGGCGATGTTCTCCCCCACCGGCCCGCCGTCATACGCGAAGTAGGGGCGTCCGCTCAGGTCAAGCGCCACCATGACAAGAGCCTCGTCCATCGGCAGCAGCATGCTGCCATAGCGGGTGATCCCTCGCTTGTCACCTACGGCTTCAGACAGCGCCGAGCCCAGACAGATGCCCACATCCTCGACCGTATGATGGCCCCCCGTGTGCAGATCGCCCTGTGCCTCGATGGTGAGGTCGAACAGCCCCTGAGCGGCCAGCAGTTCCAGCATGTGATCGAAGAAGCCCAGCCCCGTGGCGACGGTCGCCCGGCCGGAACCGTCAAGGTCCAGTTCCAACGTGACCTTGGTCTCGCGGGTCTCTCGCTTTACGGTCGCGGCACGATGGACGGAATCGAAAGGTTGCGGAGCGCTTTCCGGCTGCACTGTCTCCTCCGTTATAGTGATTGGTGGCAGTCGCCCCAAGCCGGATCGCAGACGGCTCATGCGGCGACGTTGGGAGGATAGCATAGCGGCCCTCGGGCCCGGACACCGGCCCCTGGACTGTTTGAGACACGCTTCCCGCGTGCCGATGTCTCTTCGTGGAGAGACCATACAGTGACTCTATCCGGGATTCGCCGCAAAGATGACCCGGACGGGCAGCGCGCTGGGAAGTCCCCCTACCTCGCCGTGCTACGAACACTCCGCGGTCGAAGCCTCGGCCTCCGGACCCGCTCCACCGGCCCGGAGCTCCGCGGAGACTCGGTGATACATGAAGCCCTCGCTGTCGGCGATCCGCGCCAGGTGCGGAGTGAGGCGCCGCACGGCGTCGTCCGTCATCTCCACCATAGATGATCTCCGCATGAAGGTGTTGACCGAAAGCGGCGACGAGAATCGGGCCGAACCCCCTGTAGGAAGAACGTGGTTGCTCCCCGCGACGTAATCGCCGAAGGCTGTAGGAGTCAGATGACCTACGAACACAGCGCCGGCCGATCGCACGAGGGGGAGGAAACCGCGGGAATCTGCCAGTTGGATCTCCAGATGCTCCGGAGCATAGGTGTTGACCAACAGCGCCGCCAGCGGGAGGAAGTCCTCTCCCGGGGCCGGGTAGAAGGCGGCCAATCCCTTCAGGCCGTCACCGTCACCATGGTCGCGCAGCCGGTCGAGAGCCAGCCGCACGGAACTGCACACCTCCTCCGACTCGGCCATCAGCACGCCGGTGGCTCCGGCGCCGTGCTCCTCCTGGGCCAGAAGGTCGGCGGCTACCCACTCAGGCCTGGCCGTCCGATCGGCGACCACCAACACCTCACTGGGGCCGGCCAGACTGTCTATGCCCACCGACCCATAAACCTGCCGTTTGGCCTCCATCACGTAGGCGTTACCCGGACCGCAGACGAGATCGACCCGGGGAACCGTCTCGGTGCCGTAGGCGAGCGCCGCGACGGCCTGCGCCCCTCCCAGGCGGAACACCCGTCGGATCCCCATGAGCCGAGCGGCGGCCAGAACAGTGCGATTGACGCTCCCGTCCGGCCCTGGGGGTGTGCATACGACCAGCTCTTTCACCCCGGCGACCAGGGCGGGGACTGCGTTCATCACCACCGTCGAGGCGTAGGCTCCCAGCCCTCCGGGCACGTAGAGACCGGCCAGCCTCACGGGCAGGTGTCTGATACCCAGTCGCTGACCCTGCGGACCGGTCTCCTCCCAGTCGGGCGTCAGTTCGTGCCGGTGGAAGAAGGTCAGGTTCTCGCGGGCCGTCTCCAGGGCGACGACGGTTTGAGCGTCGGTCTCCCGGTAGGCGGCCTCAAGATCCTCGGCGGGAACCATCAAGCCGGCCACCGTCGCCTGGGGCCAGTCGAACCGCCTGGTCGCTTCCACCAGTGCCTGGTCGCCCCGAACGCGGACGTCGGCCAGCAGACCGGCCACCACCTCGGCCACCCGGCGATCGGAGGAGGCCTCCGGCCTCAGAGCCGACACTTCGGCAGCCACGGCGGCCCCCGTCAGAGCTTTGATGTTCACGGGGCCACCTCCAGACCCAGGTGAGTGCTCACAACCCGCCGGCGCCGTTCGGCCGGACACCATTGAACTGAACACCGTTTCCCTGGCACACGCAGCTCTCTCCGAGCAGCTCCTTCAGTTCCGCGAAGAGACTCGCCTGCGGGTCGACCTTGAAACCGTCTCCCAGGCGCAGACGTTGCGCGCCGCCTGCGGCGCGCACATACATGTCCACGGAGCAGGGACCCGGGAATTGCACTAAGATCCGCTTCAGATCGTCGATGACACTGCAGGGCAACCGCTCACCATCCAGCGAAAGGGCCAGCGGTTCCAGGCCGGTCTTGGGTGTGAACGCTTCGATGGCCAGGGGGATGAACTTGGTCTCCGCCTCATCCTTGTGATCCACCCGCCCTTTGATCTTGACCACCTTGTCCACCTCCAGCAGCTCCTTGTGCTCCTGATAGACGGCCGGGAAACACAGCATCTCCACCGATCCCTCCAGACCCTCGATGGTCACGAAGGCCATGAGTTCGCCGGACTTCTTGGTGGTGATCCGCTTCAGCGCGCCCACCATCCCCACGATGGTGGTTACGGTGCCATCCGGCACTTCACCCAGCTGAGAGATGAGGTGGCCGGCCTCTCGACGTACCTCTTGCCGGATGTCTTTGAGCGGGTGCGAGCTCACGTAGAGGCCCAGGGTCTCCTTCTCCAACTTCAGCAGCTCCTCCTTGCTGAAATCGTCGACGGGTATCTCGACCGGCGGCCGGCCGTTTCTACGCCCACCGTTCGCGCCCGGACCCGGCGCGGCGCCATCCACATCCGCAGACCCACCAGGCTCGAGTAGGAGATCGAAGATCGACGCCTGGCCCCGGTCGGCATCCGACCTGGTCTTCTTACCGTGAGACATGGCCTGTGGCATGACCAGCAGCATCCCCCGCCGCGACGGGCCGATAGAATCCATGGCCCCGGACTTGATCAGGCTCTCGATCGCTCTGCCGTTGACCACGCCCATGTCGACCCGCTCGCAGAAGTCGAAGAGGTCGGTGAAAGAACCTCCCGTCTCCCGCGCTTCGAGGATATTGCGGATGGCCGTCTCCCCCACGTTCTTCACCGCGTTCAAACCGAAACGGATGCGGCCTTCCACATCGCGAAAGTCAAGCGCCGACTCGTTGACGTCGGGCGGGAGCACCTCAATGCCCATCTCGTTGGCCACGTTCACGTAGAAGGGCACCTTGTCCTTGGTGTCCATGACGCTGGAGATCAGGGCGGCCATGTACTGAACGGGGAAGTTGGCCTTGAGATAAGCGGTGCGGTAGGAGATGAGGGCGTAGCAGGCGGCGTGCGACTTGTTGAAGGAGTAGTCGCCGGCCCGCTCCATGAGCGACCACAAGTGGTCGATCACCTGAGGCTTGGTACCGGAAGCTTCGGCCCCTTTCTTGAACTTCGGTTTGAGCTTGGCCATCTTGGCGTGGATCTTCTTGCCGATAGCTTTGCGAAGATCGTCCGCCTCGGCGGGTGTGAAGCCTCCTATTCGCTTGGAGATCTCCATCAGCTGCTCTTGGTAGATGGCCACCCCGTATGTGGAACTGAGGATTGGCTCCAGTCTTTCATCTGCGTACTTGATGCCCGCCGGATTGCGTTTGTTGCGGGCGTACTCGGGGATGAAGGCCATGGGGCCCGGACGATAAAGGGCGACAAGGGCGATCAGGTCGTCCAGCCGGGTGGGCTGAATCTCCCGGAGGGCCTCACGCATCCCGCTCGATTCGAACTGGAACACGCCTTCCGAGTCGCCCTTCGCCAGCATGCGGAAGGTGGGGCCATCATCCAACGGGATGGTCTCGATACTGAAGTCCGGGTGTCCTCCCGCCCGGATGATACCGACCGCGCCGTTTATCACATCAAGGTTGCGCAGGCCTAAGAAGTCCATCTTGAGCAGACCGAGCTTCTCCACGTCGCCCATTGAGACCTGCGTCACCACCTCGGCATCGCCCTTCTGCATGATGGGCAGGTAGTCCGTGAGTGGCCCCTTGGAGATGACCACTCCCGCAGCATGGATGGAATCCTGCCGGATGAGGCCTTCCAGCGGCCGGGCCATATCGACCACCTCGCGCACCACCGGATCGCTGTCGTAGGCCGTGTGCAGCTCGCACTTGGCGTCGGACAGGCAGTCGTCCAAGGTGATATTGAGCACCTCGGGGACCAGCTTGGCAATGCGGTCGGCCTGGCCGTAAGGCACATCCATGACCCGAGCGGCGTCGCGGATGGCCTGCCGGGCCTTAATGGTGCCGAACGTGGCTATCTGAGCCACTCGGTCCCGCCCGTACTTCTGAGCCACGTATTCGATGACCTTCTCCCGGCCGTTCACCGAGAAATCGATGTCGATATCGGGCATGCTGATGCGGTCCGGATTCAGAAAACGTTCAAAGAGAAGATCGTGCGCTATCGGGTCCAGATCGGTGATGCCGAGTAGGTACGACACTATCGAGCCCGCGGCCGATCCTCGGCCGGGACCCACCGGGATACCGGCTTGCTTGGCGTAGCTGACGAAATCCCAGACGATGAGGAAGTAGGGAGGAAAGCCCATCTTCTCCACGACGGCCAGCTCCGACTCCAGCCGTTCGCGCACTTCCGGAGTGACGTTCTCTCCGTAGCGCCGGGCCAAGCCCAACTCGCACTGCTCCCGAAGATAGGAGGACTCGTCGTATCCCTCGGGCACGGGATAGTGCGGCAGGAGCATGTTCTCGAGTTCGATCTCCACGTTGCAGCGATCGGCCACCTCCATCGTGTTGGCGACCGCCTCCGGGTGGGCGGAGAAGGCGGACAGCATCTGCTCCTCGCTCTTGAGGAAGAACTCCTCCGAGTTGAAACGCATGCGGTTCTCTTCGGAGAGCCGGGACCCCGTCTGGATGCAGAGCAGGACGTCATGGGCGGCCGCGTCCGACTCGCGCAAGTAGTGCACGTCGTTGGTAGCCACCAACTTGAGGCCGGTCCGGGCGGCCAGATCGGCCATCCTCGGATTGATCTCGGCCAGGTCGCGTATGCCGGTCTCTTGCATCTCCAGGTAAACGTTGCCCTCTCCAAAAATGCCCAGCAGCCTGTCCACCTCCGCCTCGGCGGCCGTCGACTGGCCGTTCTGCAAAGCGCGAGACAGCCGCCCACTGGCACAACCGGAGAGACAGATGATGCCCTCGGCGTGTTCCTTAAGGGCCTTATAGTCCACCCGTGGCTTGTAGTAGTAGCCCTCGAGGAAGGCGAGGCTTCCCAGCTTGAGCAGATTGCGATAGCCGTTGTTGTCTCGGGCGAGCAGAGTGAGATGCCAGCGGTCCTCGTTCTGGCCGTCCTTGAGGAACCGGTCCTCCACAACGTAGGCCTCCAGGCCGATGATGGGCTTGATCCCGGCTTTGCGGCATTCTTCGTAAAACTGGATGATCCCGGATAGCACTCCGTGGTCGGTTATAGCCAGAGCCTTCATCCCCAGCTCCGCGGCCCGGGCCACCAGAGAGTCCACCCTGCAGGCGCCGTCCAGCGCCGAGTAATGCGTATGGACGTGCAGGTGGCAGAACCCAGCATCCGGAAGCTTGGAGGCCGTCTCAGGCCGGTCTTGTGAGGCGGGCGCAGAAGAAGTTGACAAAGTAGCCGATCTCCTCGGAGAGATTTCGTGATGGAGTTCCCGCTACTGCTCGATTCTACCCGAAGGCCGAGGGCCTCTCAAGGCGTTTGGCGGGCTGAGAGCGAACAAAATCCGCTGGGAGCGGGATTCGGTGAGCAAACCGATGGTCGCGGCGCTGACCTTGAGTGGCAACAAGGAGATCCACCGCCTCACTGGGAAATCCGACGCCGCCTGGGCCTTCACACCACCTGCCTCTTCATGCTGCCCGCGCCCTGAACCCTCAGGTCAAAGCCAGGATCACGTCTCCGGCAGCCGGATAGTACCGCAGCAGGGTCTCCCTGTTGCCCAGCTCGAAATCCTCGTACTCGAAGCCCGGGGTCACCACACAGCTCACCAACGTCCACCCCGTTTCCTCCGGGCCATCGGCGGATGTGACGCGCGCTCCCATCCACCAACGAGCCGGGACCACTGCGCACGGGCGGTCCGGGCTCAGCGTGAGCGCACGCCGCATCGGACCCGCTTCACCGCGGGACGCTCTCACGCGAGCTTCGACGGTCCCCTCCGCTTTCGGCGGCAGCAGCCAGAGTTCGGCGCGGGCGCCGGCATGGTATAGCCACAACTCGTCCGAGGCCAAACGGTGGAAGCGGCTGGGACTGTCCGACGCCAGGAGGAACAAGACGGCAGTCGACAGGGGCCGCGGCCCTGCGGCGGTGTCCACCTCAACGGCGGCCCGATAAGTCTCGCGGAAATAGCCCCCCTCGAGGTGAGGCTGCAGCCCCAGCGCTTCGGCCACCTCAGGCGCCGAGAGTCCGGCAAGACCTTCAGGGCCGGGGTTCATCTCTCTTCCGGCACCACCGGGTTGCGTAGGTAGCCCACGCCCTCTATCTCAACCTCTACCTCATCTCCAGGTTGGAGCGGACCCACGCCCGAGGGCGTGCCCAGCATGATGAGATCGCCGCGGTTGAGAGTCATGGCCTGGCTAATGATGGAGATGATCGTATAAGGGTCGCGTATCATATCGCTCAGTTGCGCCTCCTGGCGCACCTCGCCGTTCACCCTGGTCCGCAGCCAAGCGTCCGATGACGGCGTGCCCGTCTCCAAGAAGGGCCCAGCCACGGCGAAAGTGTCATATCCCTTGGCCCGCCACCACTGCTTGTCCTGCCCTTGCTGGTCGCGCTCGGTGACATCGTTCGCACAGGTCCACCCCAGCACGGCCCCGGCGGCTTCCTCCGGCGTGACCCGGCGGATGTCCCGGGAGATAACCACGGCCAGCTCACCCTCATGCTCCACTCGAGTCGCGTCGTAGGGATAGACTATCGCCTCTCTATGGCCTATGAGGCTTGACGGTGGCTTCAGGAACAGAAGGGGATGCGGCACCTTCTGGAGCCTCTGTTCATCGAGTTGCACCCCGTGGGACCGACCAACCATCTCTTTGATGTGCTCGCGGAAGTTCCAACCCACACCCAGTATCTTCTGAGGCGAGACGGGAGGCAGCAATCGAGCCTGATCCTCAGAGATGGTCGTACCGGCCAACTCGCCCGGCGCCTCGATCAGGTATCCGCCGCAGGTCACCGTCGCCTCACAGATCTCACCTTGGTACTCGATCCTGGCCAGCCGCATCACACCTCCCGATCATCCGCCTGCACCGAGGCCCCTTTCTCTCCCATCCGATGAAGCAGCCCGTAGGATATGGAGTCCACCAAGGCCTCCCACGACGCCTCCACCACGTTCTCGCCCACGCCCACGCTGCCCCAGCTGTGAAGCCCGTCGGAGGAATCGATGAGCACCCGTGTGGTCGCCGCGGTCCCCCTATCTTCGTCGAGGATGCGCACGCTGTAGTTGACCAAGCGGATGTCGTGCACCTCCGGGAACTTGCGTTCGACGGCCATGCGCAGAGCCTTGTCCAGAGCGTTGACCGGACCGTTCCCCTCGGCGGTCTCTACGTAGCGGTCGCCGTTGACGTGCACCTTGATGGTAGCCTCGCTCACCGTCCGCCCGTCTTCCCGCTTCTCCACGATGATCCGGAAACTCTCCAGGTGGAACAGTTCCACCCTCAGGCCCAACTCGGCCCTTAGCAGCAGCTCGAACGAGGCATCGGCCGCCTCGTAGTGATAGCCGACGTGCTCCTTCTCCTTCACCCGTCGCAGAAGCCGTTCGGCCAGATCCTTCTCCTCCCCCATCGGGTATCCCAGCTGCGTCACCCTCTGCTTGATGGTCGCTCTACCCGAGAGTTCAGAGACCAGCACGCGGGGCGAGTTGCCCACCAGAGCCGGGTCGATGTGCTGAAATGTGCTGGGATCGCGCTCCACGGCCGCGATATGCATGCCTCCCTTGTGGGCGAAGGCATTGTTGCCCACATAGGGCTGATGCGGGTCGGGCGCGATGTTGCACAACTCGGCCACGAAGCGCGCGATATCCGTGAGCTTGGCCAGATCCTCTTCGGAGACGCAGTCCACTCCCATCTTGAGCTTGAGCCCGGGGATGATCGAGCAGAGGTCGGCGTTGCCGCAGCGCTCCCCATACCCGTTGATGGTGCCCTGGACCACGTCGGCTCCCCGCTCCACCGCCACCAGCGAGTTGGCCACGGCACAGCCGGCATCGTTGTGCGCGTGGATACCCACGCCACAGGCGCCGTCGAGCGCGGCCACCACCCGGGCGACCGTGTCGGCCACCTGGTTGGGCAGCGCCGCCCCGTTGGTGTCGCAAAGGCAGACCGACTCCGCTCCGGCCTCAGCGGCAACCCGCAGGCAGGCGAGCGCGTAGTCCGCATGGGCCTCGAAGGCATCGAAGAAGTGCTCGGCGTCGTAGAAGACCCGCTTGCCCTGACGACGCAAGAACTCCACCGATTCCGCGATCATGCGCAGGTTCTCGTCCCGGTCCACCTGCAGCACCTTCTGCACGTGCAGATCCCAGGTCTTGCCCACCAACGCGGTGATGGGGGCCCAACAATCGGCCAGAACGCGCAGTTGGGGATCCTTATCGGCCCGCAGACCTCTTCCCCGGGTCATGCCGAAAGCGGCCACCTCAGCGGCACCCAGAGGTTCCCGCTGCAACTTGCCGAAGAACTCCTCATCCTTGGGGTTGGAGCCCGGGAATCCGCCCTCGATGATCCTGATGCCCAAGTCGGCCACCCGCACGGCTATGCGGACCTTCTCGTCCACGGACACGCTCATCCCCTCGCGCTGCATGCCGTCGCGCAGAGTGGTGTCGTACAGGAGGAGGGGGCGCGCCGGTGTCACCGCGCGCCCAGCACGAAGTCTCTATCCGTGGTCATGCGGTCCTTCCCCCCTACCCGTTGACGGGCGTGCCGGTACTCTCAGCGTATTCACGGAAGCGGGCGATGATCTCCTTGGTCACCGGACCGGGCACGCCTGCACCGATGGGACGTTTGTCCACCTCGACCACCGGCCCAATCTCCGCCGCCGTGCCGGTCAGGAAGGCCTCATCGGAGTTGTACACATCGTAGAGGGTGTAGAAGCCTTCCTCCACGTCCATGCCCATAGCCGCGGCCATCCGCATCGCCACCCCCCGAGTGATGCCTCCCAACGCCCCCAGTCCCGGGTGCGGGGTCATCAGCCTGCGCCCCCTGACCAGGAAGAAGTTGTCCGCCGTGCACTCGCAGACGTAGCCCTCAGTGGTCAGGAACAGCCCCTCATTGACCTCGGTGTCGCGCAACTCCAGCGCGCCCAGAACGTTGTTGAGGTAGTTGAGACTCTTGATGGCCGGACTGATGGTCTGCGGATTGTTGCGCCGGGTGGCCAGGGTCCTGATCTTGAAGCCCTTCTCGTACACCTCGGCCGGATAGAGCGTTATGCCATCGGCGATGCAGAACACCGTCGGCCTGGGACACTTCTTAGGATTCAAACCCAGGTCACCCTTGCCCCGGGTGACCACCAGGCGGATGTAGCCGTCCATCGCGTCGTTGCGCCGGATGGTCTCCATCATGGCCTCGACCAGTTCCTCGCGAGGCAGCGGGATCTCAAGAGCGATGGCCTGTGCCGACGCATACAACCGGTCGACATGCGGATCGAGTTCGAATACCCGCCCCCCATAGGTCCGGATGCCTTCGAACACACCGTCCCCGTAGAGGAGACCATGATCGAAGACGCTTATCTTCGCGTCGTCTTCACTGTAAAACGAACCATCGATGTAGATCTGCATGAGAGCCTCCGTGGGCCTTATCACGGCCTTTACCATTGGATACTGCAGTATACAAAATCTGGCCCGCTCCCGGCCGGTTGCGAGCCACCCCCATCCTAGATGAGCGACCCCACCTGGTAAACGATCACCCCGAGGACGAAGGCCACCACCAGCATGAGCCCCAAGTTCGCGCCGGTCCACAGCCAGGAGCGCGATTCCTGCCTGATGGCGGCCACCGTGGCCACGCAGGGGACAAAGGTCATCTGCACCACCAGGAAGGCGGCAGCGGCAGCCGGCGTCAGAACGGCGGCCACTTTCATCGCCAATCCGGCTCCGGCGGCCTCGGCTGCTCCGACCGCTCCCGAGCCGAACAGGATGCCCAGAGTCGCGACCGAGTTCTCTTTGGCCACAAAGCTGGAAAGGAGGGCAACGATCAACCGCCAATCACCCAACCCCATGAGTGCCCCCACCGGTTCAAAGAAGCGTCCGACGGCTCCCAGCACGCTCTCAGCGGGGGTCGAGCCCGGATAACTGGAGAGCACCCAGACAATCGCCGAGATGATCACGATCAAGGTCCCGGCCTTCTTGACGAAGGCCCAAGTGTTGCGCCACACGTAGCGCCAGATAGTGCGACCGTTGGGGGCGTGGTAGAGGGGCATCTCCATGATGAAGGCGCTACGGTCCCCCTTGAACACCAGCTTGTTCACCAGGGTCCCCACCGCTCCCAGTATCACCAGATTACCGCCCACGAGGGCGATGAGGGCCCAGGGAGCCGCCGCCCCGAAGAAGGCGGGGGCCAGAAAGACCAGCACAGCCAAGCGGCCGGTGCAGGGAACGAACGGAGTCAGCATCATGGTGAGCATCCGGGCCTTCCGCTCCTCGATGATACGCGTGCCCAGTACGGCGGGCACGTTGCACCCGAAACCGAGGATGAGCGGCATGCAGGACTTGCCGTGTAATCCCATCCAGTGCATGTACCTATCCATCACGTAGGCCATCCGGGCCATGTAGCCCACATCTTCGAGCAGAGCCAGGGCGGCGAAGAAGACTACGAGTATGGGCACGAACGAGAGCACGGTGCCGGCGCCACCTACCACCCCGTCGACTATCACGCCTATCAGCCAATCCGGAGCGCCTCCCATGGCGCTCCGCAGCAGGTCGGAGAATCCCCCGGAGATGAGACTGCTCAGAGCACCTGCAGCCGGACTGGCCACGAAATAGGTCACGACAAACAACACTGCCATGGCCGCAAGCAGAACCACCAGCCCCCAGAACGGATGAGTGGCTACCCGGTCGATACGATCGGTTATAACGGTAGCTCCCCGTTGGGGAGTCACCACTGCCGCCCGCACCATCCGGGCCACCCAGTCGTACCGCCCGCCGGCGATGTCGAGATAGGCATCCTCATGCTCCGCCAGGATGGCGTAGATGGCCTCCCAGGCCTCTGGAACCTTCGCCTCCACCAAAGCCGCCACGTCGGGATCGCCTTCCAACAACTTGAGTGCAAGCCACTCCGGCTGATAGCCCGCCGGCGTCCGACCGGCGAGGAGAGACTCTATCTCGGCCAGGACCGGTTGGTGCTTCTCCCTGATCACGGGACGGTTCGGATTGAACCGCTCCGGGGCTTCCGTGACCGCTATGGCAGCATCGACCAGTTCGTTCAGACCCCTGCGCTTACTGGCGACCAGTTCCACCACCGGGATACCCAGGGCAGCCTCCAGAACCGGTGCCTCCACGTGGAGACCGTGGACCTCTGCCACGTCGACCATGTTCAGGCCGATCACCACAGGCACGGGGAGGAGGAGGAGTTCGGCCACCAGGTACAGATTGCGCTCCAACGAGGCCGCGTTGACCAGAGCGATCACCGCGTCCGGCGAATCGCCGATGAGATAGTCGCGGGCCACCCGCTCTTCCTCGGAACCCGAAGTGAGACTGTAGGTGCCGGGCAGGTCGATTATCTCCACACGGTGGCCACGATGACAAAAGTGACCCGTCTTCTGCTCAACGGTCTTGCCGGGCCAGTTGCCGACGTGCTGATCGAGTCCGGTCAGGGCGTTAAAGACAGTGCTCTTACCTACATTGGGTTGGCCGGCCAGAGCCAGCCGCAGCTGAGGGGTAGGCTCGACAGCCCTTTCCACTAACGGTCCACCGAGGCCGGATCGTTCGGAGACGCGAGGGCCAGAGGCTCCACACTCACCCGCGCGGCCTGTCCCCGGCCCAAGGCCAGTCTGGCCCCGTGTACCTCGATAAGCAAAGGACCGTGGCCCCAATTGCTGAGCACGCACAACTCCGAGCCGGGTGTCAACCCCAGAGAGATGAGACGCTTGGCCAAGCCGTGAGAACGCGGGAGCTCGGCTACCACCGCGCGCGAGCCGGAAGAGAGTTCAGTCAATGCCGTCATCGTTCTTACTCCATCTACTTGGTGCCGGCGGAGCCCGGTTTCACCCCATGCTCCTCGGCATAACTCACGAAATGGGCGAGGACATCCGGTTCCAGCACATGCTCGAGTCGGCATGCTGCCGCGTCGGCCTTGTCCATAGGGACGGAAAGCACCCCCGTCAGAAAATCACGGATAGCCAGATGACGGCGCTGCACGTCGACCGCTATGGCCAGCCCCTCATCGGTGAGAGTCACGTGACCGTAAGGCTCATGAGCGACCAGGCCTCGGTTGGCCAGACCCTTGAGGGCACCCGTGACCGAGGGCCGTGATACGTTCAGCTGGTCTGCGATCTCGCTGACACGAGCGACGCGCGATTCCCGCTCCAGAAGCAAGATTACCTCAAGATAGTCCTCCAAGCTCGCGCTGAGAGTCTCCTCTTCACTTGCCTGAGTCGCTCGGTCATTTGCTTCGCCGCGCTGGTGTGACCCGCCCATCTGCATCATCCGATCAATCGTCCAATAAATTAGGCACGCCTATTTTAGTACTAGTCGACTAACTTTTCAATGGACGATGAGACCACACGGTGCCCGATCTCAGGCCCCAGGCAACGGGCGTTCTTCAGGCCGCAGAGTGCTCCACGAAGAAGCGCCGGCTCCAGAGCCGGCGCTTCCCAAAACGGTTATGCTCGCTGGATGACTACCAGCGACGGCCTCCGCCTCCGCCGTAGCCTCCGCCTCCACCGTAGCCTCCGCCACGAGGCGCGCGGGGCTGCGGTTCCTTGGCAGTATCGACCTTGATGGTGCGGCCATCGAGCTCGGTACCGTCCAGAGCTGCCTTGGCAGCCTCAGCGGCCTCGGCAGTCGCCATCTCGACGAAGCCGAATCCCTTCGGCCGGCCGCTATCGCGGTCGGTGATCAGATTGACCGCCGCGACTTCGCCGTGCTGCGCGAACAGCTCGTTGATAGCCGCTTCAGTGGTGCTGTAATTGAGATTGCCTACGTACAGTTTTGCAGAACTCATGTCCACCCTCCCTTTGGAGTCGCGTTTCGGCAAACGAGAGGATGAGACTGCACGCGGGCTGAATGAGAGTGAGAGACTCGCCCCTTCGCAACGCCTGAAGAAGACCCTATCGAATGTCGGCCGCAGTATAGCATGCGGGCGAGCTCATCCGCTGCGGCAATTGAGACCCCCAG
>JAAYCW010000033.1 GCA_012729575.1 Actinomycetota bacterium | reverse complement strand
GGTCCGAGTGGTGCCGGTCCGAGTGGCGCGCGTCCGGCGGGTGCGGGTAGTCCCGCTACGCGTGATCCCAGATGCCGCAATGGTCGAGGTCTCGTCTGACAGGAGTGGAATGATGGTCCGAGTGCTCGAGGATCTGGAGATACCGGACGAGGAACTCACCTTCACCACCTCGCGCAGCAGCGGCCCGGGGGGTCAGAATGTCAACAAAGTCAACACACGGGTGACCCTGTTGTTCGACGTAGGGACCTCACCCTCGCTCTCGGAGGAGCAGCGGCAGATCGTGGGTATGCATCTCAGCGGTCGCATCAACCGGGAGGGGGTCCTGAGGGTGACCTCACAGCGCCACCGCACTCAACTGGCCAATCGGGAGGCGACGGTGGCCAGGTTCGCGGAGTTGCTGAGAGAGGCCCTCATCGAGGAGCCCGAACGTATTCCTCCCACGATTCCTGAGCGGGCTAAACAGAAGCGGACGAAGGCGAAGCGTCACCGGAGCCGCCTCAAGCGAGAGCGCAGCCTGGATATCAGCGACGAGGACTGAGGGCTGAAGGGGTCTCGCCGCGGCGGGCCGTCACGGCGAACAGGAACCGCCCAAGATCCTCGGAGTCCACCTGGGTGAAATGCGGCAGGAGCGCCGCGGCCACTTCTTCCTTGGAGAAGCGAAGCCGTTCCGGGGGACCGCTTGCCCACGAGTCCGGGGTCTTGCGCCAATCGATCACCACCAGCCGTCCCCGCGGCCGTAGGATGTGCGTCAGTCCCGGTAGGTCCATCCCTCCCCGGGCTTCATGCCAGGTCAGTATCGAGCAGGCCACATCCACGCTTGCGGGCCCGAGCGAGAGACCTGCCAGGGCGGTGAAGTCTCCCTGCAGCAGTCGGACGTTGGTGGGTAGGCCACGGCGGAGGTAGTGTTTGCTCATCTCGGCCTGCAGTTCCACCGCATAGACCGTACCGGTGGTGAGCCCGGCCATGCGGTCGGTATAGAAGCCGGTGCCACTCCCCAAGTCCAGAAGGTCCTCATCGCCACGGAGGGCGAGCAGTCGGGCCAGTTCGGCCTCACTGACCTGCGTCTCCAAGCGGCGTGGATCGTTCAGGCCCTGGGCGTGGTCGGGTCTGAAAGTGGCAGAATCGGTCAAGGTGCATCCCCGGGGTCTCTGGGCCGCTCCTAGAACATGGTCGCGCAGAAGGGCGCTACAACAGTCGAGAACAGCCTGTCTGCGGTCTGGACAGCCCCCGGCGTGTATTCCTGTATCCTTCCGGCGGCCGCGAGATTGGCGAAGGATACCCCTCCGAGATACACCGCTCCCAGATAGTCGATGGACAATTCCAGATCGGGCTCCCGGGTCGTCTTGGCACATTCCGCCCCGGGCGCTGGGGCCGTCCCGCTGCCGCCCGTGTGAAGCAGGTAGCAGGTCCGCTTGAGATGCGGGAAAGTGTCCGTTACCGACAGCACCAACTCTCCGCCTGCTCCATATGCCCGGGCAGCCAGAGCGCGCGGCACGTCGTGGACGCGGAGGTAGAGATCGTCTGCCATCGCCCTGACTTGGAACCGGCGCGGATCGGTAAGGAGCCAACGCAGAGGCTCGTCGAACCGCCCTCTCCAGCAGGAGATGGTCTTTGCCAGGTCGGTGCTCAACACGTAATTCCACAGCGACTTGTACACAGTTGGGTCCGCGGCCAACAGCTCTACCACCTGGACCTCGTTGGCGGGTATACCGCCGGCGGACCACTCTCTCTTCAGACGGTAGCTGACGTATCCGTCGGCTGTTCTTGTGGCCGATGTGTGGAGGGCGTGTAGCATCGAGGTGGCGCCCTCCCGCTCAACCAACGGATCGTGCAGGTGGTGGATCCACCAAGCTGCAGGCCGGCTCACCGCCCCGTGCTGGGCGAGCCTGAGATCCTCGTACACGGCTGGGAGTTGTGCGGCCGCTTCGTCCTGGTCGAGAAGGGTGATAGCGCCTTGGTCCTTTGCCGGGGTGGAGAAGGCCGCGCAGGCTCGCTCGAGCGCAAAGCTCATGGTGCTGGTCGCAGGCCCATATCCGAACCGCCCGTAGATGCCGGCTTCTGAAGCGAACAGTACTGAGACAGGCTCATCTCGCTGAGCCATCAGCCCGAACTGTTCAACCATGAGCCTACGAAGAAGACCGCGGCGTCTATGGGTAGGGAGAGTTGCGATCCAGGTGACACCCCCAGCCGGAATAGCCACATGTCCCGGCAGGGTCAGCTCCATGGTGAGGACTGCGGAGGAAGCTACCATCTTTCCGGCTTCGTAGGCACAGAGTGCCCGGTCGCAAGGCCACGACTTGCGGTAGGCCTCGACATCCTCGGGCGTGGACTCCTCACCGAATGCGACATTGGCGATCCGCAGGACCGTTGGGAATTCCTCTTCCCGGGGGGCACGTATCTCAATGGCATCCACGACGGTATCCAGGCCTTCAGACGGTCGGTCTAACGCAACAGACAGCCGTGCTCTTGTAGATGTGCCTGCCACTCCGCTTCGCTGGGCTCGCCGCATTTGCGTAGGAGCTTCTCCCATTCCGCCTCTACCCAAGCCTCGATGCTGGCGAGCGAGTCCTCCAATCCGGGTTGGAACAGATGGGCGAAGCGGCCCTGACGCTTCAGCCAGGGGACGAGTGGCAGCTTGTGGTGCGGCCGGTAGGTCAGGCGGTACTCACCGTTCTCGTACTCGAAGAGCGGCCAGTAGCAGGTGTTGACGGCTTCGCGGGCGAGGTCGATGCTCTCCGACCCGTCCGATCGCCATCCTCGCGGGCAGGGCGACAGGACGTTGAGAAAGGTGGGTCCGTCAACGGATAGAGCCTTGGCAGCCTTCCGCACCAAGTCCCGGGGGTCATGGGGAGATGCTTGGGCGACGTACTCTATGCCGTGAGCGATCATCAGTTCGGTGAGATTCTTGCGATTCTGCACCTTACCGGCCGTCTCCTTGCCTACTGGGCTGGTGGTCGTCCAAGCGGCCACCGGAGTCGCCCCCGAGCGCTGGAAGCCTGTGTTCATATAGGCCCCGTTGTCGTAGCAGACATAGAGCATCCTGTGTCCGCGCTCCATGGCTCCCGAGAGAGACTGCAGGCCGATATCGTACGTGCCTCCGTCGCCTCCGAAGGCGATGAATCGGACATCCTCGTCGATGAGGCCCTTCTTCTTCAGTGCGCGATACGCAGTCTCGACTCCACTCACGGTCGCAGCGGCGTTCTCAAAAGCCGTGTGAATGAAGCCGCCCTTCCAAGAGGTGTATGGGTAAATGGTGGTGCTGACCTCCAGACATCCGGTGGCCGCCCCCACCACTACGGGGCTGTCGGTCCCCATCAGCACTTGGCGGACCACGATAGGTGCGCCGCAGCCGGCGCACATGCGGTGGCCACCGGCTAATCCGCTCCCCGCGTCGACCAGCTCGAGCCATCTCCGCCGGGCCTCTTCAAAGTGGTTGGTCTTCTCCAGAGCGTCCACGGGGCACACTTCCACACAATCCCCGCAGAAGATGCAGCGGCTCTCATCTACACGGAAGGAGGTGAGCGCACGCTGGTTGAAGGTCAGAGCCCCAGTGGGGCAGGCGGTGACGCAGCGGCCGCAGCTGATGCATTCGGCCAACTGCAGAGCTTCGCTATAGGGGGTGTCGACGTTCATTGTGAACCCCCGTCCGGTGAAGTCATAGCAGGCGGGGCCGGCCACGTCGCGGCAGACCCGCACGCAGCGGCCGCAGGAGATGCAGCGCTCCATGTCACGTCTGATAAACGGATGCTCGTGCTGCGGTTCCACCGTCCGCACTCGGGCGTCGGGGGTCACGAACTCGTTACTGGTGATGTTGTATTGGACTCCCAGCCTCTGCAGCTGGCAATGGCCGAGACTGGGGCAGATGCACTGCAGGCACCGTTTGGCTTCCGCTTGGGCGGCCGCGAGGCCGAGGCCCTTTTCGACCTCGACATCCACACTCGAGAACCTCTTGGCCTTGGCCACCCGAGGCATGGCCGCCCTGACCGCAGGCTCCGCGCTGGCACCCATCTTGAGCCACACCGGCGCGCGCTCGGCCAAACGACGGCCGAGCGCCCCGATCTCGGGTCTCGCTTTGAGCTGCTCCAAGTACGGCAGCGCCTCATATTCGGCGATGGTCTGTTCCAACTCCTCGAGGTCTTCTTCACGCAGCCAAGCGTCCACAGCCAGCGCAGTCCGCTTACCGCTTGCGACTGCGTGGATGACGGACTGAGGACCGGCCATGGCGTCTCCGGCAGCAAATACGCCCTCCTGCAACGTGCGACCGGTCGAGCGATGGGCCTTCAGACGCTTGCCGTTCTTCTGTTCAACCGAAACGATTACCGTTGCCCCGTCGGCGACGAAGGCGGAAGGCTCCGCCCCGCTTGCCTCGAACTCGAATCTGACCCCTTCCTCCAAGGCGGCAGTGAGTTCACGTTCACCCGCCGGGAGGTTTTCGGGCTGGTGACCGGTCACTACGGTGACGTCGCTCGTCCCAAGCCGCAGCGCCATGCGTGCGGCATCGAGGGCCACCACCCCATCGCCGATCACGACCACCTTTCCTGAGAAGGCGATGTTCTCACCCCTACGAACGCGTCCCAGGAAGTCCGAAGCGCTGAGCACCTGGCCGTCACCGGGCTTCGAGCCGGGATTGGGGGCCGGTCTGCTCCCTGTGCTCACGATGATCGCGTCGAAGCCGACGTTGAGCAGGCTCTCGGCTCCGTCTTCGCCGGCCACCTCCGAGCCCCCGGTGAAGCGGACACCCGCGTCCCAGAGGGGCTGCAGCTCATTGTCCAGGACGGTCTGGGGTAGCTTGAACTCGGGGATGGCATAGCGGAGTAGTCCGCCGGGTTCTTCGTGCGCATCGTAGATGGTGACCTGGTGTCCTTGTTCGGCAAGGAACCAGGCAGCGGCCAGCCCAGAGGGGCCGGCGCCTACCACGGCCACTCGTTTTCCGCTTGGCCTCGCCGCGTGTAGGCGCACGGTCTCCGGCCTACCGTGGTCGGCGATGGCCCGGTGCAGATCGCAGATGGCGACGGGATCGTCTACTTCGCCGCGTCGGCACACCGGCTCACAGAAACGCGGACAGACCCGCCCAAGTATCCCGGGGAACGGCAGTTCCGCTCTCACAATAGCAGCAGCTCCGGCGACGTCGCCGGCGGCCAGTGCCGCCAGATATGCGGGGATGTCTATGTGCGTGGGGCAGGCGTGGGAGCAGGGTGCCTCGCAGTAAGCATTGTGGTCGGACAGGTACATCTTGAGGTAGCTCTCTCGCCGGGCTCGGACTCGCGGAGTGTCGGTCTTCACCACCATGCCTTCCGCCACCCAGGTCGTGCAGGCGGCTTGGAGCTTCCCGACACCCTCAACCTCGACCAGGCAGAGCCGGCACGCGCCCCAAGCGGCTGTGCCCTCCAGGTGGCACAGAGCTGGAATGTAGATACCCTCACGGCGGGCGACCTCGAGGACGGTCTCACCCTCGTGGGCGCGCAGGGTCTGGCCGTCGATGGTGAGCTGCACCTCGCTGCCGGTTGGCTGAGCAGTCACTGGGCCGGTCTTCCTGGGGGCGCTCATTTACGACTCCCTTCGACAAGCGAGGGCTTTCCGGATTCCACGCGGACGGCATCGAACCGGCAGGCCTGGCGGCAAGCATCGCATTTGATGCAGAGTTTCTGGTTGATGCGGTGCGGTTCCTTGCGCTCTCCGGTGACGGCACCGACGGGGCAAGCGGTGAAGCAGGCCCGGCAGCCGGTGCAGGCCTCCTTGTCGATGGTGTAGCGGATGAGGGGCCGGCAGACCTTGGCCGGACACCGGTGCTCGACCACGTGGGCGACGACCTCGTCTCTGAAGTAGCGCAATGTGGAGAGCACTGGATTGGGGGCACTGCCCCCCAGAGCGCATAGCGAGCCCTCGACTACATCGTCCGCCAGCCGCTCGAGCAGGTCCAAGTCGCCCAGAGTGGCCGATCCCGCAGAGATGTGTTCGAGGATCTCCAGCATACGGGTGGTACCGACCCGGCAGGGCACGCACTTGCCGCAGCTCTCCTCGGCTGTGAACTTGAGGAAGAACTTGGCGAAATCGACCATGCACGTGCTGTCGTCTACCACCACCATGCCTCCGGAACCCATCATGGACCCGGCGGCGACCAAGCTCTCGAAATCGATGGGTTCGTCCAGGAGCGATGCGGGGAGACAACCTCCAGAGGGACCGCCGAGCTGCACGGCCTTGAACTCGCGTCCCGGCAGCATGCCCCCGCCGATGTCGAAGATGACCTCCCGCAAGGTCGCCCCCATGGGTACTTCGATCAGCCCACCATTGACCACCTTTCCGGTGAGCGAGAAGATCTTCGTGCCTTTGCTGGTATCGGTTCCTACTGAAGCGAACTCTTCCGCTCCGTGATTGATGATCCAGGGCACGTTGACGTAGGTTTCCACGTTGTTGAGATTGGTCGGCTGGCCCCACAGCCCGTGGGCGGCCGTGCGGATGTGTTTACCTCGGGGCATTCCCCTGTGGCCCTCGATAGAAAGAGTGAGGGCTGTGGATTCTCCGCACACGAAGGCGCCGGCCCCTTGGTTAATGCGGATGTCGAAGTCGAAGCCCGAGCCGAGGATGTCTTTGCCCAGCAGTCCTCTCTCTCTCGCGTCGCGCAGGGCCGCGCGCAGACGCTCGACCGCGAAGGGGTACTCGTGACGCACGTAGACATAACCTTCCACCGGTCCGTTGTCGGCGCCGATAGCGTAGGCCGCGATAGTCATCCCCTCTATCACGCTGTGGGGGTTGCCCTCCAATACCGAGCGATCCATGAATGCGCCCGGGTCACCCTCGTCGGCGTTGCAGATGATGTAGTGCTTCTCACCCGGGTTGGAGCGGCAAGAACGCCACTTGCGGGCCGTGGGGAAGCCCGCGCCTCCCCGTCCGCGCAGGCCACTCCTCTCGATTTCGGCGATGATAGCGGTGGGGTCGGCCTCCGTCAGCACTTTGGCCAGGGCTTTGTATCCGTCGTGGGCCAAGTAGTCGTCGATTGAGTAGGGATCGATCTTGCCGTTGAGGCTGAGCACCACCCGCTTCTGTAGCGCGTAGAAGGGGATATCTTTCTCCAAAGCAAGGACTTCATCGGTCTGAGGGTGCCTATATAGCAGGCGCTCGACGACGCCGTCACCTACAACGCTGGTCTCGATGATCTCGTCTATGTCTTGAGGCTTCAGTCGTGGGTAGAAGATACCCTTAGGCCGCAGGACGATGATGGGGCCTTGCTGACAGAAACCGTGACAACCCGTTTCGACGATCTTCACCGTCTCGGTCAGACCGCGGTCGGCCAAGGCCTTGTCGACCGCTTTGCGGAGCGAGACCCTTCCTGAGGCATGGCAGGCGGTGCCGGCGCAGATGCGTATCTCGGTCTTCGCGTCATCGGCCAGGTAAGCGGTCGCGTCGGCAGCCGCCGCCAGGGCGGCACCTATTTTGTCGACTCGGGCCTTGGCGGCGGCGTTCATCGAGCCGCCTCCTGCTTGCGCAGCTTCCGCACCAACCGCCGAGCCTCCGTGGGGCCCATACGGCCCAGGGTCTCGTCATTCCCGATCCGGACCACGGGGGCGAGGGCGCATGCGCCCACACAGTTGACCGTATGGAGACTGAAGAGGCCATCGGCCGTCGTGCCACCCACCGGGACCTCGAGCTCTTGGCTGAAAGCCTCCACAACCAACGGAGCGCCGGCCACATGGCAGGCCGTGCCCATACACACATCGATAACGTATTTGCCAACGGGACGGAGCCGGAACTGGCTATAGAAGCTGGCCACTCCGAACACCCGGGAGAAGGGGATGCACATCTCCTCCGCGATCTCTTCGAGCGCCACTCGTGGCAGGTAACCGTAGGTCTCCTGAGTCGCGTGAAGCGCTTCCACCAGGCCGGACCCGGAACGGATCCCGGCTATCACCGGATCGAGGAGTTTGAGCTCGATCTCGGGCACGAACTGGTCTGGAGCTTCGCCCGCCACACAAGCCGAGGCCGCTCCGCAGCTCTCACCCGGCAGCGTGGCCAGGGCGGCCGCCCGAGCAGCTTCGAAGTCGAAGGGCTCTTCCGCGAATTCCGGACAGTACTCGAGCTCGATACAATCGACCGGGCAGATGCGCTCGCACAAGGTGCATGAGTAGCAGCGGTAGTCGCCGTCGTCCTTCCGCACCAGATCGAAGAGACCGACCCGAGGCTTCTTCCCGACCAGCTGCCGCCGTTCGAAATCAATGCCCTTCAAGACCTCGTAGAGGGCTGAACCCTTGTCCTTGGTTCCCATCTCAGTCCTCCCGCAGGTTGAGATAGCGGCGTTCGGTCGAGACGCGTTTGTTCTCCCGCGAGGCTTCTTGCAGCACTTGGAAGGCCTGTTCGATATTGTCGGGGAAGATGTCGCGTCCGCCCAGGCCGTAGATGAACGGTAGGACCTGGGGTCTGGGGTCGTTATCGTACAGCGCGGCTCGTATCTCCAAGAAGAGAGGCCCGCCCTGTGCGCCGAAGGAGTCGGCCCTGTCCATGATGCCCACCACTTTCACGTGTTCGAGGGCCTTCGCATAGGCGGCGTGGGGGAACGGGCGGAACACACGCGTGCGGATCATGCCCGCCTTCACTCCCTTGGCGCGCAGCTTGTCGACTACCATGCGGGTGGTCCCGGCCGTCGAACCCACTACCACAACGGCGATCTGGGCGTCCTCGAGCCGATAGGGCTCGAACATGCCGTACCGGCGACCGCTGAGCTCGGCGAACTCGTCGGCGACGTCTTGGATCACCTTGAATGCCCGATCCATGGCTCGGTTCTGAGACACCTTGTGCTCGAAATACCAGCCGTGCAGACCGTCGAACGGACCGACGGTGACAGGGCGGTTGATGTCCAGGAGTGGATTGACGGCCTTGAAAGGCCCGATGAACTCCTGCACCTGTTCGTCGGGGAGCATGACCAGCGGCCCGATCGCTCCGCTGATCACATATCCGTCGTACATGTGGGTCACCGGTAGGCGGACATCCATGCTCTCCGCGATCCTCACGGCCTGGATGCAGTTATCGTAGGCCTGCTGGTGATCTTCGCCGTAGAGTTGGATCCAGCCGGTATCGCGGCCACCCATGGTATCGCTGTGGTCACAGTGGATGTTGATGGGTCCGGAAAGCGCACGGTTCACCGTGGTCATGACGATGGGCAAGCGGTAGCTCGAGGCGACGTAGAGGAGTTCCCACATAAGGGCGTAGCCCTGAGAGGAGGTGGCCGTCATGGTCCGGGCACCGGCCGCGGTCGATCCGATCACCGCGCTCATAGCCGAGTGTTCCGATTCGACCGTGACGAACTCCGAGGTCACCTTCCCGTCGGCGACCATCTGGGCGTACAGCTGTACCACCTCGGTCTGGGGAGTGATGGGATAGGCGCATACCACGTCCGGGTTTATCTGCCGCATGGCCTCCGCTGCCGCTTCGTTCCCGGTGACGGCGAGCGTTTCCGTCTGTTGTGCGCTCACCGTTTCACTCCTTTTCCTCGGCCTTCATGCTGATCGCCTTCGCGGGGCACTCCCTGGCACAGATGCCGCAGCCCTTGCAGTGTTCCAGATCGATTCCCACCGCCTTACCATCCTCAATGATGATAGAGGCGTCCGGACAGTAGAAGTAGCAGAGCATGCAGCCCGTGCACTTCTCCGTGCATATGACCGGCACCTGTGAGCGCCAGCCTCCTGTCTCGAACTCCACCGAGTTGCCGGCTACGGGGATGGTCGCACCTAGTTCGTGTCTGTCCGGGCCCCAGGTATCGACATCGCTGACGTCCCAACGGGGTTTCTCTGCGGCGCTCATTCGCCCTTGACCTCCTCGTAGGCGCGCATGATGGCGTTGATGTTGCCCTCGACTACCTTGGGGGGGAACTTCTTGCCGAAGTCTTCCCGGAGGAACTCCACCACGTTCTCGATCGGAAACAGTCCGGTGATGCGGGTCAGCGCTCCTACCATGGGAGTGTTGGGTATAGGACGGCGGATGGTCTCGGTGGCGATGCGGGTCGCCGCCACGGTGAACAGGCGTCCTCCCGTCAGTGCGTAGTGGCCTCGCATCTCGGTCGGAGTCATCTCGCTGTTCACGAGCAGGACGGCGTCTGGGGGGGCGCCTCGCATGACGTCGATGGTGCCCAGCAGGGACGGATCGAGTACCACCACGATACCTGGGTGTTCTACCCCGGCATAGATCTGGATAGGCTCGTCACTTACCCGGGTGAATGCCACGATAGGGGCTCCAGACCTCTCCGGCCCGTACTCGGGGAAGGCTTGGAAGTGTTTGCCCTGCCCCAACGCCAGTTCGGCCACCATCTTCGCGGCGGTCACCGCCCCCTGGCCACCCCGGGCGTGCCAGCGGATCTCTGTGAGGCCCGCCCCGGTCGCTCCCTTCGTATCAGACGTTCCCGTCGTCGACACGGCCGCTCCTCTCCGCAGTGACAGATCACGGCGCCCATCCGGCGCTCAATGTCGCGGATGCTATCAGCTCCAATCGGGTCTGGTTCCGCACGGTCACCGCAGCAACGTGTTTGCCCAACCGGCGGTCATCGCGCCGCAGGAGGCCTCGCAGAAGCACCGGCAAAGAGCCCCCCCGCAGTCTTTCCCGGCGCTGGAGACAGCCCAGAATTATACACAACCCGGTTGAGCTCCGCTGGCCGTCGGGCGGGTCTTTGCACCGGGTGGTGCTATAATCGCGCCATATTCAACAATACCTTGCTAGGGGAGCTTGTAGCTGAGAGTGTGGCGCTGCCACAGACCCTACGAACCTGATCTGGGTAATGCCAGCGAAGGGAAGTAATGGTGATCCGCACCGGCCCGCCCGTATTTTGGTGGTCCCGGCGTCTCTTCACTCAAAGGGGTTCGACGCTCCTCCGGCTCATGGGGAGTGACGATGCACGTTGTCGTAGTAGCCGGTTCGAGCTTGGCCACCGAGTTGGAGGCCGGCTCCCTCGCCGCTGCCGATTTGGTCGTGGCGGTCGACGGGGGGGCTGAAGCTCTGGCACGGGTAGGGGTCGTTCCCGATCTGCTCGTGGGAGACATGGACTCGGTGAGTCTCCGTACCCGCGCGGAACTGACGTCGAAGGGAGTGGAGGTCCTGCTCCTCCCGACCGCCAAGGACGAGACCGACACGGAGGCCGCGCTCCGTCTGGTCGTTGAGCGAGGGGCTGAGGAGATCACGGTTTACGGGGCACTGGGCGGCCCCCGGCTGGACCATCTCATCGGGAACCTGTTCCTGCTGACATCTGGGCTGTTCGAGCGCGTTCGGGTCCGCATGGTCGACGATCTGCACGAGGCCTTCTTGGTCAAAGGTAACGTGGTGGTCGACGGCTCACGAGGCGATCTTGTGTCTCTGCTGCCACTGACGCCGGCGGTCGAAGACGTCCGGACCGAGGGTCTTCTCTACCCGCTGGCTGGGGAGACGCTTCACCAGTCGGCCACAAGAGGAGTCAGCAACATGATGACCGGCTTTGAGTCTAGGGTAACCCACGGGAGCGGCGTGCTGCTCCTGATTCACTATCGAGGAAGGTAGGAAGAAGTGATCGAGGGAGGCGAGTAAGGATGACAGAACGATCGGGATATTTGAGCCCCGAAGTGGTAGGGTGCCAGTTCTCTATCTACCCGTTGCGCCAGGAAGGGATCGGAGAGCCTATCGAAGCCACCATCCAGGCCGCGAAGTCGGAAGGCTGTACGGTGCGGGTGGGTAATCTGAGCACACTGATGTCGGGGACTGAGGATCAGGTCTTCGCCGGGCTGCGGGCGGCGTTCCGCGCCGCGCAGCGCCGCGGCCCCTCGGTCATGACGGCGACTCTGGCCGCCGGGATGCCCGGTGACGGATTGGTGGACGAGATCCAGAGAGACATCGACGGAGACGTGGCCCAGGCCGGGGATGGTCTATGAGCGGCGGAGGGAGCGGGGGCCCGGCATCATCCCGCGACTCGGCGGTCAGGGCGGGTCGGAGACTGGGCCTGACTTTCAAGGACTGGAGCACCCGGGAACTTGTGATCGCCGCGGCGCTTTCGGTGGCCGTGGGGGTCATCTTCTGGGGCTGGGGTCTGCTCTGGTCCAGTGTCCTGCAGACGATCCCCTTCCCGTTCCACTACGCCTTTGTAGGGATATGGATGGTGGGAGGGCTGCTGGTCCCCTACATCGTGCGCAGGCCGGGAGCCGCCCTCATGGGGGAGACCGTGGCGGCTTTCGTCAGCATGGCCCTGGGGAACCAGTGGGGCGTTCTCACGATGGCGAGCGGCATCATCCAGGGAATGGGGGCGGAAGTCGTGTTCGCCGCCTTTCGCTGGAAGCGCTTCACGGGGGTCGCTCTCTATGGGGCGGCGGCTCTGGCCGGAGGATTCAGCATCCTTCTGGACACGTTCGTCTACAGCTACTACGCCATGTACTCTTGGGGCAGCATCGGGATAGCGGCGATCTTGTGCATCGTCGGCTCGCTGATACTGGGTGGTGCGGTCTCCCAACTCCTGGGCGGGGCTCTGGCCCGGACGGGCGTGCTCTCCGGACTCGCCATCTCCAAGGGTAAGGTGAAGAAGATCTGAGCCGGAAGGGTGAAGAGGCTTCGGGCATCCTCGACGACGCTCCATCTATCTCGGCGGCTGGGCTGACGTTCACTTACGCCGCTCGGATCAAACCGGCGCTGGTCGACCTATCTTTTGAAGTGGCGCCCGGCGAGACGGTGCTGGTACTCGGCCCGAGCGGTTCGGGCAAGAGCACGCTCACCCTTTGTCTGGATGGTCTGATCCCTCAACTGGTGGAGGGTGAGTACGGGGGGCGAGTGGCCATCGCCGGACTGGTGGTGGATGAAAGCCCGGTGCACGTGCTGGCCCAGCAGGCCGGTCTGGTGTTCCAGGACCCCGATGCTCAGTTCTGCACGCTCACCGTGGAGGATGAGATCGCCTTCGGCCTGGAGAATCTCTGCCTGCCTTCCGCCGATATCGAGAACGCCATCGATGAGGCGCTTCTGTCGGTTGGTCTGGCCGGGTACCGCAAACGACATCTGGCCACTCTCTCGGGCGGGGAGAAGCAACGAGTGGCCATTGCGGCCGTGCTGGCCATGGGACCACGCGTGCTCGTGCTGGATGAGCCCTCGGCCAATCTCGACCCGCAGGCCACCTCGGATCTGTTCGCCCTGCTACGGAGTCTGGCGGCGGACGGACGGCATACGATGGTCATCATCGAGCATAAGTTGGACGAACTCATGGAGTGGGTTGACACGGTGCTGGTACTTGAGGCCGGTGGACGGCTGCTCTACAGAGGCAGTCCCTCCGAAGCCTTCTACCGGCGGGGTGACGCTCTTGCGGAGGCCGGGGTATGGCGTCCGCAGACGGTCGAATTGGTCAAGGCTCTCCGTGAGGCGGGCTGGGATGTCCCAGGCGATCCGGTCGATGTTGGCACCACGATTGCCTCTTTGGCCGCTACACCCGGGCTGATGGAGCGACTGCGCATGAGGACTGCCGGCAGTGTGAGTCCTGGCGATGGAAGGGCAAAGACGCGCGAGGTCGTCATGGAGGCCACCGCAGTGAGCTACAGGTACCGGGGGGGACGGGCTGGTTCCGTGGCAAGCGACGCCGGCCGCAACGCGCTCACCGACGTGTCTCTGACTCTCGCGCGCGGCGAGTTGTTGGCCCTGATCGGCCCCAACGGCGCCGGCAAGAGCACTTTTGCGTCGCTGATCACGGGGGTCCTGGAACCTTCTCGGGGTAAGGTCTTTCTCGGGGGGCGCGATATCGTCGATCTGGGCCCGTCGGCCTTGAGCGAGCGGGTGGGCTACGTCTTCCAGAATCCGGAGCATCAGTTCGTGGCCGACACCGTGCTGGGGGAGCTGGCCTTCAGTCTATCCCCCAAGGCCGGCCGAAAAGGAGTACGGCATCTCAACTCCCAGCAGCGTTCGTTGGTGGAGTGGTGGCTCGATCGTCTGGGACTGCTGCCATTGGCCGAGGCGAGTCCCTTCGCTCTCAGTCAAGGGCAGAAGCGCCGTCTGAGCGTAGCGGCCATGCTCATCCGCGGCCAGTCGGTACTGGTGCTCGACGAACCCACTCTGGGGCAGGATGAGTCCCAGGCCTTCAGACTCATGGAGATGACGCAGGAGTTTCGTAGCTCCGGAGGCTCCGTGATCATGATCACTCACGATATGCGCCTGGTGGGTGAATACGCGGATTCGCTCCTCGTGCTCGTCGCCGGGCGTTCCGTTTACTCGGGTACTCCCGAGGGGTTCTTCTCCCGACCCGAGATGGTCGAGGCGTCGGGGCTCGCCACCCCTGCCCTCGGACGGGTGTCCGCAGGTCTCCGTTTGTCGAGTGGAATACCCGATGGTCTCCTGACAGTAGGGGCCTTTCTCAGCAGCGCCGGAAGGAATGGGAGCGGCGCATCATGACACCGCCCGCTCCAGCTCCGAGTTACCTGTACCGACGCAACCCCAGCATCAAGTTGCTCGCCGTCGTGCTGGTGGCACTCACACTGACCTTCATCTTCGATCCGGCGACACCGGCCGTCCTCTTCTGTCTCACTCTGTTGGTGGGCCGCTTGCTGGCAGGGTTGAGTCTGTGGTCGCAGGTCAAGCCTCTGTGGGTCTTCGTACTTGCCGGTGTGGCCATCCTGCTGGCCAACATCTTTTTCAATAAGGAGAACGCCGTCTCCCCCGCTTTGGTCTACATCGGGTCGCTTAAGATCACCGCGCCGGCTCTCTGGGCCGCCGGGACCCTCTGGCTGAGGTTGATGGCGTTCGCGCTGCTCTCTTTGGTCTTCGTGAAGAGCACGGAACCGCAACATCTGGTACTCAGCCTGGTCCATCAACTCCGGCTCAACTACAGAGTGGCGTACAGTACGCTGGCGGGCTACCGCATGTTGCCTCTGTTTCAGTCTGACTATCAGACCATACGGGCGGCCCACAGGGTGCGCGGCGTCAAGGAGGGCAACGGATGGCTGCGCCTCTGGTCGCGGACGCGCCGCTATGCCATCCCGCTTCTGGCAGGGGCCGTACGCAAGGCCGGGCGGATCGCCGTGGCCATGGACGCCCGGGCCTTCGGGGCCCTACCAAGCCGTACTTATCGGGAGCGGATGGTGGTGCAACCTGCCGACTGGGTCTTTCTTGCCCTGGTGTTATTGGTGGTGGCGGCAATCACTGCGGCGCTTTGGCTGGCGGGGGTAGCACGGTTCGCCGTCGGTTAGGAATTCGAACTAAGCAATATCAGTTGTAGAAGCGGATCTCCGACAGTTCGACGCCCCAACGGTCGTCCGTCAATTTGGTGAGCTCGGTGAACCAGAAACGGCCACCGGTAATGGGATCCCTGAGGGTGATGATCTGAGTCGTCTCGCCGTCGAGATTATCCAGCTTGGCTAGACCGCTCGAGGGCAGAACCTGCAGTAGCTGGCCCTTCCAACCGTCCACTGAGGAAACGATCTCTATTATCGTGGCCCCGTCTTCCAGTGTGAAGTCGAAACCCACACCCGTCTTGAGGTCGCCGAAGGCACTCGATCGATAGAGTTCCGTGCTCCAAACGGTGCTCTCTTTGCCGTCAATGAGGTTGGGAAGCTGATCGGGGTTCTCCACGTCGTCGCCCTCATGGTCGGCATCGTCCAGGTTGGTGACGGCCACGGGTATCGGTTCTCTGGTGACGATGAGCCGCAGCACATCATCCTCTGCCTTGATCTCCGGCTCCGGATCCTGCTGCAAAACGATCCCCGCCTGCCTGTCGAAGGACGGCACCTCGTCGGTCACCTCGACCTCCATACCGGCTTCTTCCGCCTGCACTGTGGCTTCATCCACCGTCAGCCCCACCACCGAGGGCGCTCCCCCTCCGGTCAGGGTGATAGCGAGGACTATGGCCAGAGCTATCAGCGCCAGCGCGCCCAGAGCTCCAAGTATCTTCCAACGCCGGCGGGCACGCTTCTGCCGGGTCAACTCGCGGGTGCGTTGGCGCAACCACTGGGTCTCGTCCTCGTCGTCTTGGTCGGTTCCCGCTGTTCCAGCAGCGCGGGCCGAGCCGGAACGCGATCCGCGCTCTTCACGACGGTGCGGCCGTCGTTGAGCGGCTGAGACCTCGGAAACCCGCTGGGGGGCGTACAGGCCGAGTCCCACTAGAGCGCCCAACAGCTCGTCCACGGAGACGAATCGGTCCTCTGGAGCCTTCTCGAGGCAGCGCATAACCACTCTCTCCAGACCGTCGGGGAGATTGGTCCGTACCTCGCTGATGGGAGCGGGAGTGGCGTTGAGGTGCATACGCGCTATCTCGGGCATGTTCGTACCGTCGAAGGGCGGTTGCCCGGTGAGCATCTCATACATCACCACACCGAGCGAGTAGATGTCGGAGCGCCCGTCGACCGGCTTGCTTCGGATCTGTTCGGGGGACATGTAACGGGCGCTACCGATTACGGATCCCGCCCGGGTCACACGGGTCCAGTCCGGCCCTGTGGCGATGCCGAAATCGGTGATCTTGGCGTGACCATTACGGTCGATCAAGATGTTCTGCGGTTTCACGTCCCGGTGGACTATTCCGGCAGCATGGGCCGCCGCCAACCCTTCCGCCACCTGACCGACGATGCGGCCGAAATCGCCCATGCCCATGAGACCCTCTCGGATCATCTCCTTGAGCGATCTTCCCTCCACGTACTCGAACACGAGATAGTCGTCGTTCTCGCTCGACCCTCTGTCGATCAAGGTGACCACGTTGGGATGGGAGAGTTGGGCGAGCGCTCGTCCCTCGCGGTCGAACCGGGCCCTTGTGCGCGCATCTTCGTTGAGGGGAGGCTCCAACCGCTTCACGGCGACATTGCGCTGAAGCTTGGTGTCCCAAGCCTGGTAGACGATGCACATGCCACCACGGCCCAACACCCGCCCCAGACGGTATCGGTTCTTTAGAAGCGGTCCCGTCTCATTCTCTTCAGTGGTATCGGCCATACCCTAGTCTGCACTCGCGGCTCTTGGACACGTAGCACCAAGACACTATCATAGACCATGATGGATGATGGAGGAGGCAGATAGTGATCTACTATGTTATACCCCGCGAATTGGCGGACAAGTACTACGAGGAGTTCAAGAAACGCTTCGACGGTGTCGAGGGGGTTGAGGTGATCATCGACAGACGCGAGGCAGACCGTCGTAAGGCTGCTGAAGGAGGAGGCAAGCGCACCCTTCGTGATCGCCGCCGCCGCCGTGCCGCCGGGTCCTTTCCGGACGTGTGATCATGCCTGGTCCTAGCGTCAGGCTGGATCTCCACAATCACACCCGTTTCTCTTCAGATGGGCTGATGTCTCCGGCCGCTCTGTTGAAGAAGGCCGCACGCCGGGGGATCCACTGCCTGGCTGTGACCGACCACAACACGGTGCAGGGAGCTCTCGAAGCTTTGGCTCTGGCCGACGCTGATCCGTCACTGCCCCGCGTGATCCCCGGGGTCGAACTACTCACGGCCGATGGGGAGATCATAGGTTTGTACGTGCGGGAAGAGATCCCTGCCGGTCTTCCCCTGGAGGAGTCGGCCGCTCTCATAAGGGAGCAGGGCGGTTTGATCTCACTGCCTCATCCCTACGACCTCTTTCGCCGAGGGGCCATCTCTCGTGAGGCGCGACTGCGCGCGGCCCAGATCGCCGACATGATCGAGGTGGTCAACGGCCGCTCATTGGGACCCAGGGCCAATAGGAAGGCGGCGGAGCTGGCCTGGCTGGTGGGAAGACCGGGTTGCGCGGGCAGTGATGCTCACCGTAAGGTCGAGGTAGGCATGGCTTATGTCGTGGTTGATTCACTCCCTACGCGGGAGACGCTCGTGTCCCTCGTTGGAGCGGGCGGCGTGAGGCACCGACTCAACCCGCGCGAATACACTCTCAACTGGGGTATGCAGGGACTGGCCCCCGTGACGCGCATGCGCCGCAGGGTGGCAGGCTACTTCTAGGTGTCGCGGATCACCTGGTAGAGGAGGCACACGAAAGTGCACGGCGACCGTCCTCCCGAAATAACAGAGGCGGCTCTGTGGCGCGAATGGCGAGGTGGCCCAAATGTCCACTGCTTCCTGTGTGCTCATCATTGCCGGATCGCTCCAGGCGAACGAGGGCGTTGTGGGGTGCGGGAGAACCGGGGGGGAGCTCTGTACACTCTGGTCTACGGTCGACCGGTGGCCCTGGCCGTCGACCCTATCGAGAAGAAGCCCCTCTTCCATTTCCTCCCTGGGAGCATGAGTCTTTCCCTCGCCACAGTGGGCTGTAACTTCGCCTGTGCCTTCTGCCAGAATGCCGAGATCAGCCAGATGCCTCGCGATGAGGGACGCATAACCGGAAGGTACCTGTCTCCGGGTCAAGTGGTGGAAGCGGCACTGGAATCGGGTTGTCTCAGCATCGCCTACACCTACACGGAACCGACCATCTACTACGAGTACGCGCGCGATTGCGCCCGCTTGGCGACCGCGGCTGGGCTCAAGAACGTGTTTGTAACCAACGGTTACATGACCGCCGAGGCACTGGCCGACATAGATGGGCATCTGCATGCAGCCAATGTCGATTTGAAGTCATTCTCCGACGACTTCTATCGCACTTGGGTCGACGCGCGTCTCAAACCCGTTCTCGACTCTATCCGGCGCCTGCATAGCATGGGCGTATGGTTGGAGGTCACCACTCTGCTGATCCCGGGACTGAACGACTCCGACGATGAGCTGAGGGCGGTGGCGCGCTTCTTGGTGTCCGTCTCTCCGGGTATCCCGTGGCACGTCTCCCGGTTCCATCCCACCTACCGGATGCGTGACATACCGCCCACATCGTTGGCCTCCATGGAGAGAGCGCTGAGTATCGGCAAGGAGGAAGGGCTCGAATACGTTTACGGAGGTAACGTTCCCGGGCATGCAACTGAATCGACCGTTTGCCCCGATTGCGGGGAAACGTTGATCGAGCGTGAAGGTTTCAGGCTGCGCAAGAACAGGGCGGCTCTTGGGCGGTGCCCCCGTTGTGGCCGTGAGATTGCGATCATCCTGAAGGAGGTGTCGGAATGACACTCGTCGGCTGTTTCGTGACACCGCATCCGCCGATCATGGTTCCTGAGGTCGGTGGCCCAGACCTGGCCGGAGTGGATGCTACTGTGCAGTCTATGCGCGAGCTCAGGACCAAGGTGGCGGGCCTCGACCCGGACACCGTGGTGCTCCTGTCTCCCCATGCTCCCTTGGCCGTCCGCAAGATGGGGGTGTCGTTTGCCTCCACATACGAGGGTTCGCTGGCTTATTTCAGGGCCCCCAACGTCACTCTCTCGGCTGCCGGAGACGAAACCGTTGCCGAAGCGATCATGGAGCGTGCGGCGGCCAAGAACGTGCCGACGACGATCACGTCCTCGTACGGCGACTCCGTGGAACTCGACCACGGCTCCATGGTGCCCCTCGTCTATCTCATGGGGGGACTGGAGCAGCCCTGTAATCTGGTGGTGCTGTCGTTCTCTCAACTGAGTTGCGAAGAGCACGTGCGCTTTGGAGAGGCCGTGGGAGAGGCTCTGGTCGAGTCGACAAGCCGGATCGTCTACGTGGCCAGCAGCGATTTGAGTCACCGTCTGATTCCGGGTGCACCCGCCGGTTACGATCCGCGGGGCGCCGAGTTCGACAAGCAGGTGGTCGACACGTTCGCGGCCGGCGATTGGCAGGGGCTGCTGTCCATCCGCCAGGATCTGACGGCCGCAGCCGGGGAGTGTGGGTACCGCTCTCTGGCGGTGTTGTCGGGAGTGGTAACGGCGGCTCGAGCCGCGGGGATGCAGGTACGTAACCGGGTACTCTCGTACGAGGGGCCCTTTGGGGTGGGCTATATGGTGGGCGAGGTGGAGATGGCGGAAGCGTCGCAGGTGGACCAGGCGGAGCGGGCGCAGGGGGCGGTCCGGTGAGCGCCCCGGCCCAGGAAGAACGCGGAAGAGACCCCCTGGTGGCTCTGGCGGGCCGGGCCATCGAGGCCTACGTACGTGATGGGGTGACGATCGATGCTGAGCCGATATCCGGTCTCGAACCGCGGCGGGCGGGTGTATTTGTGTCGCTACACCTACCGGACGGTTCCCTCCGGGGCTGCATCGGGACGACGGAGGGCTACCGAGACAGCATCGAGAGCGAGATCGTAGCCAACGCCATAAGTGCCGCCACCCGCGACCCGCGCTTCTTTCCCGTTCATGAGGAGGAGTTGGCCGGGCTCGATATCTCGGTGGACGTTCTCGGTCCGGCTGAAGAGGTGGAGGGTGCCGAGTCTCTCGATCCGCAGCTCTACGGGGTTATCGTACGGACCGCCGACGGAAGGCAGGCTCTCCTGCTGCCCGCCTTGGAGGGCGTGGAGACCGTGGAGCAGCAGCTACGCATAGTCTGCCGGAAGGGAGGCATCGATTTCGGCCGGGATCAGTACCGGATCTTCCGTTTCCGGGTGGAACGGCATCACTGATGCAGTTTGCCTGGACGGATTCCTGGGGTATCATGAGACATATCCATTCCCACTACCACAAACAGGGGAGTTCGCGTGCAGGGGAATAGTTCCAGTGTCGCAGTGCTCGGTTCTCGCCGGCGCAGCAAACGCAGTCAGCGACGTTTTTCCACCGGGAGGCTGGTATGGGGTGGCCTGCTGAGAGTGGTGCAACGCATCACCCATTACAAGCACGGCGATCACTTGGAGTTCAAGCTCAATTTCTCGGTCCGTGACTTGGTAACCGATAGTGGCCGAGCGGTCAAGGACCAGATGGAGGCTCTGGTGCAGGCGGTCCAGAAGGCAGGGTCTTATCAGGCCAAGGACGAAGCCGCGCGAGCCGTTCATGCCGTTATGGACGGGCTCAAAGACAGAGTGCCGCCCGATGCACTCACCAAACTGGCCGACTCTTCGCCGGTGCGCGAGGTAGCTCGTCTGGGCCGCGTGACCGTCCAGCGCCTGCAGAAAGACGAAGCAAAGGAAGAGTGAAACGTTCGCCCCTAGGGCGTGACCTCGTCTTTCAGCCTTTGATGACTCCCAGCGGGCGCAGCCGGGCTACCCGGGGTGAGATGCCGGCAGTGTCCATCACTGCGACGACCCGCTCAACGTCTTTGTAGGCGTCGGGCATCTCTTCGGCCAGGGTCTTACGACCCTGCGAGCGGACCAAGATACCGACCGACTCCAGTTCCCGGTCGATCATCCTTCCCCGGGCCCGTTTCAGTGCCTGCGACCGGCTCATGACTCTACCCGCCCCGTGGCAGGTGGAGCCGAAGGTCTGATCCATGGCCGCCTCGCTCCCTTTACACACGAAGGAGGCGGTGCCCATGTCTCCAGGTATGAGGACCGGCTGACCGACGGCGCGGTAATCCGGGGGCACCTCTGCCCGGCCTGGTCCGAAGGCCCGGGTGGCGCCCTTGCGGTGGACACACGCGAGGACCGTGGAGCCTCCGGATCGATGCGTCTCCAGCTTCGCGATATTGTGCGCCACGTCGTAGACTAGGCGTAGATTCAGGTCTCTGGGTTGGAGGCGGAGCGAGCGCAGCAGGGCCTGTTCGGTGAGGTGCATGATCATCTGCCGGTTGGCCCAGGCGTAGTTGGCGGCACAGTCCATGGCGCCCAGGTACCGCCGTCCCTCCTCGGAAGATACTGGAGCACAGGCCAACTGCCGGTCGGGGAGTTCGATGCCGTAGCGCCTGCTTGCCTCCGCCATCACGGCCAGGTAGTCCTCGCAGACCTGATAGCCAAAGCCGCGTGATCCGCAGTGCACCATCAGGGTTATCTGGCCCTCGCGCAGCCCGTAGGCATCCGCCGCCTCCCGGTCGAAGACCTGGTCGACGGCTTGGACCTCCAAGAAGTGGTTGCCGGACCCGAGAGTCCCCACCTGGTCCAGTCCTCTGGTGTAAGCGCGGTCGCTCACCGCGGCCGGGTCGGCCCCGGGCAGGACGCCGCCGTCCTCGGTGTGGTCCAGGTCATCCGGTGAGCCGTAACCGCGCTTGACCGCCCAGGCGGCTCCTTGGACCAACAACTGCTCCAGTTCCTTGCGCGATAGCTTCGCGATCGCGCCACTCGCTCCCACCCCCGAGGGGACGTCGCGGAAGAGCTGATCGACGATGCCGCGCATCCTCTCCCTGATGTCTCCCTCCTGGAGATCGGTGGCCAGGAGGCGGCAACCGCAGTTGATGTCGTATCCCACGCCGCCGGGGGAGATCACACCCTCCTCCACACTGAAGGCGGCTACTCCTCCGATCGGGAACCCGTAACCGAAGTGGATGTCGGGCATGGCCAAGGAGGCGCACAAGATCCCCGGCAGATGGGCGACGTTGGCCACCTGCGTGAGACTCTGGTCGTCGCGGAGGGCTTCCGCCAGCCCGGCATCGGCGTAGATGCGACCGGGCACACGCATGCCGCCCGTCGCCGGCAACTCCCAGAGGCACTCGCTCAATTGTTCCAAGGCCGGAGCCACGATGCCACCTCATTCCGACCGCACGCCGAAAGGCGGTCCCATCGGCACCATCACGTCTACACGTCAAAGAGCAGGGTCGCCTTCCAGCCGCCCTCTGGAGCTCTCTCGACGGCCAACTGATGGTAGGTGACGGCCTTCACCTCGGTAAGGAGCCTGTGACGGGTCTTATCCACAACCTCGCCTTTCAGCCGGGCGGTAACGCCGACCTGGTCCACAGCGGCGTCGTCCACGGCTATCTCCGCACGTATAGCGACGAAGCATTCCGTCTCAAAGCGGTATAGGGCCTCAGCCAGAAGAGCTCGGAGGGCCTCCGAATAGTCCTTGGCATGCAGCCTTATCTCCTCCTCGCGCTCCACGTCGAAGGTCTCGAGTTCGGCCAAATGGTCGTAGAGCGCGAAGAGGGCGTTCTCGAACAAGCTGGGGAGATCACCCCCCCACACCTCGAGGAAGACATCGGCCGGGTGATCCAGGTCCTGGTAAGCCTCCTCCCGCCCGGCCGGATCCCACCGTCTAGGTTCCTCCACCATCTCCTTGACCCCCCGTGGTCTCGGACGTCACGCAGGCGGTGCCCGTCCGGCGACGCTTCTTCACGTCGACCAATGCCCTCTCGAGCACGGCACTCACGTGTTCCACGTAACACACTTGGATGCCGCTCAGCATCTCGTCCTTCCGGATCTCGTCCACGTCGGCCTGGTTCTGGTCGGGGAGGAACACCCGGACGATCCCGGCCGCCCGGGCGGCCAGCACTTTCTCCTTGATACCTCCCACAGGCAGCACTTGTCCGGTGAGCGTCAATTCACCGGTCATAGCGACGTCGGGATTGACGGCCCGGCCGGAGAGCATGCTGGCCAATGCCACGGCCATGGCCACGCCGGCCGAAGGACCGTCCTTGGGTACCGCCCCGGCTGGAACGTGCACATGGATATCGTGCTTCTGGAAGAAGTCTGGGTCGGCGCCCAGCCGTTCCGAAGCGCTCCGGACGTAGGTTAGGGCCGCCTGTGCCGATTCCTTCATGACGTCGCCCAACTGGCCGGTCAGCGTGAGACGGCCGGTGCCGGGCATGGCCCGGGCCTCTATGAAGAGGATGTCCCCGCCGGTCGGTGTCCAAGCCAGACCGGTCGATACCCCGGGATCGCTGGTACGCCGCTTGGTCTCGCGGAACACCTTCTTCTTACCCAGGAATTTGGCCACCTGCTTCTCGCCCACGGTTATCCGTTTCCGTCCTTCCTCGGCCACCATGCGCGCGAATTTGCGGGCTATGCTGCCGATCTGGCGCTCCAGGTTCCGCACCCCGGCCTCTCGGGTGTAATTCTCGATGACCGTGGCTAGAGCGGCATCGGTGATCTTCAGCTGCCCCGGCTTGAGACCGTTGCGCTCCAACTGCCGGGGGACCAGATAGCGTCTCGCGATGTGGAGCTTGTCCTCCTCGGTATAACCGGCGATGGAGATGATCTCCATGCGATCCCGGAGGGGTCCCGGAATGGTGTCGAGCACGTTGGCCGTGCACACGAACATCATTTTCGACAGGTCGAAGGGCAGATCGAGGTAGTGATCGCGGAAGGTACCGTTTTGCTCTGGATCGAGCACTTCCAGCATCGCGCTGGACGGATCGCCGCGCCAGTCGGAGCCCATCTTGTCGATCTCGTCGATCATGAAGACCGGATTGCTGCTGCCGGCATCGCGGATGGCTCGGATGATGGTTCCGGGCATCGCGCCCACGTAGGTGCGCCGGTGTCCGCGGATCTCGGATTCATCGCGCACTCCACCCACGCTGATGCGGATGAACTTGCGGCCCATGGCCCGGGCGATGCTCTTGCCCAGACTGGTCTTGCCCACCCCCGGAGGCCCAACGAAGCACAGGATCGGCCCGGTGGCTCCGCTCTTGAGCTTCTGGACGGCCAAGAACTCGAGGATACGGTCCTTAACGTCTTCCAGATCGTAGTGATCGTCGTCGAGCACTTCGCGGGCGTGGCCGATGTCCAGGTTATCCTCCGTGACCACCGACCACGGTAACGACACTATCCAGTCGAGATAGGTACGTATGACTCCGTACTCGGCCGCGGCCGGCGGCAGCTTGGAGAGCCGGTCCAATTCGCGCCGGGCCTGTTTGTCCACCTCTTCCGGGAGTCCGGCCTGGTCGATGCGCTCACGCAGCTCGTTGACCTCGGCCTGGGTCTCGTCGGTCTCTCCCAATTCGTCCTGGATGGCCTTTAGTTGCTGTCGTAGGACGTACTCGCGCTGATTCTTGTCCATCTCGGACTGCACTTGATCCTGGATCTTCGAGCCGAGTTCGAGGACCTCCAACTCACGGTTCATGAGGGCCGTCAGGCTGCGCAGGCGTTTGGAGAGGTGCACCTCCTCGAGGAGTTGCTGTTTCTCTTCCGTCTTGATGCGCATGGTGGACGCGATGAAGTAGCCCAGAACACCGGGGTCTTCGATGCTGGCGGCCGCCATCTCCAGCTCGTCGGGCAAATAGGGCACCATCCCGATGATCCGGGTATAGACCGAGACCAGGTTGCGCTGCAGAGCTTCTAGTTCCGTCCCCTCCTCGACTATGTCGGGAAGATCGTGGACCTCCGCGGTGAGGTAGGGTTCCTCACTCGTGAAGCGGTCGATCTCTATCCGGCGTATGCCTTGGGCGATGATCCGCAGCGTTCCGTCCGGGGCCTTGATCATCTTCTGGATACTAGCCAGCACGCCGACGGTGTGCACTTGGTCTGGGCCCGGAGTCTCCACCTCCGGATCCTTGGAGGCGAACAGGCCGACCTGCTTGTCGCCCCGCAGGACATCGTCGATGAGCTGCACCGAACGTGGCTGACCCACTGCCAAGGGCATCATCGTATCGGGGAAGAGCACGGTGTCCTTGAGGGGCAGCACCGGGATCAAGCCCGGCTGCGCTCCCAGACCTGTATCGACCGGTTCCCGGGACACTATGACGAAGTCTTGACCGGCGGCCAGAATCTCACCGCCGATGGCGTCGGGACCAGCGGCACGGGCACCGGTATCTGAACCGAAGGAGGTCATCGTTCTTCCCTCCTTTCGGCTTCATCCTGCGTACTGATGCGTATGCGCCTCCTTGCCGGGCGTGGCTTCACCGGCAGCACGATCTCCAGATAGCCGGAGTCGTAGTTGGCCGACGCCTTGCCGTTATCGACCCCCGGAGGCAGCATGACGGTCCGTTCGAAGCGGCCGTAGACTATCTCCATCTGCTGGTAGACGGCATCAGGGTGGCGCTCATCCACGCGTATCCCGCTCACGCGCAGGTGATTGGCATCGACCTCGATGCTCACCGTGTTCGGATCGATGCCCGGCAGTTCAAGCCTGACCACCACCTTGTTCTCGCGCTTGTCGTAGTACACATCGGCGTTGGGCCGGAAGGCGGTCCTACCGTATCGCGGCGTCCGTTCTCCGCGGAGCATCTCCAGGAACAACTTGTCGACCTCGTTCGGCAAACGTCGGACGCCGGGCGCATTGTCTCTATCTCTGGGTTCCACTGTGAACCTCGCCTGGTAGCTTTTTACAGGTACTTATTGCCGTTACGGGCGCAGGTCAAACCGTCCCGCGCCATTCTCTGCCCAAGAACAGGTGTCTACCGGAGAACGCCATAGAAGCAAGCCGTCGAAGAGGGCCGGTATCCGTCGTCGCCGGCACCGTTCCCGAGGTGTGGCGCCGGGAGTGGCTCAGCGGATAGCCTCAAGGGCCTGGAGGACCTTGCCGAGTTCTTCCAGTTCGTTGCCGTACTCGGCCCAGTCCCCTCGTTTCTGTGCTTCGATCGCAGCCTCGTAGTGCTGGTTGGCCAGTTCGATCAGCGCAGCGGCATCGGCTGGGAGGGTGGTCGAGGGTCCTTCGGCCGTCGTGGTCGTGGACCCATCGGGCTTGGTGGTGGTCGTGGTGCTTGGGGGTGCCGAAGTGGTCGTCGTCGTGCCGGAGGTAGTGGTGGTCGTGGCGTCTGGAGCCGCCTCCGGCCCGAAGATCTTGACCAGCGCGTCTGTCAAGGTCGGCTCCATGACTATGTCGTCGCCGTACCCGACAATCACTCGGGTCAGTTCGGGTATGGGGCTCTGCTGGGCCTGCAGGTAGACCGGCTCGAAGTACATCACCGACTGGTTCACCGGGACCACCAGCAGATTGCCCCGGATGACCTGGCTTCCCGCCTGGCTCCAAAGCGTGATCTGTGAGGATATGACAGGATCGTTGGATATACGGGCCTCCATCTGGGCCGGCCCGTATACGAGCTTGCTCTTGGGGAGATCGACGACCATGAGCCTGCCGTAGTTCTCTCCGTCTTGACGGGCCACTAAGAGCGCGGCCATGTTCATCTTGCTCAAGGGAGCGAAGGGCTGGAGCAGGGCGAACTCAGGTTCGGTCTCGCCCGGCAGCGCCAGGACCTCGTAGTAGGGGACCACCGGGATCTCCTCCTGGCCGTAGATCTCCATCGGGATCTCCCACACATCCTCTTTGTTGTAGAAGATCTGGGGATCGGTCATGTGATACGTGGAGAGGACGGCGGCCTGGATGCTGTAGAAGTCTTCGGGATAGCGGACGTGCGTCCGCAGGTCTTCCGGCATCTCCTCCCCAGGGGTGAACAGCCCATCGAAGATCCGGCCCCACGCGTTCGCAACAGGGTCATCACCCTCCATCTGGTAGAAGGTCAGACCGCCGTTGTAGGCGTCGATGACCACCTTGATGGAATTACGTATGTAGTTGAGGCCGTCGCCGTGCGGCTGCGAATAGGGGAAGCGGTTCGTCGTTGTATAGGCATCCCACATCCAGACCAGCGAGCCGTCGGCGCGCACTACCAGATACGGATCCCTGTCGTAGCTCAGGAAGGGAGCGAGGGCCTGCACCCGCTCCTCCAGAGTGCGCCGGTACATGATCCGCGACTCGTCTGTGAATGAGCTGGAAAAGAGAATCTTGAGGGTGTTGAAACGGAAGCTGAAGGCCAACTGCCTGATGGTACTCCCGATGGGGATCCCACCGTGGCCCTCGTAGGTGGTGAAGACGTTGGTATCGCCCTTGGGATAGTCGAACTCGGGGCTGGT
This sequence comes from Actinomycetota bacterium, assembly GCA_012729575.1. Classification (GTDB taxonomy): domain Bacteria; phylum Actinomycetota; class Thermoleophilia; order RBG-16-64-13; family RBG-16-64-13; genus RBG-16-64-13. Next base: position 4,555 of record JAAYCW010000033.1, on the reverse strand, counting down.
GGTCCGTACGACCACGAAATCATTACCCAGCTCACCGTAGTAGATCTCCGGCCGGGTGATCTTGATGTCGGTGGCGGTGGTGGGCGGGATGTTCCTGACAAAGAGCAGCGGCAGCCCATCTCTGCCCGCTTCGTTCACCGGGCTGAGCACGAAGCCATACCCGTGAGTGTATGTGAGGTGCTTGTTGACCCAAGTCTGTGATTGTTGCTGTAACTGGGTCTGGTCGAGCTCTCGGGCGCTGATGAGCACCTGGCGGTATTCGTCGTCGATGACGTACCGGTCCACATCGACATCGCTGAAAGAGTAGTACAGGCGGATCTCCTGGATCTGCGAATAGGTAGAGAGGGCCGGCCGCGGCTCCCAGAGGCGCACGTTGTCGATGGTGGCCGAATTGGCGAGGATATCGGCGGCGGTGAGGTCGGTGTCGGCCTCCAGGGAGACCTCGCTGATGTCGTGTAGGCCGAAAGCCCAGCGCGTTGCTTGTATGTTGTTACCGATGTACTCACTCTCCGCCGAGATCTCGTTAGGCGAGACCCGGTATTGCTGGATGATCGCCGGGTAGGCCTTGCCGGCCAAGGCCCAGGTGAGGATCATGACCGCGATTGCGATGGCGGGGAGCTTCCATCCCTTGAAGCGGATGTTGAGGAGGAAGATGGCCGCCGCGACGACCGAAACGATGGCCAAGAACTGCAGCACGGGCAATGTGGCGTTCACATCCGTGTAGCTTGCCCCCAGGGTGACCCCGCGCGTGGAATAGTCCAGTTCCCAGGTCTGTAGCATGTAGTCGGCCGCCTTGGCCAGCATGGCCAGGGCCATGATGGCCGACAGATGGGCCTTGACATGGGCCGCCAAGCGGATCTTGTTGTTGTCGCCCACGACCAAGGCCCGATCGACGATGTACGTGAAGGCGGTGGCGATGAAAGTGAAGAGAAGGACGATGCCCGTGAAGTTCACCAGCATCGACCATAAGGGTAGGGTGAACACGAAGAAGGAGGCGTCCTTGTCGAAGAGGGGATCCCTGTAGCCGAAATCGCTCTGATTCAAGAAGAGCAACACTTGTTCCCAGCGGGCACTGTAGGCGATGCCGATTACGATGGCCACCACGATGCAGATGCTCAACATGAGCCGGCCCGGCCACTTGCGCGTGGTGGCCCACTCGAAGACGCCGCCGTCTTCAGATTGAGGGACGGGCAGCAGCCGGGGCGATATTCTCCGGGCAAGCCAGACGCTTCCGTAGAAGACGGCGAAGAACACCACCGCGAAGAACAGGCCCACGAGCAGACGAGCGAGTATGGGGGTCCAGAACACGTTGGTGTGGCCCACCTCTTCGTACCAGAGATAGCCGGTCCAAACCCGCGATAGGACGCCTCCGAGACCGAAGAAAAGGACCAGAGCTACGGCGATGAGCACTGCCCGTCGCAGCGGTCCCGGCTTGAGACGGATAAGGCGTTGTAGCCAATCCGGCTTCTTCTTGGCTTTGGAGGAGGTCCCGCCCCCTGCGGCCCCGTCGTCTCCCAAAGGTCTTCCTTTCTGAGGCGAGATGGCCTACCTTTCGGCTCGTGGGCCCTCTGGCTCTGGTCGTGTTCTCCGGCCGGCCGTCGGCAGACTCAGCGGGAGTGGGTGAGTAGGATCGTGGTCCTGTCTCGAGGCAGAGTCTCGTGGGTCACTTCCAGGGTGCAGACGTCTTTCTGTTCCACCGTCTGCTGGGTCTCCAGGAACTGGTCGACCGGCGCTATGGGGAAGTCGACACTGTCCGTCTTGAAGTGCATGGGAACGACGATGCTGGGGCCGAGGGCTTCGATCACCGAGGCCGCTTCTTCATGGTCGATGGTGAAGAAACCTCCGACCGGTATGAGAAGGACGTCCACGCTCCCAATGCTCTCCACTGTGGCTGCGTCGAGCACATGTCCCAGGTCACCCAGGTGCACCAAACGGATATCCCCATCGTCCAGAGTAGTGATGGTGTTCTTGCCCCTCTTCTCTCCCCCGGCTTCGTCATGGGCCACCTCCACACCGCTGATACAGAGGTTCCCGACCGTCTCCGCAACCGGGTGCACGAACACCAGCGGATCTCCAGGGATGGTATCGACGGCGCCGTGGTCGTCGTGTAGGTGGCTGGCGATGACCACATCGGCGGGTTCGTCGATAGGGCCGTACTTGACCGCTCCGTCGAAGCTTCCGGGCCGGTATGGATCGAAGATCACCCGGGTGCCGTCTGCGGTCTCTACAAGGAAGGAAGAATGGCCGAAGTAGGTTAGTCTCATGACGGTCGCCTCCACTTGCTCGGGTGACATGCTCCTATAGGTTAGCCGATTGGCTGATTGGGTAACAATACGCGACGGCGCGCAGGTGGGGCCACCTCGATGACTGTGTGCGGGGGTGGTCTGAGCGGGATCGCGCCGTCGGGTAAAATAGTGAGGCGTCGTCTGGGGCCGCGGGAACGGCCCCCGAGCAAAGAAGGAGAAGGTAATGAGTGGTGCGACCGTCCAAGATGTGAACATGCAGGAATTCGACCAGATCGTGTCCACGTCGACTGTGCCTGTGGTGGCCGATTTCTGGGCGCCCTGGTGCGGTCCGTGCCGTATGGTGGGCCCGGTGTTGGAGAAGATGGCTGCCGATCATCCCGATACGGTCAAGGTCGTCAAGGTCAATGTGGACGTGAACCAGGAACTCGCGGCCCGGTTCGGGATCATGAGCATACCCACGGTGATCATGTTCAATGATGGCGAGCTGAAGTCGCAGCTCATCGGGGCCCGCAGTCAGAAAGACTACGAAGCCGAGTTCGGTCTGGCCTGATGGCTTCGTACGATCTGAGATGTTGCTCGTGTGGCAAGGAGTTCGAGGTATTTGTTCTCGGCTTCTTGAAAGACGAGGCTAAGGTATGTCCGGATTGTGGCGGGCGGAACGTCGAGCAGCGCTTCACCGGATTCGGCGGGCTCGTGAACATGGACGGGGCGACTAGGTCGTCCGGCGGTAGTCGGGGATCGGGGACGTGCTCTCCGAGGTCCGGCTTCAGTTGAGCAGGATAGTGTAGGGACCGGTACGGTCCTCACAAGATTCCCGATCCGGCCTTGATGGGTCCGCTCGCCGGTACGCTACCGGCGAGCGGACCCATCGGTCGGACGTAGGAGCCGAATGTATCCGGAACTGCTCCACATCGGTGGTTTCACCTTGAACTCGTTCGGGGTCATGATGGCCCTTGCCTTCATCTCTGCCGGGCTCGTCGCGCACTGGCAGTTCAAGAAGCGGGGTGTGAAGCCGGACTTCATCTATGGGCTGCTTATCGCCTGCGTGGTCGGTGGCCTGTTGGGAGCGAAGATCCACTACCTGATCCTCCATCCCGAGCAATGGCCGGAGAATCTGTTGAGCGGTGAGGGGCTTGTCTGGTTCGGTGGGCTTTTCGGCGCCATTCTGGCCGTGGTTGTCGTCACGTTGCTCTCCAAGGAGAGGTTGGCGGCAGTCATGGACTGTGGGGCCGTTGCGGTGGCCGTGGGCTACGGCGTGGGACGCATCGGTTGCTTCCTGCGGGGCTGCGACCACGGTCTGCCCACCGACCTCCCCTGGGGCCTGACCTTCCCTCACGGCATACCTCCCACCCCGGAGCCCGTGCATCCGACTCAGCTGTATGAGACCGCAGCATCGCTGGTCATATTCGCGCTACTTGTGTGGCTCATAGGGCCCAGGCTCAAGCGGGAGGGTTCTCTTTTCTTCATCTACGCGGTACTCGCCGGGATAGAGCGTCTTCTGATCGAGTTCATCCGGACGAACGATCCCGGGGTCTTGGGGTTGACCCAACAGCAGTGGATCGCGGTAGGCATGATGATTGTGGGAGTAATTGGTGCATGGTGGTTTGAGACCCGGGGACGGCTGCGGCCGGCGCCGGGTGCGGAAGGGCCGGCGGAACCTGCCGAGGCCGCGTCCGGATAGGGCGGGGCCGGCTGGTGGCAGGAGTCAGAAGCGAGCATGACGAGCTGTGAGAGGCAGGGTCCATATGATGAGGCGTGAATGTGGGGGAGCAACACCCTCCGGGGCCAAATGGTTGGTTCTGGTAGTGACGATCGCTGTTTGTGCCGTCGCACTGTCGGGCTGCGGTTCGGACACGACGGCGACCACGGCGCCGGTCTCGAGCACGGGTGCGAATCAGCCTCCATCCACTTCAGCCGATGCGGCTCCCGACTTCTCGGGTGTGACTCTGGATGGGTCGGAAGTCTCCTTGGGATACTACCGGGGCAAACCACTGGTGTTGGCTTTCATGGCCAGTTGGTGAAGTACCTGCGGGGCGGAGGCGTCCGAACTCGATAGGTTCTATCGAGCTGAAGCAGAAAGAGCGGAGTTGTTGGTTCTGGCAGTGAGCGAAACGGAGGCTGCCATGCGGCAGTTCCTCCAGTCCGGCGGCTGGAACTTCCCGGTGATGATCGCGTCCGACGATGTTGCTGCGGCCTACAAGGTCCAGGCCGTTCCCACGTTGTTTGTAGTCGATCAGGAGGGTCGGGTCGTGAGATCGGTCGTGGGAGGGGCGACCGCTCTTGAGCTCTCCAGGATAATCGACGACCTC
>JAAYCW010000170.1 GCA_012729575.1 Actinomycetota bacterium | reverse complement strand
GTCCCGGGTTCAAATCCCGGCACCCCGACCATCAATTCACGAAAATCACCACGAGTACATGCGCACCCGTCTGATCGGGTGGAGGTGTGTCCGTGTCCCGCCCTTCGGCGGGCTCGGAGGTGGTCGAAGTAGTGAAAGTGTAGTCCGAAACGGCGGGTGGCGGCGTCCGCTGCGCGGAGAGCACGGGAAGGTCTCTCTTGTGCTCCATCAGCCGCGTCACTGCGTCGGCGGCCGGTTCGGGTGGCTCCATTCCCAATACCACTTCCAGTTCGGCGGCCGTCCCAATAGAGCGCAGCAGGTCTACGAACTTCTCGGCGTCTTCACGCGGGACAAGAGCAGCGAAGACCGGATCGCCCGGTGAGAGGTCTTCGGCTAGGGGTTCCAAACCGGTGAGCGCGAAGACCTGTTCCATCACCGAGGCCGACGCTCTCTTCGCTACGGCCGGATCACCAGAGTCTCTCGCCAGCAGATGGAAGTAAGCCGGAGTCTGCATCTCGTGAAGGCTTGCGATCATGGTCTCTCTATTCTCTATGCCTGCTGCCGCGATCTGGGCCGTCGTGTCTTCTACTCCCGGCGGCAGTGCGGTGGTCTCGGCTGCGGCCGCCGTCGTGGTCGTCTCGGCCGCCCCGGTGGTGGTAGCTGTCGGTGCGGCCGTGGTCGAAGGAGCCGCGTTTGTCAGCTCCACTCCGAGAACCTCTTCGCTTCCTCCGTCGTCGACGGCAGCCGCCGAGGCAGTGTAGGCCACGACGGTGGTGGTTGCGTCCACCCTGGCCACCTCGTCGCCGCCGTCCTCCCGCAGTAGGCCGTAGCCGACGACGGCCAGCAAGACTGCCATCACGCCGATGGTGGCGGGTACCCAAGGCCTGATCTTGCGCTGCCATATCCGCGACCAGCCGGAGCGTTCACCTGAAGGCCGCCGAACCTCTGCGGGGCCTGTCTCGGGAAGAGCCGGCATCTTGCTCATGATCTGGTACTCGAGCCCGAGCGGAACCTCTTTCAGGGGGATCTCCTCCAGCAGGGCGATGACGTCCCGTTGGACCCGCAGCCGGGCAGCACAGGTAGGACATGCATCCAGGTGCCGTTCGATGGCCGCTCTGGTTTCGGTGTCCAGAGTGCCATCCAGGTAGTCGACGGCCAGTTCCTGCCAATCGTCCACGTGGCCGGAAAGCGGACCGGCGGCCGTCATCTGATCACCATCTTGACTACTGCCCCTCACCATCACATGTCTTCCTCTGGTTCATCCTGTGGTGTGACGCCTTTCGGAGATTAGTGGTTCCTACCAGCCGAGGGCTCACCGGCATGACCGGCGCTCCCTGGCCCCTCATAACCTGCCTCTAAGAGGGCGGCCGCGAGAGTCTCCCTTGCCCGAAAGATCCGCGATTTGATGGTCCCCTCCTGGACCCCCAGGATCTGGGCGGCCTCGTCGTAGGGATAGCCGAGCAGGTCACACAGGACGACGGCGAAGCGGAACCCTTCGTTCAGACTCATGAGGGCCTTGCGTAGCGGGTCGGATAGCCCGTCAACGGCCGGGTCGATACCGCCGCGGCCTGTAGCCACCACCTCAGCCGGTCCAGTGGGCCCCGAGAGACTATCCAGGATCTCTGAATCCATGGGTTCGGTCTTCTGCCGGCGCAGGTGATCATAGGCAGCGTTGACCACGATACGGTGGAGCCAGGTGCCGAAACGGGCCTCACCCTTGAAGGAGTCCAGATTCCTGAAGGCTTTGATGAACGCCTCCTGGCAGACGTCGGCGGCGTCCCAGGAGTTGCCGAGGGTGCGCAGGGCCAGGTTGTACGCGCGGCGCTCGTGTCGGCGATAGAGCTGGGTCAGAGCATCCTTGTCTCCGGAGCGGGCGCGCACCACGAGTTCGAGGTCGAGATCGGCCTCTGCGTCACGCACGTATTCCGTCGGGCTCAAGCTCTCCCAGCTCCTCGGTCCGTCTTCGGTCACATCCCACGTCATTCTAGCAGCGCAGACTATGGTAACGTCGCTGTTAACATGGCTTGGAAAGCGTCTTGGGATGGTGATGAGTCGGAGGTAGAAGGTCTCATGGATGAAGAGACAAAGGATCAAGAGATGGGTGGTCCGGCACACGGCGATGACGATTCGGCCGAGGCTCAGATTGCCGAAGACGCGGAGATGATGCGGCGTCTGCAGGAAGAGATCCGCAACCTGCCGGTGAGTGAGCATATTCTCTATATGATGCACTCACTTTCGACGCTGGCGGTCGGTCGCATGGGGGTGGCCCCGGACACTGCCGAAATGAAGGACCTCGACCAGGCACGGATGGCCATCGACGCCTTCAGAGCCCTCATGGCCATCGTGGAGCCGGCACGGGCGGCTGAGGAGATGACTGCCCACCGGAGTATGCTGTCGCAGCTCCAGCTGGCATATGTGAACTCGCTGGAGAAGCGAGAGGCGGAACCGTCTGCCGGGGAGGCGAGCGAAGCTGAGGGAGAGGGCGAGCCGGCGGCGGAGAGCGCTGGGGAATCCCCAGGCCAAGAGGCATCTTAGGGAATAAGCGGCCCAAGGCGCTGAGCGGCCCGTGATACTCTGTCCTGCGCGCCGCCCAGCGGTGTCGGGATGCGGTGAGGGCGGTACTGAGATTCGCTACCGAAGGAGGAGCATGTCGGTTCAGATTGGCATCATCGGGGGGAGTGGGCTCTACGACATGGCCGAACTCACAGATCGAGAGGAAGTCCGGCTGTCGACTCCCTTCGGCGAGCCCAGCGGTCCTTATGTGACCGCGACCCTCCGCGGCCGCCGGGTGGCCTTCCTGGCGCGTCACGGAGCCGGGCACCGGATACCACCCTCAGAGCTCAACTTCCGCGCGAACATCTACGGCTTCAAGCTTCTTGGGGTCGAGCTCATCTTCTCTGCAAGCGCCGTCGGTAGTCTCAAGGCGGAATACCCGCCGCTGGACGTCGTGATCCCCGATCAGTTCTTCGACAGGACTCGAGGGCGCATCGGCACCTTCTTTCACGGGCAGGGCGTAGCGGCCCACGTCTCGCTGGCCCACCCGGTTTGCCCCGAGCTGAGTCGCGTAGCTTACGAGTCGGCGGTTGCGGTGGGGGCACGCGCTCATATGGGTGGTACCTATGTGTGTATGGAGGGACCTCAGTTCTCCACGCTGGCGGAGTCGCGGCTCTATCAGAGCTGGGGAATGGACGTCGTGGGGATGACGAATCTGCAGGAGGCCAAGCTGGCCCGGGAAGCGGAGATCTGCTACACGACCATCGCACTCGTGACCGATTACGACTGCTGGCATCCCGAACACGACCAGGTGACGGTGGATATGGTCGTTGCGAATTCGGCACAGAATGCCCAGATGGCGCAGCGGCTCATAGCGGAGGCCGTGGAACGGGTGCCGTTGGAGCGAGCTTGCGCGTGCGTGAGTGCCCTCGCCGCGGCCATCATTACCAGCCGGGAGGCCATCTCCGCTGAGGCCAAGCGGGATCTTGCCCCCATCATCGGCAAGTATGTCGGGTGAGGCGGGCATGAACCCGGTTCTGGCCGTGGGTTCGGTAGCATTCGACACCATCAAGAACCCCTTCGGTGAGGCGGCGCGTGTGGTGGGAGGGTCGGCGACCTACTTCTCGGTGGCTGCGTCCTTCTTTACCGACGTGCGGCTGGTCGCGGTGGTGGGGGATGACTTCGGCGACAGCGGAGCCTCTCTTTTCGAGGGGCGCAAGATCGACCTTGCAGGTCTCCAGACTGTGCCCGGCGAGACGTTCCGCTGGAAGGGCGAGTACGGCTTCGACCTCAACACCCGGGAGACCATCTACACGAAGCTGAACGTCTTCGAAGGCTTCCAGCCGGTGATCCCGGAAGGTTACCGGTCATCTCCGTTCGTCTTTCTGGGCAACATCCATCCCCGCCTACAGCTTGATGTCCTTGACCAGGTGACGGCCCCCAGACTGGTGGCCGCCGACACCATGAACTTCTGGATCGAGGGCACGCCGGACGAACTGGGCGAAGTGTTGAAGCGGGTGGACGTGCTCATCATCAACGATGAAGAGGCACGGGAGTTATCGCGCGAGTCGAACCTTGTGAAGGCAGCGCGGGCTCTGCGGGCGATGGGCCCCTGCACCGTGGTCATCAAGCGGGGTGAACACGGCGTATTGATGACTTGCTCAAATGATGGAGAGTTCTTCGCCGCGCCTGCTATGCCTTTGGAGGATGTCTTCGACCCGACCGGAGCGGGTGATACCTTCGCAGGCGGCTTCGTCGGATCGCTGGCAGCGTGTGGAGAGGTCAGCGATGCCACGCTGGCCCGGGCCATCATCTACGGGAGCACGCTCGCTTCGTTCGCGGTGGAGGACTTCAGTCTGGACCGCCTGCTGTCTCTGACGCAGGAGGAGATCACCGAGCGCTTCCGGTACTTCAAGCGTCTGACCTACTTCGACGAGAGCTGATCCGGTTCCGGTCAGTCCGCCGGGGGTTCGGCTTGAGTGGGGGCAGGTTTGCGGGCTGCGGTTCTTCGTGAAGTCGTCTTTCGCGGCGGTTTGGGATCATCCGTCGCTTCAGTGGGGGACGTCTGTGCCGATTCTTCAGCGGCCGCTGTTTCTGCCGGTGACCCTTTAGTGACCTGAGCAGCGGCTTCCGCGTCTGCTGATGCTGCGGGCTCCTGGGTCTCCGCGGGTGTGGAAACGGTGGAGTAGTCCACCAAGATCTTGCCACCCTCGCGGCGGACTGTGGCGTTCTGGATGGCTGCGAGCACCGAGGACTTGCGGGTGTCGTCGGTCTCTCCGGCGAGTTGTAGGTCAGTCTCCAGCACCTTGCTGTAGAGTTGCTCGACCAGCCGTACGGACTCGTCCTGGTTCAGTTGGAGGGGCTTCAGCAGTCCTGCCACCTTGGCCAAGATGGCCTTCAGAGCGATGAGGGAATCCCCTTCCTGGACATCGGTCTCCCCGGCCCGGCGCTGTTGTTCGTCCTCGGGTTGGTTGTCGCGGCGGTCGCCGCGGCGGCCATCATCCCGTCGGTCTCTCTTACTCACGTCCGCATCCTCTCGTTGTCTGCGCGGTAGAACTCCACGGCCCTGCTTATGCCTTCGATCAGGTCCACCTTCCATCTCCACCCCAGTTCATTTTCCGCCTTTGAGGCGTTCAGCGCGATATGCTGGACTTCACCCGGCCGCACCGCGGCGAAGAGTGGCTGCTCATCGGAGCCCACAGCTTCTTGGACTGTCTGGAATACCTCAAGGTCGGTCACCTCGATGCCCCGCCCCAGATTGTAGATGGCGCCGCCCGGGCTGTTAAGGGCAAGGATGTTCGCATCGACGATATCGCCCACATAACAGTAGTCCCGGGTCTTGCTTCCGTCTCCGAAGATGACCGGTTGTCTTCCCGTCAGGAGTTGGAGGGCGAAGATGGCGACCACCCCGGCCTCTCCGTGCGGGTCTTGCCGGGGTCCGTAAACGTTCGGGTAGCGCAGCACCACGTACTCCAGGCCGTGGTTCTGCCTGTAGGCGTAAAGGTACTGCTCCACGGCGTGCTTGCTGACTCCGTAGGGCGAGACGGGATCGATGGGGTGGGATTCATCTGCCGGCATGTAGCACGCTTCCCCGTAGAGCGCCCCTCCGGTACTTGCATACACGACCCGGTCGACCGAGTACCTGACACAGCACTCGAAGAGGTTGATGGAGCCCCCTATGTTGACGTCGGCGTCATGCTGGGGATCCCGTACGGACTCGGTCACGTTGGCATGGGCCGCATGGTGGATCACCATGTCCGGGCACTCCGCTTCGAAGACCTCTTCGAGCGCCTTGTCGCGGATATCGATCTCGTAGAACGTCGCCGCATCAGGGAGGTTCTCGCGCCGGCCGGTGGACAGATCGTCCACGATAGATACCTGCTGGCCGAGCGACAGTAGTCGGTCGCTGACGTGCGAAGCGATGAAGCCGGCTCCTCCCGTAACCAGTATCCTCATGTGCTCTCCTTGTTGAAAAGTGGCGCTCTCCCGCGCCGACAAATGCGGTCCGGGATCTCGCGCCTGCACGCATGCCCTATCAGCACATCCTTACCAGTGTAATGCAGAATGAGTCCCGAAGTCAGGAATGGGGACGATGTTCGCGGGGCGAAAGTAGGGAACGATACGGTATACTCTCGCGGCCGAGGCCAGAGGATTGCGGCTGGCGGGACGTGGCGCAGCCTGGTAGCGCACCTGCTTTGGGAGCAGGGGGTCGGAGGTTCAAATCCTCTCGTCCCGACTATGGCGTCGGTGCAGCAGCAGAGAATACGCAGGCGGGTGTAGCTCAGTTGGTAGAGCTCCAGCCTTCCAAGCTGGTTGTCGCGGGTTCGAATCCCGTCGCCCGCTCCTCGGGCGCCCGCGGGTCGCAGCGGTCGCGTCAGATGTGCGCCTGTAGCTCAGCTGGATAGAGCAACGGACTTCTAATCCGTGGGTCGCAGGTTCGAATCCTGCCAGGCGCG
>JAAYCW010000169.1 GCA_012729575.1 Actinomycetota bacterium | reverse complement strand
GTCTTTGAGTCCCCGCCGCAGTCCGGACCGCCGACAGCAGAAAGCGCAATTCAACAGGTCCTCAAAACCGGCCGATTTGAAGCATCCTTCTCGTTCTCTGTGGAGAAGTCGGCGATGAGGCGGAGTAGGCAATTCTGCATACGGAGCTAGGTTGCGGCGGAGCGCGGGATCAAACCGCTACGTGGTTGCCGACGCTACTATGGGTATTCTCTACCCAGCTCACGATGGACAAGTGCGACATTCGCAGACACGGTGCGATCCGGGAGCAAAAACCACTCCCAGATTGTCCATCGCTCCAGAGAGAAGTGAAGAAATCGGCCCCCTCAGACGTTTCCTAGATAGAGTGGTTGGAAAGGAAGCCTCGGGACTATCCGATGTGGCAGGTCGACGTCATAGAGACACGGGAAGGACGAATAGCGAGAGCGGGGCGCGACGAAGGGGCTTGGCCGGCCGACTTCGACGCGCCGGTGCAGGCTCATAGCGCTCGTCTCGTCCGCAGCCTCACCTTGATCACACTGGATACCGGCCTGGCTGAGGATGCCGCCCAGGAGGCCCTGGTCTCGGCTGGTCTCGGCTGGGGCGGGGCCTTGCCGCGCCGTTGCAGCTGCGACGAGACTAACGCGAAGGACGTCGGGATGCGGGTGTGCAGGGGTGCGTCTATTCCAGGCCCGGGTTCCGCCACCATAGGCCTGCAAATAGGCACTTGTTCTTCTAAGAACCCCGGCTTGAACCGGGGACATCTTCCGGGTCGCGGAAGCTCTCGCAGCGGCGTAGGCCGTGTTCTTCCGGCTGCCGGTAGGGGCGACTGTGCGGTGTCCGAACATCATAGCCCCCAGTGGGGCCGCGAATGACGAACAACTGGGGACAGGAAGTCCCTCCTGATGTAGGATCTAGTAAGAAGTGGTTCGCTCCTGGGCAAGAGGCTCTCGGGAGGTCGTCTGAGATAAGGTTGCGAGCGGCGGTGTTGGTTGCGCTATTGGCGGCGACGCTGACGGTAGTGGGCTGCGGTCAGGTAACTCAAGCGGATTCTCCCTCCTCCACCTTGGCTCTCGGCTCTCTCGGAACAGTTGCCCCGACGACGACTCTGTCCGGGTCGGCTGCCCTGAGGGTCAGGGTAACCGATGCGGCCAGGACCACCGTTACCGGGGTCCAGGTCGATGTGTCGGATGAGAGCGGCCAAGTCATCACGCAGACCAGCGCGGCAACAGCCTACCGAGTAGCGGGACTCGAGCCTGGCCGCTACGACGTTCACGTCGACGCCCGGGGCACGAAGTACATGTCGCAGTCGCACGTAGTGGAAGTGAGGGCCGGCGAGAACGAGACTGACTTCGTCCTAGAGGTCGGTCGGACCATAGCCGGCCGAGTAACCTGGAGTGGCCGTCCGTACGTCTGGGTCGGTGCTTCTCCCTCCCGTGCTGATGACGGCGAGACCCGCCAGGTTGAGGTATCCGCCGGGTCGGGCAACTTCGTGATTGAGGGGTTGACTCCCGGGCACTACGTGGTCAACGCCGATGTCTTCTGGTACGGCGGAGAGAGTTATGAGACCGCGACGGTCATTGACCTATCTGCCGGTGACGCCAAGGGCCTCGATTTTGACCTAGGAAGGCTGGAGCCTTTGCCAACGACGACGATTGACACCCGCACCACGGCGAGTCACACGTAGAGACCGCGCCTGCCGGGACGGGGCTTCTCGGCGTTCTGAGGGCGAAGACAATGGGGGCCCCGACCGGCAAAAAGTCACCCGGATGCAGGGACTTTGTGCTTCTTAGGCCGTCACCAGTCGGAAGGGAATATCGGCAGACCACACAAGTCCGGGTGCCGCCACCTCCACAGCTGCCGACCTACCGGTCTCAAGGGCGATCGCTAAGCTCACGGCTAGGTCTGGCACCTCGAAAGCCAACCCCTCGGGTATGGCCGTGATCCTCCTGAAGATGCTGAGCGCTTCCCGCTGTTCGCTGATGGTCGCCTCGGCCCAGTCCCCCGTTATCCAGGTCAAGGTCTTGCTAGCGCAGACCCAATATCGCTCCACGTCTCAGCGTTGGGAGAATCCAGGCTAGGCGTCGCTCTGCAGTACCTCATTGAGTACGGTCGCCTTGAAGGTCAAACCGTCTGCTGCCCATTCCGCAGCTACGCGAAACTCGGGAGAGTCGATGAAGTCCTGTGCTCTGTCAGCATCGTCCCATTCAAGCAGGACTATGCACTTCTTGGGGTCCCCTGTAACTTGGAAAACCCGTCCGCCCTTCGAGCCCCACTGGTGACGCCTATCCGCGTTCCCCACGAAGATGGCTTCAAACTCGGCGAAGTCATGGACATCGATTTGTACCAGAACATATGGCATCTTGGCTGCTCCTTCCTACCAGCTCTCTGCAGCGGGTATAGAAAGCTCCGGGCCTGCTTTCACGCCATCAAGCCAACCGGTGCACCCATGCGGATCTCCGGGAACTTTACCGAGATCGCGGCGTGGCTACCCGGTCTCGATGCTGGGAAATGCTTCTGCGAATGGCACGTGATGTTCTAGTAGCCTCTCTTCATACAACTGGAGAGCCCTCTGTAGGTCCACCGGCTCGACGTGTCCATCCGTTGCACTTCTCCATTGAGATCTCAACTGAGTGAAGTAAGAACCGTCCGGCGTGCGGAACAGGAATAGGTTGGTTCCGTCATAGAGACAGTCAGGTTCATCGGGAGGGCAATCGTCGTCAGCTACAAGCAGAGCAGTTGTAGGGTCATAGGTGTTGCCCTTGATGGTCCGCTGCTCAGCACGAGGTCTCATGGCGACCCCCATTTCGAGCACATACACAAAACTCTCACGCGGGTACATAGGACAGCCTGTGGTGATCCATCCAGAGTGTCTATACCCCCGTAAACCCGGTGAGAAACACCGGGTATCTCGGCTTGCGGAAGCCTCATTCAGCCCCAGAAGCCGCCTATCACACCTCAGAATTCCCTGACCAGTCAAGCTTAATGAGGGCGCGCCGACGATTCTGAAACGGCGAGACGGCGTCGGCCATCACTCGGCCAAGGGCTATGATGCCGATATCGCGTTCGGATCCCTCCTCCGCTTAGGAAAGCCAAGAATGGCTGTTGAGACCTTCCAACCCCGGCTTTCTGCTCCTGCATTCAGCCCCGCGAGTCGAGCGTCCACTAGCTAGGAAGCGGCTTCATCAAAGTCTATCTCCGGGTGGTCCCGCAGCGGGTGGGAGGCGCCTGCGACGCCTCACCCCGCTATCCGGCGCCGCAGGCCACTTGGTCACCCGGCTTCGGTCACTCTGTGTAGACATGCACCTTGTCGCCGTTGGCGGAGTCGACGTCGATCTCCATCTCGCGCAGGGCGTCGATGAGTTCTTCCAAGTCGTCCGACTTGAAGTTGTTCAGGTCGAACGACATGCCATGCTCGGCCATGCTCTTGTTGATCTGGTCCTGTGCTTGGGCCGGGATGAGAGACGTAAGCTTGAGGCCCGCGCGCATCACGGCCACTGGAATCTTCACGTTCACGTTGTCGCCCTTGACGCTCACCACTTTCACGTACATGAACTTGGGTGTGCCGGATGCTCCAGTCTTCTGCGATGTCTTCACCCCGGCGCCCGGGAAGAACCTGTGGAAGCCTGACTTCGCCTGGGCCTGGGCGTCAGCCCCTCCGACGCCGTCGGCTCCACTGGCCCCGTGTGCGCCGGTACCCGCGGCGGGGTCGGACGTGCCGGCCCCCTCACCGCTCCGTGCGCCGAGTGCGTCGAGCAGGCGCGCCGCCTCCTCCGTGCTGATCTTGCCCGCCGCCAACAACTCCAGTATGCGAGTGCGATCGTCACCCACGATGGTCACCTTCCTTTTCGTCATCTAGCGGAGCGTGAAAGCCACGGTCCGATTGTGATTGCTCGTGTCCTGCACAAAGACCTCGATGCCCCGGGTCTGAGTGGAACCAGAAGCGGAACTTGGTCCGTTCTCCTTCCACCAGATGCATAGACACCAGCCAGGGCGGCACTCTCATCTCTCCAACCTTTCCGCGGCCTCAGTGACCGAGATCTCGCCCCGCTCCAACAGGTCGAAGACCTCGTCATGGGCAGTTACCTGGACCACCTCGACCAGCTGCATCTGCTGGACGATCTTGTTGAGCCGGTTCTTCACCGTGGGGTAGCTGATGCCGAAGGCCTTCTCCATGTATTTGATGGAGCCGTGGCAACGCACGAACTCGCTCACGAACACCTGGTCTTCGTAGCGGAGGCCGGCGAGCGGCGGAAGCTCGAACTCGCCGTTGATGCGGACACCGCTGTCCTTCAGCCGGACTTCGGTGACCACGAACGTGCGGTCGCCGGTGAGATCGGTCAATTCATTCCACTGAGCCATACGGATCTCCCTTCGCTAATCTTGATTCAGCATAGAGCGAAAGATTGAGAACATCAAGGACGTACTTAAGTATATTAATGTCTCGTTCTGCGTAGGCTGTACCAGGCTCATGAGCAGGGTTGCACGTGTTTCGACGGTCCTCCAGTCTCGTTCGAACAGCTGGAGTGGATGAGTGATGGCACAATGACTCGTGCCACTGGCTCCATCTCGTTTGCCGTCTTCACGTGCTCTTCTCGCTGATAGGCGACCCCGATGGCCTCGACCACCCGTCCCAGCGTCGGTCTTCCTGGCTATTCACCCTGCTCAGGCACATGGTGGTCACCGCAAGCGCTGGTTTCTGAGGGCGCTGCTGCAGCACGGGACGGAGCGAGTGTAGGAAGGGCAGAACGCCGCAAAATATGGCGGTGCTGCCCAACCCACGTTGGGGTTAGGCAGCACCAGACAGGGTTGGGACACAGCTCAGGGAGGGAATCCTAAGCAACGTCACGGCCATATCCTTGCACCACCTACCTGAACCTGTCCTGAACGCCGGGCCGGGAATCGATAGCGGACCCGGCCGGGTTTGGGATGTCAGACTGCCCGGGTAAGTATGCGAGCAGCACCCTGGAGATCCAGGCTCTACCTGAGTAACCTACAAGCGGGCCCGTCGAGGAAACGCGGAGACAAACGACCGCGCGGTACGTAGAAGCGAGCACCAAGTGGGGGGGCGCGGGTGGAGCCGGTGCTCTGGGGTTCATTCGCGTGTGTGGCGGTGAGCGAGCGTAGGTGCGCAGCCTGCTTGCAGTCCGATGGCTTCTGCCACCCGTCCCCAGCCCAAGAAGTCGCCATTGATCCGGTTGCGGGCCACGTTTAAGAGCCGGGCCCTCTCCTCGGTGATGTCGAGATAGATGACGGGCACCTCTTTGAGACCCAACCGGACCGATCTGGCAGTGGGATGAGAACGTGCAGAGGGCCCCGATCACGCCGACATACAGCGAGTAGGCATCTACGACGACCGCGTGGCCTCCCTGAGGGATACAAGGGCGGAAGCTGCGCACATGCTCGAAGTCTCTCCGGATGACCTCCTGCTTGAGGTAGGCACCGGCACCGGCACCGGAGCCTTCGCCTGGGTGGCAGCGACGCGGTGCCGCACCGTCATCGCTCTTGACGCATCGCCCCTCATGCTCACCTACGCCGCTCGTCGGGCCCGCGAAGAGGACCTTAAGAACATCGTCTTCCGGCAGGAGGGCTTCCTCACCTACGAGCACGAGGGTGAACCGGTGGCAGCGGCGGTCTCCCAGTTCGCCCTCCGGGTTTACTCGTCTGTCACGTCGAGACTCGGTGATGCCTTGATAGCCACAGATTGGCAGGAGGGGGGTTGACGTCGCCTGACTACGCCACTAGCATGCGGCATTCTGATTCTCAGCGCGATGACGGAGCAATCTCTGCCAAGAGCGACACACCGTAGAAGATGAGCGCTCGGTCTTGATAGATCGGGCCGGGAGGTTGGGGGGCCGGTGAGCACCGTTCTTCACGTCATCTACCTGCTGCTGGTGATCTACGCCTGGCTCATCGTGGGCCGGGCTCTGCTCTCCTGGTTTCCGGCCCGTGCGGGCAGCCCGGTGTCCCGGGTCAAACGAGTCCTTCGCGTTCTTACCGAACCTTACCTGCGGCTCCTACGCCGTATTCTCCCTACGGTGCGCTTCGGCCCGGTGGGTCTTGATCTGAGCGTCATAGTCGGTGTGGTGATTCTTTTCATCGTGATCCAGGTGTTGGCCTGGATCTAGACAGATGGACGGAGAGGCAGGGCCGTAGGCACGCAAAACGGTATTGTGCTTACTCGCGCGCGAAAGCTTGTTGAGGAAGGAGCTTGGAGATGATGCCCATCGGACCATTGATGATTGAACACCGCTGGATCGAACGGGTGATCGGCGGCCTCCAGCGGCGGCTGGACGAGCCGTCCTCTCCGAGAACGTTTGATGCGCTCTACGTCACCCGGCTGGTAGATTTCCTTCGCACCTACGCCGATCGGTGTCATCATGGAAAAGAGGAGGACATTCTGTTCCGCGACTTGAGCGATAAGGGACTCGGCACGGAGCTCAGAGAGGTCATGAACCAATTGACCGCGGAGCATGAGTGGGCGCGGGCTACCACCAAACAACTGGTTCTGGCCAACGCGGCTCTTGCGTCCGGAGACGAGACCGCCCATGGTGACGTCGGCAGGCTTCTCAGTGACCTGGCGTCCTTCTACCCAACGCACATCCAGAAGGAGGACGACGGCTTCTTTCGCCCGGCTATGACCTATCTCACTCCTGCGGAGCAAGATGCCATGCTGGGAGAGTTCATCAGGTTTGATGCATCGCTCATCCATGAGAAGTACCGGCGAATCGCCGGGGAGCTGGAGTTTGAGGTCGCTGGTAGCTAGGAGGTTCTGCGGGGATGCCGGCGCCACCATTCGCTTCTGTCCTCGACCACATACGCCCTCGCGACATCGAGGCCGGGACGGATATATCCCTACTCGACATCATAAGCAAGGGGCGGAAGCTCCTGTGCCACCTCTCACGCCCCGGGGGATCGATTTGAAAGGATGCTGGTTACTCAGATTGAGTCACGCCACGAGGACGCGGTAGAGTAGTAGCTAATATATGGAGCTTTACCTTCTCAGGTCTTTCTTGGCTGTTGCTGAGGCGCGTAGTTTCAGCGGGGCTGCGCGTGCCATCCATTCCACTCAATCGGCCGTTAGCCGTCAGATCGCCAAGTTAGAGAAGGAACTCGGTGTGCAACTCTTCGAGCGATACGGTCGGCACGTGGACTGCACGCCCGCGGGACAGCTCCTGCTCCCCCTGGTAGCGGAGGTCGTGACGGGCACCGACCGAGTCATCAGTTTGGCGCGAGAACAGGCGGGAACAGCCACGCGAAAGGTGCGTTTTGGGGCGGTACCCAATGTTCTGGCGAATCTGTTGGCCCCCATTCTGGTCAACTTCCTCGCTGAGTCACCCGACACGAGCGTCGATCTCGTCGCCATGGAAGATGCCCTTATCGAGGAAGCCGTTGCAAACGGTGAGCTCGATTGTGCGGTGATCACACCCTGGGGATCCAGCCGGGTGGTCACCCGGCATCTCCTGACGGAGGAGATTCTCTTGGTGGTTCCCGAAGGCCACCACTTGGCGGATTGTCCGGCGGTTTCCTTCGAGATGCTGGCCGGCGAATCCATCTTGCTCCCTCCGGCAACCCACAACTTCTACAACACGGTCGCGGCTGCGATGCGCAAAGCAGGTATCGAGCCCCGTGCCCCCTATCGGGCGAACTACCCTGAGCTGACCAAGGCGCTGGTGAGAAAAGGCGTGGGAGTTGCGCCGTTGCCCAAGATGCTGGTCACGGGTGAAGGTCTCGAGGGACTGGTTGCGATCCCCTTCGCTCAGCCGCTCTATCGCAACCTTTGTCTCGTCTATCAGCGCGGCCGCTCCATGTCGCCCGGAACTCGCGCCTTGATGAATTATGTGAAGGCGGCGGTCTCACATCAGGAGACCGAATAGGCACCGGCGGCGCCGGGCCGCATCGTCGGTAGGGCCGGTAGCGTTGCGGGGGCCGAATGGCCGGGAGTGGTACTGGGCCGAATAGCCGGTCGCAGCGCGGCGCATGGCCGACAGCGGTGCCCGGATCGGCGGACCAGGTCCCAGCGGCGTGTGGCCTGGACGGTGCGCGACTCGGCTGATGGGAGTCAAGCCGTGGGCGGGGAACTATCCTCAAACGTTCTCTTACCTATGACTGCCGGGAATACTTTGCGCACGCCATGAATAGGTTGTCCCGCAAGGCTTCCCCATCTCAGAATTGCATTAACTTATATAGAGATTATGCGATCGCCCGCTGTGGGCGTTGAAGTGAGTTCGAGGGCAGTCTGCCAGAGGAGGTACCGAAGTGGCAAACAACAAAGCCTCTCTTGTCAAGGACAAGACCGTCCTTAAGGGCTTGGGCCAGTGTTCTTTCACCCGTAACGGCGATCCGGCCGCCATCGATGTGAAAGACGGCAAGATCATCC
>JAAYCW010000032.1 GCA_012729575.1 Actinomycetota bacterium | reverse complement strand
TAACCCGCCGGCGGGGCGGATGTAGACTCTCTTGATCCTTCTGAGTCTTACTACGGTCTGTTAGGTCCGTTTCATCCCTCTGCAACTCGTGGTCGAATGCGGGGGGGCGCGCGCGGCGCGCCCCCCCGCGCTGCAATGACTCTTCCACCGGAGGTGCCGGGGAGGCTAGTGTGGAAGCGGTGGACTTTCGGTGGGCGTTGCCGACAAGGGGGTGCGCCGGCCTCGAAGGAAGAAAGTGCTACTCAAAACGGTGGGATAGCAGACGTCATTACTGGGTAACACCGCCTACAGGAAGCCACCCGCTCTCAGGTGGAGTAGGAGATCGAGAATCTAGACACAGGAGGAAAGATGATGCCGAGACGGATGTTGATGGCGCTCATGCTCACTGTCGCTTTGATTCTTGCGGTAGGAGCTCCAGCGTCGGCAGTAGCGTTCACTGATATCGAGGACAATCCATATGAGGCCGGCATCGAGCTGTTGGCCGGTCGGTCAATTGTAGGCGGTCATGCCGACGGCACCTTCAGACCGGATAACCCGGTCCAGAGACAGCAATTCGCCAAGATGGCCGTGCTGACCATGGATTATGAGGTCACAGAGGCCGATGTCTCGGATTTCCCGGATACTCCTAATCCTTATGACCCGGTCAACAATCCACTTTATCCGGGTGGCTACGTGGCAGTGGCGGCCGAAAATGGGATCATCCTGGGTAAGACCGACGGCAATTTCGACTTCTATGGAAACGTGACCAGGCAGCAGGCCATCACGATCGTCGTGCGCGCTGCGGGAGAGGCGTTGGCCGCACCGGATGCAGGCTACCAGGGTGACCTTAGCTACACGGATCCCGACCATGGGGCCAACATCAAGAAGGCGGAGTTCAACGGGTTGTTGGATGGCATCCCCAATCTGGCTGCGTGGAATCCTGCCGCTTCTGCGACCCGGGGTGAGGCTGCGGAACTGCTGACCCAGCTCCTGGCGGTCGTCGAGGAACGGGCTATCGATCCCATCGTCTCCGCCGACTGGCTGGAAGCCAATCTGGACCTGGACGGTCTCGTGATAATCGACACCAGGGCTCCGGCCGCCTATGAGGCCGGCCACATCCCGGGATCCGTCAACATCCCGGCCGGCTTCTACGTCAACGCAACTCCGGAAGACATGGCACCCGGTCAGCTTTACATGGAGCTACCCGAGCCGGCCGATCTGTTCGCGCTCCTGGGGAACAACGGGATCACCCCCGACTCGCTGGTGGTGGTGGTAGGCGGATACGACCCCATGCCCACCTACGGCCTGGCCGACGCCAACAGAGTGGCCGACACCCTGATCTGGGCCGGGGCCAAAAACGTCGCCATCCTAGATGGCTCCTATCCCCTGTGGGAGGCTGAAGGCAAGGCCGTTACCACCGAGGTCCCGACCGTCACCCCGGTCACCTACACCGCCGTCGTCGACAGCGACATGTGGGTGTCGACCCAGTATGTGGCCGACAACATCGGCGAAGTGGTGATCATCGATGCTCGGGATGCGAACGTCTACGATGGCACCGTGACCGAACCTTGGACGACCGAAGACAAGAAGGGGCACATACCGACGGCCGTCTCGCTGCCGGCTCCCCTGATCTGGGAGGCGGACTGGACCTACAAGTCCATCGGTGCCCTTGAGCAGTTGGCCGAGGCCGCCTTCACAGCCGACAAGAATGACGAGATCATCATCTACTGTGGGGTGGGCGGCTACGAGTCCTCGTGGTGGTATGTGCTCACCCAGATGCTGGGGTACACCAACGTGAAGCTCTATGACGGAGCGGCTCAGGCCTGGGCGGCTGAGTACGACATGGTGATGTAGAGCTACTGAAGGCGAAGCCTTGGGAAGGGGATCGTCGGGCGTGCCCGACGATCCCCTTCCTCTTATCGTTCACAACAGGTCTGATTCACCGACCGGCATTCCGCATTTGATCCCCCTCCGAGCCCACAGTTGAGCAAGAACTGCCTGCATCTGGCGTTTTGAGGTCGTCGAATGTGGTCAAACGCGCGATTTGACATAGATACACGTTTGCTGCAAGAGACCTTGAGTGGTTGCAGTATGATGTGCCATACTATAGGCATGTACCTCCGCTCCACCAGCCAGACGAGAAAAGACGGCACTGTCGTTCGCTACCTGCAGCTGGCGCACAACGTCTGGGACGGAGAGAAGGGCCGCTCGGAGACCAAGGTCCTCTACAACTTCGGCCGGGAGCAGGCCGAGACCCGGGAGATCCTCGAGCGTCTGGTCCGCTCGATCTCCCGCTATCTGCACGCCGGGCAGGATGAGACCCTTTCCCCTGAACTTTCCGATTTCACGTTCATGGAGTCCCGCCCCCTGGGCGGCGCCTATGTCCTTGACGCCCTGTGGCAGCAGCTGGGGATCGGCGGCACCATCACCCGTCTGCTCAGTCCTCGCCGCCGGGACCGCCGAACAGAACGGGCCCTCTTCGCTCTGGTGGCCAACCGCGCGCTTTCACCGTCTTCCAAGCTGGCCGCAGCGGAGTGGGTGACAGAAGACGCCGAGATCCCCGGGCTTCCCACCATCACCGATGACGCCCTCTACCGGGCCATGGACTTCCTTCTGGAGATCGCTCCCGCTCTGGAGAAGGCGGTCTTCCATCAGGTGGCTAACCTGCTCAACCTGGAGGTCGATCTCTTGTTCTTCGACACCACCTCCACCTATTTCTGCATTGATGAGGCCGATGAAGCCGTGGGGCGGGATGAACGGGGCAAGGTGCTCACCGGCGACGAGGAGGGAGCGCGAGCCCCATCACGTTCCACCGGATTCCGCACCTACGGCAAGAGCAAGGACCATCGTGACGACCTCCCTCAGATCGTGGTCGGTCTCGCGGTCACCAGAGAAGGCATCCCCGTCAGGGTCTGGTCCTGGCCCGGTAACACCTCAGACAGTGCCCTCATCCGCCAGGTGAAAGCCGATCTAAGGGAGTGGACCCTCTCCCGGGTCATCTGGGTGGCCGACCGGGGGTTCACTTCCCAGGAGAACCGCCGCTACCTCAGGCGCGGGGATGACCACTACATCATGGGGGAGAAACTGCGTTCGGCTTCCAAAGAAGCCCAAGCCGCCCTTTCCCGTGCCGGCCGCTACAAGGAAGTGGCCGGCAACCTCAAGGTCAAGGAAGTGAAGACCGCGGAGGAAGAACGCTTCATCATCTGCGCGAATCCGGAAGCGGCCGAACGGGACGCCCAAGTGCGGGAACGACTCCTTGCCTACCTCACCGATCTCATCAAGAACTCCGACCGCTTGGCCCCCATGAAACGGGCGGAGCTGAAGGGGGTCATCTCCACGAAACCCGGTCTTGCCCGTTTCCTCAGAACGACCGCCGGCGGACTTCTGCGCATCGATGCGGAAGCCATAGCCGCCGATGAGAAGCTGGACGGCAAGTATCTGCTGCGCTCAAGCGATCCCACGCTCTCTCCGGAGGACATCGCCCTCGGATATAAGCAGCTCTCCGAGGTGGAGCGGGGCTGGCGGGACCTCAAGCATGTGCTCGATCTTCGCCCCGTCTACCACCGCAAGGAAGAGCGCATCCGAGCCCATGTCATCCTATGCTGGCTGGCTCTTCTACTGGTCCGGGTGGCGGAGACCAAGACCGCAGGCACCTGGCCGAATCTGCGCCGGGAACTCGAACGTCTGCAGGTGGGGACGTTCGAAGGGCCAGCCGGATTCTTTCGCAAAAGAACGGCCCTCACTGCGGCCCAGAAGGCCATCTTCCGCAAGCTCCAGATCCAAGAACCTGCCGAAATGCAGGAGATACGGCCGCAGACCAAGGCCTGCTAGCCCCTTTCCCGGCCCCAAATCCATAGGCACACGGCGCCTTCGCGCTGAATCACTGTTTTCCCCTGCTCAAACGTTACTTTCATCGCCCTAGCGGCGGGGTCAGCTGCGGAACGCCGGACCGAGCCTGGATCGCGGGAGCTTCCGACATCCGGCCTAACACTTGGTGCAGAGGTCCCGGGCAACCAGCAGGACCGGGTCCCACGTCGTGGAGAACGGGGGCGCGTACGCCAAGTCGAGCGAGGCCACCTGGTCAATGGTCATTCTCGCCTGGAGGGCTGTGGACAGGATGTTGATGCGCATGGCC
>JAAYCW010000168.1 GCA_012729575.1 Actinomycetota bacterium | reverse complement strand
GGCAACGCCGTCGGAGGCATCCACGTGCGGATGAGCCTGGAGAACCCAGAGCAGGTGGAGCTTCTCTTCTCGGAGACTCCGGGCGTGCCGACGGACACCCGCCGTGAACGCGCTATAGAGAACCTCTATTTCCGCGAAGACTTCCGGCGGGCCGATTTTGAGGAGATGGGCCTGGTCGTCTATCCGCCGCGGGTCATCGAGACCTACACGAACTCGCTGCTCCAGAACTGGAACACCGTGGCCATCAGGGGACGCCAGCCAAAGCTGGTGCTCGACTACTCATCATCAGCTCCGGCCTTCTTCTTCTCCTCGACTCTCGACAACCTGGGCGTGGAGACCGTGGCCCTCAACACTTTCTCGCGCAGCCGCGCCCGGTTCACTCTGGCTGAGAGCCTGCCGCCGGCCGCCGCGCGAGTGGGGGACATGGTACGGGCGATGGAGGCTGATCTGGGGGCCATTCTGGACCCAGGCGCCGAGTATCTCTACGTGGTGGACGAGAAGGGGGAGTTGATCCCATCGTCTGCAATCCTGCTGCTGCTGCTGCAGCACGCCGCCAAAGCGGCTGGGTCGGGGGTGGCGGCGCTCCCATTGCATGCCACCCGACTCGCGGAACAGATCGTTGCCACGACCGGAGTCAGCCTGAGACGGACCAAGTACTCCAAAGCGGCACTAATGGTCGAAGCGACCAGACCTAGCACGATCTTTGCGGCCAGCACCGACGGCGGGTACATCTACCCGGCGGTTCTCGCCTCAATGGACGGACTCTTCGCCCTGGGCAAGGTGTTGGAACTTGTCTCCACCTCCGATGCGCCCTTGTCTCAGATGGTCGCCGCGATGCCGGAGGTTCATGTGATCCACCTGAACGCGGACTGTCCTTGGGATCTGAAGGGGACCGTAATGCGGCGTATGACAGAGCGGCTTCATCAGGGCCGGGTCTCTCTAGTCGACGGCATCAAGGTCTTCCTCGACCATTCCGAGTGGGCTCTGGTGCTCCCGGATGCGGAAGAGCCTCTATTTCATGTATACGCGGAAGCGGCAGATGATGGCCGGGCGCAGGAACTCGCAGAGAGCTATCGGGTGTTGCTGGAAACTGCTGTGAAGGACTCAGCGCCTGCCTAGAGGTGTGAACTCTTCGCAATCACCTGCTTGCAGACCGTCTTCAGCGTCTCGAAGACACCGACGCCGGTAAGCGCACAAGCCTCGATGACCGGCGATTCCGTGTGGTTGAGCAGGTCGCTCAGGTCGGCCACGGAGAAGATAGAACTCAGATCCCTCTTGTTCAACTGGAGGACGATACCGAGATTACTGGGGTCTTCGCCGTGCTCCATAAGGTTGTCCCAGAGGTTGAGGTAGCTGTCCACGTTCTCGTCGAGCCGGGCGACCTGGCTGTCAGCTACGAAGACCACGCCATCGACCCCCTGAAGAACCAGCTTGCGCGATGCGTTGTAGAAAGACTGTCCCGGCACCGTGTAAAGATGGAATCGGGTCCGGAGTCCCTTCACCGTGCCCAGAGAGAGCGGTAGGAAGTCGAAGTAGAGGGTACGTTCTTCCTCTGTGGCGATACTGACCAGACGTCCCCGGGCCGATGGATTCACCCTGCGGTAGATGTATTGGATATTGGTTGTCTTCCCACTAAGCCCGCAGCCGTAGTACACGATCTTATAGTTGATCTCCCTGGCCGCCAGATTGATCAGTGCCACGTCTCGCTCCCTGTCTCTAACCGTCGCTTTCGCCGGGGAACCAGGCGTCTATGGCTGTTCCGGCCTCACGGGAGTAATCGCGATCGACGATCTGCTCGTCCCCACTGGTATTTTCGGCAGCTTCGAAAACGGGCTTGAGCACCTCCACGGCTCTGCCCGTGTAGAGCCGTACGCGACCCACCTGAGTTTCTCTCCCGAAGGTGATCAGCAGCAGGATCTGTTCCGTCACCTGCATGACGTGAAGATTGGACTCTCTACCTTCGTGGAAGAGCAGGCTGAACTCCCGTTCCTTCAAGACCTGGGCAAGCTGGCGTGTGGCGGCGAACGATCCGGCGGCAAGAGCGGCCAGCGACAGAGTGTCGGCATCGGCATGGGGGGGAGCGGTGGTGATCGGTTGGCCGCTTGTCGTAACAAGCGCCACGAAGTTGGAGCCGGTGACGCGCTGCAACTTGTTGAGGACGCCGTCGATCAACTGCATCTGCCCATCGTTGATCACGAGGCCTTTGCGACCTGCCACGGCATGTCCTCCTTAGGCGTACGTTGTGCATGCACAGTATACAAGCCTCGGAGAGAGGCCGACGGCCCTCAATACCGGAGCCCGGAGCCGGGGCCGGCTGTCCCGCTCAAATGCCGGTCTACCAACACCGTCCCGCCGCGGCGCGGAGGGGAAATACTGCTGTGCTATCATGTCGGCCAGCCGATAGTGGCGAGAAAGGAGCGCATGTGAACCCTAAAAACCTCAAGTACCACAGGGAGCACGACTGGGCACGCATCGACGGAGATACCGCGGTTTTCGGTCTCACCAGCTACGCCCAGGAAACACTTGGTGACATCGTGTTTGTGGAACTCCCCGAGGTAGGCGCCGACGTCGCAGCTGGGACGCCGTATGCCGAGGTCGAGTCGGTCAAGGCCGTGTCGGAGGTGTATGCGCCTCTCAGTGGTTCGGTAGTGGAAGTCAACGAAGATGTCGTCGATGCTCCGGAGACCATCAACGAGAGTCCCTACGACGACGGATGGCTTATCAAGATCAAGCTCAGCGAGCCTGCCGAGGCCGACGATCTCATGTCTGAGGAGGAGTACTCCGAGCTGCTGTCCACGCTGGAATAGGGCTGCGGCTGACAAACAAGGGGCAACTCGTCAGGCGGATGGGCCTGGATAGATACCTCCAGTGTAACTTGAAGGTTTGTTACCGAGCCGTTATAGTGAAAGTGTGGACGCCTTGGATGGATCTTCATTTGAACGCCTGATCAACATCCAGTCATTTACTGACGAGGAGTTGAAAGACTTGGCCGGTCGCCTCGCGGACGAGGAGCGCGAGGTGTCTATGCGGAGGCGACTTCTGCATGCGGAGATGGACATTGTCCGGGCTGAGACGGTTCGTAGACTGCGCGACAAGAACAGGAGCGAAGGCGGCCTGGTCCGTGATGGGGACATAGCCGCCCTCACGGACATACTTAGCGGTCGTGGGTATTCTGAGGATCTGCAAGGGGGGGAGTGACCTCTCATGCCCGATGATGTCGAGCCGGTAGTCCGAGGTATCCAGAAGCGCTTCAGGGATCTCTCAGTAGATGTGCGCGAGGAACGGGTACTCCGCTACATCGTCAATCAGTTGCGCCAGGGACGCCATATGGACGACATCATGGGGGATCCCTATCTGACTACGCACACAAGTGAGCCGGAGCGGGCTCAGATACTTCAGAACCCATCCGTCATCAGAGCTATCGAAGAGGAGATCCAGAGACAGTTCGCGGGTTATCAGTACGCGACCACAACCACCACCGGCGGTGCGTCGAATCCAAAGCCCGACCCACAGACCAATCCGGGCGACTTCGTCCCATGCCCGGGGTGCGGATTCGCCAACAGCCCCGATTCGAACTTCTGCAGACGCTGTGGGATGCGACTGACGGTGATCGATCCGGCTGAGGTGACGCTGGCATACACGCTTGCCGACCAGGACACAGGTGCGGCCATTCCTATGGGTGAAGGTACACCCGGAGCGATGCTGCTGATCCGAGCCGGCGGTGGACGGGAAGGCGAGAATATCGCGCTGGGCGGAGACGTCCTCACCATCGGGCGCAGCCCTCACAGTGATCTCTTCCTCGACGACGTGACCGTGTCCCGACATCATGCCCGCATCCTCCGAGTCGAGGACGAGTACCTGGTCGAGGACTTGAACAGCCTCAACGGCACCTACGTCAACCGAAAACGCATCGAGCGACATCGGCTTTCCGACGGCGATGAGCTTCAGATCGGAAAGTTCAAACTGGCGTTTCTTGAGCAAGAAGACCAGATCTGAAGTGAACGGAGCCATGGAAGACGGTGCCAAACCATCATCGACCGCCACAGCTGAGCATGAGCCGGATCAGGGCGCTGAACGTCCGCTGACCATCGGCCAGGTGGTGGCGTCACTCGAGTCCGAGTTCCCGGATCTCAGCATCACGAAGATTCGCTACCTCGAGGACCGGGGCCTCCTGGCTCCGGCCAGGAGCAAGGGCCGCTATCGCAAGTTCACCGCGGCCGACATGCGGAGACTGCGCACCATACTGACCTTACAGCGCGACGAGTATCTGCCCTTGGGGGTCATCCGCGACCGCCTCGACCGAGCCGAGGCCTCGGGGACGGGGGAGGGCCTGGCGTCGGTTGTGTCTCCTTTGCGCTCCAATGCCACTCTCCATAAGGAGGAACCCGGCTACACCTGGGCTGACTTGTGCCGGGAGGCCGAAGTCAGTGAGGACTTCCTCCGCATCCTCATCGACTACCGTCTGATTGAGCCGTCTCGGCAGACTGGGACTGCCTTCACTGAGGGCGACGTTGAGATCGCCCGCATTTGCCACGTTCTCGCTCGCTTCGGAGTGGAGCCTCGCAACCTGAGACTCCTGGGTTCTTCGGTGGAGCGAGAAGCCGCCATCCTTCAGCAGGTGGTCGCGCCTTCTCTTCGCTCCACACACGCCGACAAGCGGGAGTATGGGGAGCAGCTCTTGAACGACCTGGGCGGGCTCTATTCGCGACTCATGCACCATCTTCTCTACAAGGAGTTGCGCAAGGCCTTCTAGACGGTGTTCAACGTCGCCTGGAGCTGTTCTCTTTGAGGGCCGACGGTCGTACAATATCCCAGGTGCCGTTCGGGCACCGCGCCATGAGGCACAAGGTGAACACCAAAGGTGAACAAATGTTCATATTCGTGCGCTCTGGACGCCGGATCAGAAGCTGCACGCGAAGCGGCAAGGAGAGAAATGAGACTCGAAGACCATATCCGTCACATCCCAGGATTCCCCAGAGAAGGCATCCTCTTCCACGACATAATGCCCATGCTGCAGGACCCAGAGGCACTACGTTATGCAGTGGACAAGTTGGCGGATTACGCCCGAGGAAGACAGGTGGACCTCATTCTGGGTGCGGAGGCCCGGGGTTTCATACTGGGTGCAGCGCTGGCATACGCTCTGGGAGTAGGGTTTGCTGCCGCTCGTAAGCCGGGGAAATTGCCGTGGACCGTGAATCGCTGCGAATACGACCTTGAGTACGGTAAAGACGCCCTCGAGATGCACGCCGACGCCATCAAGCCTGGTCAACGTGTGCTCATTCATGACGATCTACTGGCAACCGGCGGTACGGCCGAGGCCAAGATCCGACTCGTCGAAGGGGCGGGAGGCATCGTAGCCGGTCTGGCGTTCCTGATCGAATTGACCGAGCTCCGTGGGAGAGACCGTCTTCAGGGCTACGATGTCTTCAGCCTGCTGAGCTACGAGGTCTGACAGCCTGCGCCTGACACGTTAGTTTACATAATGCACATTATCGTGCATTGGGCATGGCCTACTGGACGAGATTCATCATGTTGAACATCGGCAGGTACATCGAGATCACGATTAGCCCTACCAGTCCACCCACGAACAGCATCATGATGGGCTCGATGATCGAGGTCAGCGACTTGACCGCTGCATCGACCTCGTCTTCGTAGAAGTCGGCGATCTTGTTCAACATAGCGTCCAGAGCTCCGGTCTCTTCGCCGATGGAGATCATGTGCGTGACCATCGGTGGAAACACCGCCACCCGCGTCAGCGGCTGAGCGATCGATTCGCCGCTGCGCACGCTCTCCTTCACATCGACCATGGACTCTTCCAGCACTGAGTTGCCAGAAGTCTTGCCGGTGATCTCTATGGCCTGCAGGATCGGCACCCCGGCGCCGACCAGAGTGGCCAGCGTGCGACTGAAACGAGCGAGCGCGATCTTCTGTATGACCGGTCCCAGCTTCATGGGCAGCTTCAATTTAATCCGATCCCAATAACGCCGGCCATCGTCAGTGTTCTTGAGCTTCACGATTCCCCAAATGAGCAGGCCGAGCACTGGGAAGATCACGAACCAGTAGCCCTTCAAGGCGTTGCTCACACCCATCATCGCTCTGGTTAGACTAGGCAGTTGACCGCCTAGATCGGCATACATGCTGGCGAAGATCGGGATGATAAAGAGCAGCATGCCGATCATCACCAGGATGGCGAAGGCCGCGATGAGCACTGGATAGGCCATGGCGGACTTGATGGTTCTGCGTAGGCTGTCGTCCTTTTCCAGCTGTGTAGCCAACCGGTTGAGAGTCTGGTCCAAAGCTCCACCCGCTTCACCGGCACGGACCATAGCAACGTACAGCCGGTCGAAAGCAACCGGATACCTTTCCATGGCGTCGGAAAGCGGCATACCGGCTTCCACATCTTCCCGGACTCGCCCGATGATCTTCTTCAAACGAGGGTTCTCAGTCTGTTCCTCCAGCACGTAGAGCGCTCGCAGAACCGCCAGGCCCGAGTTGATCATGGTGGCGAACTGGCGGGCAAAAACCGCCTTGTCGCGGGTCTTGATCCGAGTGGACTCTTCGAGCATGGCTTTGAAGTCGATAGACCCACGTTTCTCTTCCAGCTTGAGAACCGTCAGACCCTTTCGGCGCAACTGGGCGACCACTGCAGCCTTGTTGTCCGCCTCCACCTCGCCGGTGAACGGCGCGCCCCGCTCCCGCCTTGCTGTGTATGTGAATGTGGCCACTCTGTCCTACTCCTTGGTCATTCGCTCTTCAGAAGCGGTCCCCGTCTGTGCGGTAGTATCGACCGATAAGAGCCGATCCTGAAGCCCCCCATGGGCATCCCTGATCGCGCTCCTCTCCCCCATCATGCTGCCCCCTGCAGCAGCAACCGCTCGAGTTCGTCCGGCACCGATGATCGCCGGACGGCCAATTCTCTCGTGATATGGCCGCGGCGCACCAAGTCGGCCAGGCACGAGTTCATCGTCTGCATGCCGATCTGGCCGCCGGTCTGCATGACCGTGTAGAGCTGGTGGGTCTTTCCTTCGCGGATGAGGTTCTTAGCCGCCGGCGTGCTTATCAGGACCTCACAGGCGACCGTCCTGCCTTTGCCGCCAGCCAGAGGTAGAAGCTGCTGCGTCACGATACCTTCCAGTGTCGCCGCGATCTGCACCCGGATCTGTTCTTGCTGATGCGGCGGGAAGACGTCGATCATTCTGTCGATGGTCTGCGGACAATCCTGCGTGTGCAGGGTGGCGAATACCAGATGGCCGGTTTCGGCGGCTGTCAGAGCGATCTGGATGGTTTCCAGATCGCGCATCTCACCGATCAGGATGATATCCGGGTCCTGCCGCAGAGCCGACCGGAGCGCGACCGGGAATCCCTTGGTATCGCTTCCGACCTCACGCTGGTTCACCACACACTCCTTGTGGCTATGAAGGAATTCGATGGGGTCCTCGATGGTGACGATGTGATCGCTCCGCAGCGAGTTGATCTCGTCGATGATGGCAGCGAGGGTGGTCGACTTCCCGGAACCGGTAGGGCCGGTGACCAACACGAACCCGCGAGGTTTGTTGCAGAAGGTATGCAGCACCTTGGGCAGATGCAGATCGTCGATAGTCTTGATGGCTGCCGGGATAAGCCGGAATGCTGCACTCAGGGTCCCTCGCTGGAAGTACGCGTTCACCCGGAAGCGGGCCATCCCGTAGAGGGCATAGGAGAAATCGACCTCCCAGTCGGTCTCGAGCTTCTGCCGCTGATCCTGGGAAAGGATGCTGTAGATGAGCTCGCGTGCTTCGTTCGCCCTGAGGACCGGATAGTCCAACTTCACCAGATGCCCATCGATGCGCACCACCGGTGGCACGCCCACCGCAAGATGGAGATCCGACGCCTCCTGCTCGATGACTACCTTGAGAATCTCACTGATGTCCACCATAGAAGCCCCTTAACGCTCGCCCTGTGCCACCTATCCTGTCCTCCGCGCTACACGATGACCCGCGAGATCTCCTCGACGCTCGTCAGACCCTGCACCACGCGCTCTAGGCCGTCTTGGCGGAGGCTGATCATTCCCTCTGCGGCGGCAACCCGCATAATCTCATCGGCACTCTTGCGCTCGACTATGAGCCTTTCGATCGCTTCCGTGACGGGCATGATCTCGTAGATCCCCAGACGGCCCTTGTATCCGGTGTGGTTGCAGCGTGAGCAGCCGACCGCCCGGTGCAACGTGGTGTCCTGCCAGTTCTCGACGACTCGCTCCGGAAAATCCAGCCGCTCCAGCATCTCGCGCGTGGTTGGGTATGATTCCTTGCAGTATTCGCAGAGCTTCCTGACCAGCCGCTGGGCTATGACGCAATCCACTGCTGAAGCCGTCAGAAAGGGTTCGACGCCCATCTCGGTGAGTCGGGACAGCGCTCCCGGGGCGTTGTTGGTGTGCAGAGTCGAAAGGACAAGGTGCCCGGTAAGCGCCGACTCCACCGCTATCTGCGCCGTCTCGCGATCCCGGATCTCACCGATCATGATGATGTCGGGGTCGCACCTCAGGATCGAGCGCAGGCCCGACGCGAAGGTGAGCCCGGCCTTGGGATTTATCTGGACCTGGTTGATACCGACCAACCGATACTCGACTGGGTCCTCGACCGTGATCACATTCTTCTCGGGCGTATTGAGGATATTGAGGGTGGCGTAAAGAGTGGTCGATTTACCCGAACCAGTGGGCCCTGTCACCAGCACCGCTCCATACGGCTTCGTGAACGACCGTGTGTAGCGGTTGAGGGCTACATCGGAGAACCCCAGTTCTTCAAGACGCAGCATGACATTCGACCGGTCAAGCAGGCGGATGACGATCTTCTCCCCGTAGACAGTCGGAAGTGAAGCCACCCGCATGTCGATGGGACGCCCGCTCACTACGAGTCCTATGCGACCGTCCTGCGGAATGCGACGTTCGGCGATATCCAGGTCGGCCATGATCTTCAACCTGGAGAGCACTCCCGCCTGCAGACGCTTCGGGATGGTCATGATCTCGTGCAGCACCCCGTCGTGCCGGAATCGTATGAGTAGCTCCTTGGCCTGCGGCTCGAAGTGGATGTCGGAAGCCGACTCGTCTACCGCCCGCGCGATGATCCCGTTGACGAGTTTCACGACCGGAGCAGCGTCTACCTGCTCCCTGATGTCGCGCAATTCGATAGAGGTCGCCTCGTCCTCACCACCGCCCAGCTTCGAGTCGATATCCTCCGCGATACCGTCGTCCCGTCGCAGCTTGGACAGCATGGCGGTGATATCTTCCAAGCTCGCGATGGCGGGCTCGATATCGAAACCCGTGAGTATCCGCAGATCGTCGATGGCGACTATGTTGGAAGGATCAGCCATGGCCACAAGCAGAGTGTGCTCGTCGACGAAGCTCACGGGGACCGCCGCGTAACGTCGGGCGTCCTTCTCGGAGATCAAGTCGGCGGTGATTGGATCCACCCTGGCCGCATCAAGGTCCAGGTACTTGACCCCCAAACGCCGGGCAAGAGCCTCCATGACCTGGGCTCTGGTCGCCCAGCCCTTGGCTACCGCAATATCCCCGATGCGCAGATGCGAGACCAATTGCTCCGCGAGGGCCGTGTCCACCTGCTCCGGGGTCAAGACACCCATGTCGACCAGAATTTCGCCGGTTCGTTTGCCCGACAGCTTCAGCTGCTCCAGATTCTCCTCTCGTGCAGTCTGCATGTGCAGTCCGTCACCCTTCTTCCAGTTCCATACTTTCCCTCATCACACCTATGGGCGGCTCGAGACCGGTCCAGAGCCTGTACGAGCACCCCGCCTGCATAAGGAGCATCTCGACGCCGTCCATTGCACGAGCCCCGCGCTGTCTCGCGGCTTGCACCAAAGCGGTCGGCTCGGTCCCGTACACGACATCGACCACAACGAGGCCACTGTGCAAAGTATCGACAGGCAGGGGGAAGTCCTTGACATCCAGCGAGAGGCCGACCGCCGTCGCATTCACGAGGAGATCTGCGTCTGCCAAGAGCGTGCGAGACTCTTCTTGAGGCACCGCCGCACATCCGGGCGGGCCCCAGTTCTGCGCGACACGACACAATTCCACTGCGCGCTCGAGCGTACGGTTGCAGATCGTTATACGGGCAGCCCCGTCGGCGATCAGAGCGGCAACGACCGCCCTAGCCGCGCCGCCGGCACCCGCGACCACACAACGCAATCCTCGGGCCCCATCGGGCAGCAAACACCGGAGCGCCGCCGCGAAGCCGTGTACGTCGGTGTTATGGCCGATCAGACGGCCGGAATCGTTCACGATGGTGTTAACGGCTCCCACGCGAGCGGCCATCGGATCGAGCTGGTCGAGCATGGCAACGACGGCTTCCTTGTGCGGGACGGTGACATTCGCCCCGCGCACGCCCAGAGCCCGCAGTCCACTCACGGCCGCACTGAGCTGCACCGGCTCCACGTCGAACGCCAAGTAGACCAGATCGACACCTTGGGACCGCAGGGCCGCGTTATGAAGCCGAGGCGAAAGGGAATGCCCCACCGGATGGCCTATTACTCCCAAGAGCCCGGTGCGGGCGCTCATGGCGAACCCCTCTGGATGCATGGCAACCTCCTGCGATGGCTTCTCTGCACCGTAGATACGGAGAGTATCGTGCCGGACGCGGCCCGGACTTGATACCAAGGTCTGACTCTGGCGGCACGAACCCCCACGGCGCGAAAGAGCGCGCCGTGGGGGTTCACCCGTAACCTACTGGTCCGGTTGATTCTCCTTGGCTTCAAGGAACTCGTCGTAGGAGGCCGTGAAGAAGTGATGACCGTCCGTGTCCTCGAGGACATAGTACAGATAGTCGACCCCGGCGGGCTCCAGTGCCGCCTCCAGGGAGGCTACCCCCGGATTGGCTATGGGGGTGGGCGGCAGACCTTTGACCGTCCTCGTGTTATAGGGAGAATCCACCTTCAGGTCCTCCTCGGTCAGCTTCTCCGTCCACTTCCCGACAGCATACCGGACGGTGGCATCGATGCCGAGAGTCATGTCGGCCTTGATACGGTTATAGATGACAGCCGCCACCAGGGGTCTCTCCTCAGCGATGCTGACCTCCTTCTCGATCAACGAGGCCACGATGACGATCTCGTAGGGAGTCAGACCCAACTCACCCGCTTTTTCCCAAAGCAGG
>JAAYCW010000167.1 GCA_012729575.1 Actinomycetota bacterium | reverse complement strand
GCTCCCCTCACCCAGTGCGCCGGTACCATACGGCGGTGCATCAACGGCGCCGGCGCGAGCCGCCCCTCCGGCTTCGAGGACGAGGCCTTCTCCCAAGCCGGCGGAGTCACTCCCGGAGCGGTCGCTCCGCATCGAGATAAGGCCGACCGTTCCTACTGCGAGCACCACCAGACCGGCAACGACATACACCAAGAGACGTCTTGTGGGGATCATCGGCATGCCCGCAGCCTACCCCCGCAGGGTGGTCGAACAGGTACGCCGAAGGACGGAACTTGGTCTTAGAGCGAATCGGAAAGAGTCCGGCGAGTGAGTGTGGACTACCGGGGCTCAGCGCTCAAGGCATCGTCGCGCGCTGAGCCCGCTGTTCTAGTAGTTCTCGCTGTAGACCTCAAAATACGCGGTGGACTTGCCGCAGAGCGGACACACCTTCGGCGCTCCCGCCCCCTCGTGCACGTAACCACATTCACGGCACTTCCAGAGAGTGGGCTCATCCTTCTGGAAGACTTTGCCCTCCTCGACATTGGCCAACAGCTTGCGGAACCGAGCTTCGTGATACTTCTCGGCACTGGAGACTTTGCGGAAGACCGCAGCCACCTTGTTGAAACCCTCCTGCTCGGCCACGTCCGCGAAATCCGGGTACAACGTACCCCATTCGGACAATTCCCCCTCCGCGGCGGCCAACAGGTTCTCAGGAGTGGAGTGCACCGGCCCCGCAGGGTATTCAGCCGTCAGCTCCGGCATGCCTCCCTCAAGGAGGCTAAAGAACCCAAATGCGTGAGCCCGCTCGTTATCAGCCGTCTCCCGAAACAGCTCGGCTATCTGCAGATAGCCCTCCTGCTCGGCCACGTCCGCATAGAACGTGTAGCGGGTGCGGGCCTGCGATTCACCGGCGAACGCCTTCATCAGATTCTGCTCGGTCTTCGAACCTTTCATCTCCATGCGAACTCACTCCTTGTCTGCGGGAAGCGTAGTCACCTGCTACCCTCACGAGTGCTGAAACAGTCTTGGCCGTGGTGTTCCCAAGGTCCGCTGTTCCTATTCCCGCGTACCGAGATTCCTCTCCAAGAAAGACGCCGCCAGCTCCGCAACCTCACGATGTTTACCCTCCAGGAAATGTCCCGCTCCTCGGACCACACTAAGACTGAAGTCCAGCCCCAGCTGAGCCAACACCCCCTCCACATCTTCCGGATAGCCCAGCTCGTCGTCCTCGGCACAGACCGCGAGCACGGGACCGCGAAATCGCGCCAATCTCGTGTAGGTGTCGGCGGGAGTACCCTCCCAAGAGACGGCAAAACCCACGAGGACAAGAGCCCGGACAGGTATCGACCCGGCCGCCGCCCTGGCAGCCATGACGCTGCCGAACGAGTAGCCGGCCAGCGCGATGGGCGGCGCGGCCGGGCAGGACCCGGCGCCGTGCCCCTCAGGCGGACGATCATCTGCCGCGAACTTCGAGCCGCGGCCCGCAACGGTCAGTCGGTTCGAGAGGAAAGCAGCGGCAGCCTCCACATCCCTGTGTTCCTCGGTGCCGCTGAAGGTACCCGAACTGCCTTCCACGCCGCGGAAGTTGAAGCGCAGCGTCGCCAACCCACGCCGTCGCGATGCCCGCGCGATCCGATACACCACGGGCTGGGTCATGGTGGCCCCATGAGGTGGATAGGGATGGGCGATCACCACACCCCCTAGAACACGACGAGCCTTCCCCTCTCCCGGTCCGGCTTCAGGCCATTCCAGTAACCCCTCAAGAACCTGATCGCCCGCACCCGGGAAGAGCACGCGGGCGTCGGAGAGCGCCGGACCGGTAGCCGATGCGGAACTCATTCGCGATAGTTCACAAACTGCAGGGGCAGGCCAAGATCGGAGTCCTTGAGCGCCTGGATGGCCTCTTGGAGGTCGTCGCGCTTCTTGCCCGTTATGCGCACCTCATCACCCTGGATGGCGGCCTGGACCTTGAGCTTCGTATCCTTGACCACCTTGACCACCTTCCGGGCCGTCTCCACATCGATGCCGTTGGTGATGTCGACGGTCTGGCGCACCATGTCCCCACTCGCCCTCTCGGATGGTCCAAAGACGAGCGCCTCCGCCTCGATGGAACGTCGCACCACTTTCGCTATGAGCATGTCCTTGATGGCCCGCAGTTTCATGTCGTCTTCGGTGAGCACCTGGATCTTCGCGTCCTTGCGATCCAGTTCGATCTGGGTCTTGGAACCCCTGAAGTCGTATCTGGTCCCGATCTCTTTCTTCACCTGGTTGACGGCGTTATCCATCTCCTGCATGTCGACCCGGCTAACAACGTCGAAGGACGGCATCCTTCTTCCTCCTTGAACGAACAGCACTGACGCCAGGATACCGCAGCCGCTCTTGGGAGTCGTTGATCAGCCGGCCGTCGTGCCCAGTGCCTCAGACACCCGGCCCCATTCCTCGTAGAGAGCCGTTATCTCATCAGTCAGTTCGGTCGCCTCCGCCGAGGCGGAGACCAGGAGTTCGTAATCGGAAGCATGTGCAGGGTCGCTGAGAATCGTGGCCAACTCCTTCTGACGTTCCTCTGCAGCGAGGATCCTCCGTTCCACTTTGCGGTACCGGCTGCTCAACTCCTTGCGTTCCTTGTAACCAAGTTCAACCGTCCGGGTCGTCCGGTTATCGGCTGAGGCGTCGCCGTTTGAAGGAGTCTCGTGCCCCGCTTCGGCCGCCGGCTCGCGCGGCGGCACGGCCGGCCGCGCTGCCGGCGGTCGCTCGCCACCCGAAGCCGCTTCCTGGGCCCTCTTCCACTGGTAGTACTCCCAATCCCCCGGGTAATGGGTCAAGCGCCCATCCCGCACCTCGATGACCTTTGTGCCGATGGCGTTGATGAGATGCCGGTCGTGACTGATAAAGACCACTGATCCCTCGAACTGACGGAGCGCCTCCGTCAGGACGGCGCGCGAGTCCATATCCAGATGGTTCGTCGGCTCGTCCAGCAAGAGCAGGCCCGCGGGGTCTATCAGCATCAGGGCGAGCGCCAGACGCGCCTTCTCACCTCCGGATAGGACCCCCACCTGCTTGGTCACGTCATCTTCGCTGAACAGGAAGGTGCCCAGGTAGCTACGCACCTCGGGTAGGCGTCCGGCGGGGCCGGCGGCGTCCTCCATGGTCTTGAGCACGGTGCT
>JAAYCW010000166.1 GCA_012729575.1 Actinomycetota bacterium | reverse complement strand
CGATACCCAGGAATAGCCAGGTCGGCCCGCGACGCGCGCTTCGTCGATGCCGAGTTGGTCTACGTTCCTATCTGGGAGTATAGAACGTTGCTCGCCGGTTGGGAGTTCGGGCGGAAGGTGCGAACGCGGACTGAATCGGTGGGTTCCGGGTCCATCATGTTCTCCGGGTCAGGGAACTTCGAGTGCGAGGGAGAGCGGCTTGAATTGCGGCTTGTTACAGAGGGGGTGAAGGAGCCGTGTCTTCAGGAGCGTCGTCTTTACCGGGCCGCCGCCGATTTTGGGGCGCTGGGGGCCACGAGACCTAAGGTGACCGGCCGGGAACTGTTGCTGCCTCTTCTAGCGGGCGAGTTAGATGCTTCGGCCGCCGTGCTGGAGGTCGCCGTGGATGGAGCTGAAGTGGCGGCGCGGGGACGGAGATCGGCGATGCAGCCGCTTTCTGGGGCGGTCTCCCCAGACACCCATCTGTTCACCTTTCGGGAGAAGCTGGCTCTGCTCTATTACCCGCTTTGGGTGGTCGGCTATCAAGTGGGCGCGCATCAGTTCAAAGTTATAGTGAATGGCCGCAACGGGAATATTAACTCGGCGATAGCGCCGGGCGACAATCGTTGGCGATGGATCAGTCTGAGTGCTCGGGTGTTGATGTCGATCATCCTTGTGGCCCTGTTCGCTTGGCTGGCGGTGGCCCACGAGAGTGCTCGAACGACGATGGCGGTTGCGGCCGTGATAGTGTCAGTTGCGGCTGCTCTGTATGTTTCGCGATTCCGTACGGTGAGGGAGGTGGAATATCACGAACCTTTCTCCGGATGATCTTGTTCCATTGCTCTGCAGCAACTGCGGACTTTCTCTCGCAGGTGCCGATGACGCCGCGGTGTTCATCTGTCCCAACTGCGGCCGGGCGCACGAGTTGAGCGCAGAAGGGTTGACGTCGTTCTTGCCTTCGACCGCGGCAGTGACCACTGAACTCGCGGTGGCGGGCGCGACGCACTACCTGGCGGTCTGGCGTCTGGAGGTCGCGATCTCAGCAGCTGCAGATTCGGCATGGGAGCGCATCCGCAAAGTCGTCGCGCCGAAGCCGGCGCATCTGTACGTTCCGTCTTTCTCGCTCGCGCGCGCGACGGTGCAACGACTGGGAGTCGGCCTCACCGAAGCTCAGCCCTCGCTGGAATTGAGTCCCGGTCTCGACAGCCGCTTGGTCCAGCATCATGCTCTGGCGGCGGTGGGGGCGGACCCGGATGGCACCTCCGACGGACCGGGATTCGGCGTCGTCTCACCTGTGCTGGTGGGGCGGCGGGATGCGAGGACACTCGG
Organism: Actinomycetota bacterium; assembly: GCA_012729575.1. Taxonomy (GTDB): domain Bacteria; phylum Actinomycetota; class Thermoleophilia; order RBG-16-64-13; family RBG-16-64-13; genus RBG-16-64-13. The sequence goes on along the minus strand of JAAYCW010000166.1, from coordinate 4,845 downwards.
ACACTTCGTCTATCTGGCAGTCGAGTCGCACGAGGCGCGCGATCTGCATTCGGTTGACTATGAATTGGAGGCGATGGGCGAGGAGTTGGTTTTCATTCCGGCCGTCTGGGATCCTCGGTATGCCCACGACTCCAATTGGAGGCTGCTACTGTGCGAGTTCGACGGTCTGGTCGCGTAGCCGGACATGGGACAGGAGATATGTGGTCGGGGATGTGCCGCGTGCCTGGGGATCAGAAGACCTGGAGGAGATCATGACGGGAATCGATGAAAGGATAGAGGAGAGCAAGAACTGGCTCGATCGGCTTCTAGAGAAGCTCCCCGGCTTCGCTCAGTACAAGGGGAGAGAGCTGCGCAGGGAAGGTGACAAGATAGAGCGGGTTCACGTGGCTGAGAGTCTTGCCTCGTGCCTGGGCAAATTGGACGATCTGAAGCTCAGTCTCACCAAGAGCGGACGGCTGGAACCACTGGATGACCTCGACAGCACTGTGCGCAGGCTGCGCACCGTAAGAGACCGGATCCAGTTCGCCGATTATGGGTACGGAGGCATGTTCGACCCGACGAAGGTAGGAATCGAGCAGTTGGACGAACTACGCGCATTCGATCAAGGGCTGCAGGTCGAAGTGGATGGGATCAAGGAACTGGTGGTGGCTTTGGCCGCGGATAGCCCTTCGTTGGCCACTGATGTCCGGCTCCTTGACGACCGGCTCAGCGCGCTCGACGCGCGATTTTCTGAGAGGCAGAATCTCACAACCGGAGCGGGGAGGTAATCGATGGCCCTGATGGACCTCATCGAGTATGTGGACGAACGAGGCACCGAGATGACCCACCGCATCCCTGAGCAAGGCTCGGGCGAGTTCAAGATGGGCTCGCAGCTTATAGTGCGCGAGAGCCAGTGGGCGGTGTTCTTCCGAGACGGCAAGGCCTACGATGTATTTGATACGGGCAGGCACACGCTGTCCACTCAGAACGTCCCCTTGCTGACGTCTGCAATCACGACCCCGATGTGGGGTGACACACCCTTCCGCAGTGAGGTCTTCTACGTAAGCAAGCGGGTCTTCACCGATCTGAAGTGGGGCACCGTCGAGCCCATCCTGTTTCGCGACGCGGAGTTCAGGATGATCCGGTTGCGCTCGAATGGGATCTATTCCTTCCAGATCAGCGATCCGAAGCTCTTTGTAGTGAAGATCGTAGGCACTCGTGGCATCTACACTAATATGCAGATCGAGGACTTCCTCCGGGGAGTGATCGTCGGGCGGTTGGCGGATCTGCTGGGCGAGAGTCTGGATTCGGTGCTTGATCTTCCGCGCTACTTCGACGAACTGGGAGCGGGTCTCAAGGCTCGCATGAAGGACGACTTCGCTCAGTACGGTCTTGTGATAGTCGACTTCGTCATCAATGCCATCTCACCCCCGGAAGACGTGCAGAAACGTATCGACGAACGATCTGGGATGGAAGCCGTGGGCGGTATGGACAGGTACTTCCAGTACAAAGCTGCGCAGGCGATCGGCGACCTGGCGAAGAACCAGGGAGTGGCGGGCGACGGTACAAGTGACATCGGCACCGCAGCCACCGCCGGTCTCGGACTTGGAGCCGGCGCGGGATTGGGCATGATGATTCCGGGCATGCTTCAACAGGCTGTGGCGGGAGGAGCCCGTCCCAAGATCCGGTGCCCGAATTGCGGTGAGGACGTCGCCTACGGAAGCAATTTCTGCCCGAATTGCGGAACAAATCTTGCGGCCACGGTGACCTGCCCAGAGTGTAGGGCGACCTTGCCTGCGGCCTCCAAGTTCTGCCCGAACTGTGGCCACGACATGAGTATCCCCCCAGGCGGTGCGACCGGTGAGATCGGGGAGCAGCCCGAGGAGACGCCGGCCACTCCCCGGAACGAAGGCGGCGACGAGCAGCCCGAGGGGTGAACGCAATGACCATGGGGCGTCTTCGGGGCCTGACGCTGCTGGCTGCAGTCTTGACCCTCGTGGGCGTCCTAGCCGGGCCGACAGAGACGGCCGCTGCCAAGGATTGGCGCATCGATAGCCTGGACGTCTTGCTGGACGTGCAGGATAACGGAGATGTCCTCGTGGACGAGAGGGTGACGTTCTCGTTCGAGGGCAACTACCAGTACGTGGCCCGTGATATCCCGACCGGCAACACGGGCGGCATAACCGATGTCCGAGTGTACGATGCCGACGGAGTCCCCCTTACCGAGGGAGACGCTCCCGGGACATTCAGCACGTTCAAAGAGGGAGAGACTCTTTACGTACAGTTGAACTTCGACCTGACTGATACTTCTGCCTCTTACACCATTCACTACCGAGCCAAAGCAGTGGTGATGTTCTTCGATGAGGGCGACGAATTGCGTTGGCGTGTCTTCGACGCCTCAACTCCCGTTCCGATCGGGACCGTGCAGGCCACGGTCAAGATTCCGGGCGCCGTGTCTCCGGCAGATATGACGCAGGCCGTTCAAGTCGGCTATGGAGTAGAGAGCAATGTCACCTCTCCAGCGCCCTCCAGCATGGTCTATCGGGCTTCCGATATCCCTCCATACACCAACTTCTGGATTGTGACGGGGTTTCCCAAGGGGGTGGTCAAGTACACCTGGACCGCGCGGCGTCTCGCGGAGTTTCTGATTCCCAAGATAGGATTCCTGCTTCCCATCGTCTTCTTCCTCGGCATGTTGCTGATCTGGCACCGACGGGGTCGTGATGAGCCGGCGACGGTGTACGCACGGTACGTGAGCGAACCGCCCTCTGATCTCGGTCCTGGCTTGGCCGGGGCGCTGGTTGACGAGAAAGTGGACACCAAAGAGGTGGTCGCCACCATCATCGATTTGGCCACCCGTGGATACTTGGACATCACCGACACCAGTAGCGCGGGGCCCAGCGGAAAGGCGCTCACCATCTTCACGCGGCGAAAACCGCTGGACGGTCTCGAGGGTTTCGAACGGAAGGTGGCGGATGCACTGTTCGATAAGAAGCATCCCGACCAGGTGACAACCGCGGACCTCAAGAACCAGTTCTACTCGCACGTACAACCGATCGTGGACCAGGTCTACACAGAGGTCACCCGTCGCAAGCTCTTCTCGAGCAATCCTAAACAGGTCCGCACAAAGTGGGGCGGATACGGTCTCGGTGTTGCGGTGGTCCTTGGAGTGCTGACGCTCATAATGGTCTACGCTGAGCTTTCGGGATGGGGGTGGTTCATGGTGGGCTCCATCGTCTCGGTCGGGATCGTCTGGGCCTTTGCTTTCCGTATGCCCCAACGGACTCCGAAAGGGGCGCAGGAGCAGCGGAAATGGGAGGCCTTCCGCAACTACCTGAGGGATCTGACCAGGTTCCAGGATATGGAGTCCGCTGAAAGGAGCTTCGAGAAGTACCTGCCTTACGCCGTCGCCTTCGGAGTGGAGAGAGAGTGGGTCAAAAGGTTCGAAGGGCTGACCGTCTCGTCTCCAGATTGGTACCATCCACCAGTAGTCCTGTCTGGGCCCTCTTCTCGCACCGGCGATACCATGGGGGGAGGCTACGGCAAGGTCCCGGACGGCGGTCTTGGCTCGGGGCCAAGCTCGTACGGTCCGCCGGGAGGGGGATTGAGTCTCGACACCATTTCGGATGGGCTGTTCAAGAGCCTTGGCAATATGTCGAGGGTTCTGACGGCTGCTCCGGCGTCCAGTGGCTCAAAGAAAGGCGCATGGGGAGGCGGTGGCTCCTCCGGGGGCGGGAGCTTCGGTGGCGGCTTCTCGGGTGGAGGCGGCGGCGGGGGGTTCAGAGCCGGGTAGGATGACCGGGAGGTGGTGATGCGCATCAGGATAATGGGGATCGTTCTTGTGGTGATCGGCTTGGGCGTCGCCGCCTGGCTGGTGGTCGGTCTGACGGAGCTGACCGAGGGGGCCAGTCGGGCCGGTCATGTGCTAGGGCTGGTCTTGTTCTCGCTGCCTTTTGTGGCGGTCGGCTTGTATCTGTTTCTGACTTCAAGAGGTGAGATAAAGGCCGAGAGCCAAGCCGACAAACAACGGATTATTCTGAACGCGGTTCTCACCCGAGGACGTGTCAGCGTGGCCGATCTTGCCATTGAGTGTGATCTGACCCGTGAGCAGGTGAGGGACGGTGTCTACGATCTCATCGGCAAAGACCTGTTCCGTGGCTACGTGAATTGGGAGAAGGGGGAACTGGTGTCGGCTGAGGCCGCTCAGATGAAGTCGGACAGGTGCCCAAACTGCGGCGGGAAGGTGGAGTTGGCCGGCAAGGGGCTTGTGAGGTGTCCGTTTTGCGGCACGGAGACCTATCTATCGTCGGTAGGCGGCCGGCCACCAGTCGCGGTCGCGCCTTCGAATGACTCCGGAGCAGACGAAGGAGTCCTGTCGGAAGGTGCTCCGCAGTCCACTGAGAGTCCGTCGGGCGGTACACTTAGCGACGGATTGTCCTCCTCGCGCGGACCCCGATCGGGAGATACGCCGGGGCAAGGTCCTGTCGGACGGCCCTAAGTGAGGCTAAGACTATGCGTCTCTTGTACAAGATATGGCTTGACTACAGGGGCAGAGCATTCGGAGACGGCCCAGCCCGGCTGCTCGATGGTGTCGAAGAATGGGGCTCACTGAGAAAGGCCGCTCAGGAGTTGGGCATGTCTTACAACAAGGCCTGGCGCATCCTGCATGCGGCTGAGGAGCGTCTGGGCTTCGCTCTTCTAGACCGCAGTGTGGGGGGCACGCTGGGCGGGGGGTCGAATCTGACGCCCGAAGCGCAAGACCTGATGCGGCGCTACCGGGCGGTCGCGTCCGACGCGGAGCAGGCCCTGCAAGCCGTGTTTCAGCGGCATTTCGGAGACTGGGAGGATCCTGCTCCCGATGATCTG
>JAAYCW010000165.1 GCA_012729575.1 Actinomycetota bacterium | reverse complement strand
GGCGCAGCCGTGGTGTCGGTCGGCGCCGCGGTGGTCTCGGTAGGCGCGGCTGTGGTCGTGGTCTCCTCGTCACCACCGCAGGCGGCCACCAACGGTAACAGGCCGAGGACTAGAACCAACAGCAATAGGCCGAGCCCCCATTTCACTTTTCTCATCTCACTCCCCTTCCTAAGCGTCTTTCACAGTCTGCTCGTTGCTCCGTGATTGAATCTCACCCTGTACATGGACTAAGCTGCCCACCAACCCCCTTTCGCCTGCCCGGATCCCCCTCCGGAAGCTGCAGCAGACCCCAGGCTCATCACAATAGCATGCCCTACACCGCCTCACGGCGTAGGACACTACTTGGTCGGAACGCCTTTCAGCCGACCTTTACTGATGCCCCAGAAGTCCTCGATGGACGCGTAGTAATCGAGTTTGCGGCCCTCGGCCGTCTCCCGCTCGGCCACTTTCTGCCGGTGGAAGTCCTTGATCTCCTCGGGGATGGGCAGGTTCCCGAAGTCGAGATACCGGCAGGCGCCCATCTTGTCGCGGATGCCGAGCACCTTGTCTTGAGCGTGCACGTTGATGGACATGGGTGAATCGAGCACTCCCGCCTCTACCGCCTTGACGGTGCCGACGGCGATGTCTCCGTCCCCAAGCTCCAAGACCTTGTCCAGGATGGCCGTTACTTCTGCAGTCGTGACCTCTTCCTCCTGGTCGATGATGTCGTTCTCGATCCGAAGCTCTTGGTCCTGAAGCACCCCGAGAATCCACTTGGCCGCCAGGTAACTCTCGCGGTGCGAATCCCTACTGGGCACACCCGCCGCTTCGTCCACGGTCTTCACCGAGACGGCGTCGCAGCCACCCATGGCCGCCGTCACGGCCGTGTAGCCGATGTAGCCGAAAGCGCTGCCCATTTCCTGTGGGAACGGGAAGAGAGGCGACTGGCTGCCAAAAACACCCGGCATGATCACGTCTTCATGACCGAACTTGTCAAGGTATCTGCGCATGAGCTTAGGCAAAGCCCGGAAGTCGGCCAGGTCTTGGAACAGACAGCCCTGCATGTTGACCTGGGGGAAGACGCTCTTCACGCCCTGTTCCGCGGAGATCAGGCACTCGATGATCTGAGTGGCCATATTGACGCTCATGGGGATGACGAAGTTGGGCAGCCAACCATGGCAGTCGGTGGTGATGATGACCCCATGATCGGCGTAGTAACCGATGAGCCGGCCGGTGTACTGCGCGGTCTCGATGCACTCCTCCACGGTCGCCTTCTTGTCGTACCCGGCGATCCAGCCGAAGAAGCTGTTGGGGAAGGCGTTCATGCCCGATGCGAAAGCGATCTCGGCCACCATACTTTGACCGATCCGGGAAGACCGGGGATCCAAGGCGCCGTCGCAGGCCTCCACCACCTTACGGTTGGTCTTGACCCCATGGTTGATGATGGGCCATCCGTTGAGGGCCGCCCTGCCCGTCTTACTGCTCTCCTGCAGACCTTTCTCCACCTTATCGAGCTGCAGATTGCGGGTGTAGCTGTCGGTAGTGAACGGCAGCAGATGGATGTCCAACTCGTTCAGGGAGCGGATCAACGCGATCTCGTCCTCCACCAACGGGGTCCCCTGGCGGGGGAAAAGCGAGATCCGGCCTTCTTCGTGGTACTTCTGCAGGATCTTGTAGAAGCGCTTGCTATCCGGCAGAGACTTCTGATACTCCACAGCCTCCTCGAGGTCCACTTCTTTGCCGGTGGGCCACACGGCAAGCACCTCTTTGCGCTTCTCCATGAATACATCTTCATCCATGCGTTGCTGCTTGACTTTGATCACCGTCGATCCTCCAATCTCACACTGGCCACGTCGTCATAAACGCCGCCCGGGGCACTCAATCATATATATACAACTCGTCGACTCTCTCCGGAGTCGGGACTCCGTTCTCATCCCAACCCATAAGCATGTAGTAGTACTTCTTGGCTTTTTCCATCTTTTCGCGGTCGAGCGCGGCCACGAAAGGACCATCCGTCTTGTCTTCGAAGAACCGGGGGGGCAGCCTGTCGTCGTCAGCGCTCAAGCCGTGCTTGACGTTGAAGAGACGCGCTGCCGTCAGAATGCGCTCGGCCGTGCGGATCAGCTCGGCGGAGCCGACATCCCACCCGGCGACCGCGCTCAGGATATCGGCCGGTTGCTTATAGGTGACCCCCACGTAGGCCAGATGGCAGGTCAACAAGACGTCGTTCAGGAACTCCCGGATGTGTCCCACCTTGAACAGGGCCACCTTGCGCGGACCGATATCCAGAGTCGGCACCGTGTCGTAGAAGCCCACCTGGTTGAAGTCCTTTATCCCATGCTCGGCGGCCAAGATGTCATCGTGCACGTTGGCACAGTGATCCGCACCGTTGGGATTGACCATGAAACCGAGGGCGAAAGCGGGGTTGAGACGGGGCTCGTGCATGCCCGGATGGACGCTCTTGACCTCCACCGACAGAGCCTCGGCCCCCCGGCCGATCCTCTTGGCCGCCTCTGCAGACCCGAGAGATAGGAGAGCACCGATACCCTCACGCCGCGCGATCAGTCCGACGCATTCGACCACGGCCGGACCGTTGCCAAAGCGCAGCTCCAAGCCTCCCGTGTCTTCGAGGGTCAGCAGACCTTTCTCGAAGCATTCCATGGCGAACGAGATGGTGTTACCCACCGAGATCACATCGAGAGAATACGCATTGCACAGCTCGTTGGCCTTGACCATGGCCTCCGGGTCGTCGACCTCCAGATTCGTGCCGAGAGCGCACATGGCCTCATACTCAGGACCGCCATAATCCGGGTCGATGAAGTACGGGGCACCGGATTGGAGCCGCTTCTTGCAGCGCAGCGGGCAGCCGAAGCAACCCTCCTGAGGGAGACCCATCTTATCCTTGAGCGCCCCACCGTGGACGCTCCTCACTCCCTCCGTGAACGGACCTCCTCGCCAGTTGTGCACCGGGAGATGGCCGATGGCTTCCATGCCTTCCATCTCCGGCCCACCGGTGCCGAATTCCGGAAGTACCTGCTGGATCCAGAAGTGACTCCAGTGATCCTGAGTCAGCCACTTGTTGAAGGCCTTGACGGCTTCCCGATCGAAGATCCGGGGCCGTCCGGTACCACGTACCGCCACCGCCTTGAGGTTCTTAGACCCCATGACCGCCCCCAACCCTCCCCGGCCGGCGGCATCAAAGGGCCCGTGCATGATGCAGGCGAAGGGGACCAGGTTCTCGCCGCCCGGTCCGATCATCGCCACGCGGACCCGTTTGTCGCCCAATTCCTCCCGCACCGCCGTCTGCGTCTCCTTGGTCATCAGCCCCCAGAGCGCCCCTGCGTCGCGGATGGTGACGTCGTCGTCTTCGATCGAGAGGTAGACCGGCTTCTCCGACCTACCCTCGATTATGAGCACGTCGTAGCCCGCCTTCTTGAACTCGGAGCCCCAATGCTCGCCCGATTGACAGAGGGCGATGCCTCCGCTCAGCGGCGACTTGGCCCCCACCCCATTGCGGCCGGAAGCGTATACGGGCGTACCGGTGACGGGACTAAGGGCGAACACCAACTTGTTGTCCGGTCCCAGAGGGTCTGCCCCCGCCGGCACCTCTGTCAGCAGGATCTGGGAGATGATCCCTGAACCCCCCACCCACTTGCGGTAGTAGCGTTCGTCCCTCTCTTCTTTAGATACCTCGCCGCTGGAGAGATCGACCCGGAGGATCCTACAGGTCATCCCACCCCACGGCTGCTCGCTCTTAGTCTCTTCGGTCATCGTGCAATTCTCCTGGTGTTGCCATATGTCGGTCTGGACCGGCTCGCAGGTCAGACCTCAGCTGGTCGGTGAAAGCGGCAGACCCCCCGATACGGGAAGGATGGCGCCCGTCACGAAGGATGACATATCCGAAGCCAGGAAGAGCACCGGGCCGGCCATCTCCTCAGGCTCACCCATGCGCCCAAGCGGGGAGACTTTGCCCATGCCGGCAAAGAAGGCATCAATCTCTTCTTGACTCTTGGACACCACGACCTCGTCGAAGAACGGTGTGCGGAACGGACCGGGCATGATGGCGTTCACGTAGATGTTATGCGGTCCCAGTTCGGCGGCCATATCGTACGTGAGGCCCACCACGCCGGACTTGGCCGCGTGGTAGTGCGGGATCGCATCCGGGGGACTGATGGCGCCCAGCGACGAGAAGTTGATGATCTTACCGTACCCGTTGGCCTTCATGTGAGGCACGGCCTCGCGGCTGCAGAGAAAGATCCCTTTGAGGTTGATGTCGACCACACGGTCCCAGTCTTCCTCGGTGAGGGCGTTGAGATTGGTCGGCTGACCTTGTTTGCCGATGACTCCCCCGGCGTTGTTCACCAGAATGTCCAGCTTCCCAAAGGCGGTGACAGTCGCTTCCACCATAGCCTTGACCTGATCACTCTTCGAGACGTCGCACTTGACGGCCAGAGCCTGTCCGCCCGCGTCTTCTATCGCCCGCTTCGCCTCCTCCGCCGCAGCCACGTCCACGTCGGCGATGGTGACTCTGGCGCCTTCCTTCGCAAACCGCTCACAGATAGCCCTGCCCATCCCCTTCGCACCGCCGGTGACGATGGCCACGCGGTTCTCCAACAACATCCCTGTCTCCCTTCCTCTGACATCGACCCCGCTTGATTGATCCGTATCCAGACCCTCGATCAGTCTATAGCCGCAATTCGATATCCCAAAGTTGGTCGTCTTCTCTACGGGCCACCTCGGTCGCCAGACGCGCCCCACAAAGCGGACAGTAGAACTCTCTGAAGCACATCTTGTCCGCTATGTCCTTAGCAAAGGACTCGTACCCCCGGCCTATCGAGTCGACCGGACTCTCCCTCAATCTGCAGGAATCCTTGAGATCGACCTGGACCGGCCCCAGGTCCTGGCCGCATGTGCACGCATAACGAGCCCCGTGGGAAGTCCAAACGGTGCCCAGTCTATCCCCTATCGCCCGGCGTTCGGAGCCGTCGAGCGGCTCGACAAGACCGTGGGCTTCCACCGCAGGCCGGCTGTCTTCCAACCGTCTCCGTCTGCGTTCCGCCCGCTCCTCATCGGTCTTCTCTGCATCGACCATCCACTTCAGGCCGGCTCCGATCCCGTCCGCGACGGCAACCACACCGTACACCTCGAACGCGTCTTCTACGGAGATCTTCCCCTCAGAGAGATCGCGGCCGACGGCGGCCGGCTCTCGATCGAGCGGGTCACCGTAGCCCGCCAGGTTGGGGAAGTTGAGCGTCCACATTGACCCCACGTCGAGTTCGACAGGTCTGCCTTTCCAGAAGAGCGGGATCTCCTCACCCGTGACTTCATCCACGCTTTGAGGAACCGTTCCCGCCGCAAGCCGCGCCGCGACATCGGTGTCCCGCTTCACGCGGAAGAAGGCCCGTCCTCCCGGATTCCCGCCCAATAACCCCTGGCATTTCGCGAAGCTCTCGTTGTTATAGACCTGTGTATCTAGGGAATCGGTCCTATGGATTATCCATGCCTCCTCAGCTCCGACTCCGCTCCGGTAGCGGCCTGCGCCGGCCGCGTCCGCCTTGTTCTCCCGGCGGAACAGGGTGAGGACCGGCCACGACATCTCGTTGTCCTCCACATTCGACGCCTCCATCCCCGGCACCCAGTCCTGCCCTCCGGTATCGATGCCATCGCGGCCGGGTGATGCGGGAATCGCACCCGGTGCCATGCCGGAATGCATGGCCATGAAGAACTGCCCGTGCTGGTTGATGCCGTTGAAAATCCACCCTCCGTATGCGTGCACGTCGGCGATGCCGAGGGCCTTATCGCGCAGGGGAGGATCGGCGCAGGCGACCATCTTGGCCGTGGCTCCCGTCGCCGTCGAGACCACCATGGGCATGTTGCAGACACCCGCTCCGCTGATGGGAGCAGGGTAGTCGGCGCAGGTGATGGTCCCGGGGGTCGGACGGAACTTCACCCTCCGGCTGACGCCGCCACACACCCCGCCCAAGTCGTATGCCAGCATCAGGGTAAGCGGCGCGAGCACACCTCCCACGAAGCCGGCGTACGTATTGTTGATGGAGCCTACCTGAGGCGACGTCCCCTCGTTGTCGACAGTGAGGTAGTCGCCCTCCTTAGTGATGTTCACCTGGCTAACGTAGATGCCTGTGTCTCCAGGCAGAGCCGCCTCGGTGTAGATGCGCTCCGACCAGCGTCCGTCGGGGATCAGACGCAGCTTCTCCACGAAAGCCAGTTCGCCCGCATCCAGGGTCCGCTTCATGACGGCTTTGACCGTCTCCGCTCCGTAGCGCTCGAGAAGCTTCAAGATCCTCTGCCGCGAGACCGTGATGCCCGCCAGAGCCGCGTGCAGATCCATGGCCACGGTGGCCGGCACCCTCGACTGACGCAGGTAGAGCTGCTCCATGTCTGCCCGCAGGGCACCCCGCTCGACGAGCTTCATGGGCGGAAAGAGCGGCGGGTCCTCCCAGATGGTCTGAGAGCTCAGACAGAAGCTGCCCGGAGCCGGCCCCCCGACGTCGCTATAGTGAACGGAGTTGGCCACCCAACAGAAGAGCTCGTCCTTCCAAAACACCGGCGAAGTGAGTTCTGTATCCTGCTGATGGGAACTCCCCACATAGGGGTCGCTGCACAAGAAGACGTCGCCATCCTCGATACCGGGAGATTCGCCCCGGTTCTCGAGCACCCACTTGGTCATGATGCCAAGGGTATTGGCCAGGTACATCAGATACGGACCCATGAACATGACATCGCCTGTCTCGGTCAGGATCGCGCACTGGAAGTCACGATTGATCATAGTGATGGGCGAGATGCTGAGCTTCTGGATAGTGTGGCCGTTCTCCAGATTGATGTTCTGAAGGCTGTTACGGATCACCTCGTACGAGATGGGGTCCACTTCAGGGTCTTCCGCGGTCTGCAGCCGTAGCCGCGGGCTGATAGACAACACCTCAGGCGGGGCATAGCCCCGGGCGATGCCGTCCCAGACGATCTCAGAGCCGGCATCCACTGGTTGCTTCACAGGCTCGGTCACCCGATCGTTCATGATGAGGACCCCCCGGCCGGTCCGTGAGCGGCTGTATAGGTAGATACACGGGCACTGGGTTGCTCCAACCTCAGCAGGAAGTTGCCGAACGCGTCGCACTCCAGCATCTGCTCGACCCCGACTGCGACCGACGTGTACGGCAACTCCACCACGGCGGGGCCGGCTATACGGTTGCCGTAACGAATCTCGCGGCCGTCGAACACCTCACTCTCCAGCCGTTCCATACGGTCGGGCCAGAATATTTCGCGTGTGCCCAATCGACCTGCCGCCGAGACAGACTTCTTGAACGCCTTCTCGACGGCCTGCGCCGGCCTCTGCAGACGTACGACCGCATGGACCCTGGTGGTAACCAGCTCCACACCCTGCGAGACCACACCCGCGCCCTGCCCATACAATGCGTCATACATGGAGCGGAAGTCGTTCACGACGCCCCCGATGGCATCGACCGTGAGATCGCCGGGCGGAATGTGCACCAGGAGGCTGTGCAGCCATTGGCCGCTGTAACGCATAAGGCCGTAGCGCTCGATCTCCACCTCCTCGCCCGACTTCCCCAGCTCGCGCATGGAGTCGAGCGCCTGCTTCTCGAGCTCGACCAACAGGGTGTTGAGTTCGTCCACCGGGAAGGGTGCGAACAAAACCCGCTCTCTCTCGATGTTGAGAACCAAGTTCGAGGTGGAGCACCCGTAAGCCGACAGAGTGGACGCTCCATTGCCCAAGGGGATGACCACACCCTTGACACCCAGCTCTTGGGCGAAGGCAAAAGCGTGTAAGGGACCGGCTCCACCGTAGGCGTAGACGACGAAGTCGCGCGGGTCGTATCCGCGCACCACCGTCTGTTGCCGGATGAGTTCCGCCGCCCTCGTATTGTTGATGCGTAGGATGCCGGCGGCCGTCTCCTCCGGGCCCAGCCCGATCTGCTCTCCCAAACCGGCTATCGCCCTGAGCGCGCCTTCGCGGTCAAGCGGCATGCGACCGCCCAGGAATCTCTCCGCAGACAGAAGCCCGAGCGTGACATCGGCATCTGTGACGGTGGGCTCAGTGCCTCCCCGCCCGTAGCACACCGGCCCAGGATCGGCTCCCGCGCTTTCCGGGCCCACTCTGATGGAGCGGCTGAACGGATCAACCCGGGCGATGCTACCCCCGCCGCAGGCGATGGAGGTCGTCTCCAGCTGCGGGATCTTATAGCGATACTGGTCGATGATCTTCTCTTCGCCCACCAGTGGCTCGCTGTTGATGATCAGACCGACCTCAAAGGAGGTCCCGCCCATATCGGTTGCGATGATGTTCTTGTGACCGAGTCCCCGGGCTAATGAGAGCGATCCCATGAGACCGCCCACCGGTCCCGAACCCAACGAGGTGAGAGGGATCTCGACCGCCTTCTCGGCAGGCAAGACTCCACCCGATATCTGCATGATGAGGAGGGGATGTCTGAGGCCCGATTCGTGCAGACGATCGGCCGCCCGCCGGAAGTAGGCGGCCGATGCCGGCGCCACGTAGCTGTTGATGACCGTGGCTACGGTCCGCTCATACTCACCCATGCGCGGAGCCACCTGATGCGAGCAGGAGACATAGACCTCTGGCGCCACCTTACGCACGATCTCTTGAGCCCGCAACTCGTGAGCCGGGTTCTTGAAAGACCAAAGAAAGGCGATCGCGATGGCGGTCGCCCCGGCATCGTTCACCAGGCCTCGCACGGCTGCTTCGACCGCCTCCTCATCCAGCGGCACCACTTCTTCACCCATACAGTCGATGCGTTCGTGGATCTCCCTGATGAGTGCCCGCGGCACCAGCGGGACGGGCTTCTGGGTGGCCTGCGGATGGAACAGAAGGTCCAACTCCAATCCGGCGGTGCGGCCGGTGCCCCTCATGATGAGGATGGAGTCTCCGTGACCGGCCGTGGCCAGTAGCCCCGTCCGGGCACCGCGCCGCTCGACCAGCAGGTTCGTGCCTACCGTGGTGCCGAGGTTGAAGCGCTCGGCCGAGGCGATGAGACCGGCCACCGTTGTGCCGCATTCGTCGGCGAGCGCCGAGAGTGCGTCGAACATGCCAACAGCGAAGTCTTCCTTCGTGGTCGCTGCCTTGGCGAAGTACAGCCGGCCGCTCTCATCCATGGCCGCACAATCGGTGAACGTGCCTCCGCCATCGACTCCGATGTAGTACGCCACTCGAGCCTCGCCTTCAGCCCTGGAGAGCGAAACCGATCAGATCTGTCGCGTTCTCCAGCTCTTCCAGCCGCCCCACCGCGTCCACCAAGCGGGCCGCTTTGGCCGGAGAGATGGGCTGACCGGCATGAGCCAGCAGGGCCTGGAACTTGCGCTCAATGTCGGCAAAGGAGAGGGGCCGGGACGGGGTGCCGGTCGGCAGGTCGCACTGCTCCACGAAGACGGTACCGTCGTTCATGGTCACTGTGACTCGGGCCGGTTCGATACCCTGGTCCCCCCGATCGAAGTCGTGGTCTATCTGCACGTCCGTCTTGGAGGTCAGTCCCAGAATGTCGGGGCTCTTGATCGCATCCGCTGTGAAGTCGTCCAGAGTCACCCTGTGCCGGGCCAGAGCACTTCCTACTCCCCATACTATGCTGAACTGAGAGTCCACCGGGTTTCTCGGATGGGCTTTTACTTCCAGGGGCGAGCCAAGAAGTCCATAGGTTCCCTCGCCACACTCGATCAGGATGCTCTTGACGTCGTCGGGATCGATGTCGTGCTTTGACGCGAGCGCAAGTCCGGCGTCGGCGAAGGCGTGCACGCCGCGGCAGCACGGGTACGGCTTGATGGAAACGTTGACGCCCTCGAAGCGCTCGCCCAACTCTCCGATGAGCTTCTCCCTGGAGAAGGCTCCGTGGTGGTACACCTGGTACAGACCCGCCTTCCCTTCAAGGCAGTTCCGCGCACCGGTGATCCCGCGCTTCGCCATGAGAGCGGAGGCGATGCCACCCCGTATCGCCATGCCCGGACCCAACCTCTTGGTGTGTGCCCCGTCCTTCACCGGCTGGCCGTTACCGGATGACTGGTGATAGGCGATGCCCATGGCGTAGGTCATCTTCTCCTCGTCCAAGCCCAAAAGCCTTCCGGCCACAGCCGCGGAAGTCATGTAGCCGTAGAGGGTGGTCAGATGCCAGCCGTAGGGATGGATGCTCTCTCCCGGCCGAGTGGCCAGGCCGCACCGGCAGATGAAGTCGGTGCCCAGCGCCACGGCAGCGATGAACTCCCGGCCGCTCACCCCTCCTGCATACTCGCTCATGGCCAGAGCCGTGGGAATTGCCACCACCCCCGGATGCATGATGGCATCCTCGTGGACGTCATCGAAGTCCAGGGAGTGAGCCATGGTGGCGTTGACTTGAGCCGCATTGGGCGCTGGGAGCTCATCGCCCCACACCAGAGTCCGGCTCTGGGCGGCGCCACCCCACTCCAGCATGAGATCCCGCAGCTCGCCCACGGCGGCCTCAGACGACCCGCCCAGCGCCACTCCGAAGTAGTCCAGGACCTGGTCTTTGGTGATCTTGACCACCTCGGGCGGCAGGTCCTCATAGCGCACGCCCCGGAACTTCTCTACAAAAAGCTGAGTGGCGTCGGGGAAGACCTCGTCGGGGCTATGAAGCATCACTTTCTCCCTTTCATAAATGTGCTGGATACCGTGGCTATCTAGTTTTGCGGTGACATTCAGAGCGCTATATCTACAGTGGTCTGGAAAGCGGGAAATGCAGATTGACGGCCTGAAGCAACGGAGCGAGCTGCTGGGTCATCCGCGCCGACGTCTCAACCAGCAGCAGCCCAACCTGGTGGGCCTGCTCGGCGGTGAACGAGCCCACGGCGACCAGACAGCCCACCACCTGCCGTCCTCCCGGTGCTTCTTCATGAGGAATCGCAAGAACGGAGCTGACGGCGTTGAGCCCTGACCAGGTGGTCCCCAAGCTCTTGCCGTATCCCAACAACCTGCCCTCTTCCACCTCGGCCCGCAGGGTCTCCTTGTCGATACCATCCCGGTCCGTCTCACCGGCCCGAAGGATAGAGGAGTGCGCCAAGCGCCTCTCCAACTCTTCGGGAGAAAGACTCGCCAGATAAGCGCGGCCGTGGGCGCCCCAGGTGACCGGATAGCGATGTCCTACGTCTATGGGGATGTAGGCCCCGCCCGGAGCGTGCCGCCGCGCGACGACGAACAGGGTCTCGCCCGCCACCACCCCCAGGTGGACGCTGCATCGGGTCTTGCCGGCCAGCTCCTCCAGATAAGGCGCAGCAGCCGTAGCCAGATCGGTGTTATTGATCAATGCCCGACTCAACAGAAGCAGATTCGGCCCCAGGGAGTAGTTCTTGCTGCGATCGTCCCGGGTCACCAGACCTGCGTTCCGCAGCGTGTTGAGGATCGCCAGCCCCTTGCTCTTGCTTATGCCCACTTCCTTCGTGAGTTGAGTCAAAGATGCTTCCCCGCCGACGGTGTTTGCCAGGGAGAACAGCAGACGGATTGCTTGGTCCACTGCAGGCACCAGCTGGAGGTAGGAATCCTTGCCGCTGCTCTCGGTGGATGTACCTTCCAGATGTTCACTAGACGGCATAGAGTTCAGTATAGCGTCCATTTCGGCCATGTTATGGGGTCCGTCCTTCCCTGTCAAGTGTGCATGACGGCTGCGGGATCCCGAGTGGCCCCAAGGGGAGATGCCGGTCCCGTCACAGCACCTCCGGCTTCTCTTTGCCTATGCGCGTGTAGAACTCGTCCGGGATGTCCGCGGGATCCTTGTAGAAGGCGAAATGGCAGAATCCATGGCGCATGGGATCGGACACCAGATGCACCGTATCCAGACGGCCGGTGCTCTCCACGGTGAGCATCTCCTTAACCGGGCAATGCACGCAGTAGATAGGGAAGTCCTTCATGCCCCAGGTGACTAGATGAGGATCTCGCACTCTTGCCAGACCGGCTTCGTATCCACCCAGCTCGATGATCCTCTCGCCGGAGCCACAGGGCTTCATGGTTATGGTGACCTTCTCGTCATCTTCCTCTATCACCATGGGCTGGAGATGCCCGCGCATGGCTTTGGCCGCGTGCTCCACCCGGGAGCGGAAGTCCGTTTTCTCGAGGGGTTTGAAGACGGTCTTGCCCTCTATGGCATGTGCCTCTCTCTCCGCCGTCTCGACGGCATCGATGCCGTGGTTCTTGTAGATATAGGTGAGCAGGCCCGATACCCAGACCATGAAACCATCGTGGAGGTAGTTGCACTCCTCGTACATGCGCTGTGCCAGCTCCTTCGACCTCTCCTTATCGCCGCTGTCTATGGCATCCAGAAGCACGTCCAGCGTGCGGGTCTGCATGGCCTTGAGCTCTTCATCGGTGAACACTCTCTCTCGGGTCATACGCAATCCATCCTCCCTCTCGCTATGAAGCCCTTCGCACCAGCCGCAGAGCCTCCGGCCTGCAGGCCAACGTGCAGGCTCCGCATCCGGTGCACTTATCTTGGTCCACCATCACGGTGCCGTGTTCCGAACAGATGGCGACGCATAGGTTGTTCAGACAGCGGCCGCACCGGGTGCACCTGTCCTGATCCAGCTCGACGACCACCCGGCCCGGCATCATATCGACGTCTTCGGAGTACTTGATGTACGGCAGTCCAAGACCTACCAGTTCTCGCGCTCCTCCATACCCTTGGTCGGCCAGGAACTTCTGGAGAAACGCGTTGCTCCGCCTCAGCAGACCGCGTCCCTGTTCCATCACTCCGGTACACATCTGAGTGAGCGTCGCTCCCAGCATCATCGCCTCGATGCAATGCTCGGGAGTCACCAGACCTCCCGACGCGACGATGTCCAATCCCGGAACGAATTTGGCCACAGCCGCGACATCCCGATAACAGACCCGGCGCATCCACGAGCCGGACACCAGACAGAACGGGCTCCCGTCCATGAAAGGCCACGAAGGTCTGCCCCGGTTGTAGATGTCGGGCGGCGCGATGCCCACCGCCGCCCCGCCCACATGGATGTACTGGGCCCCCGCGGCCTTGACGCGCCGAGCCATGTCGACGATGCGGGGAAAGCCCACCTCCGCCGAGAACTTCACCCCCACGGGGACTTCAACCGCGTGGACCACCTCACGCACGATCGCCTCGACCAGGTCCGGATGGTCGGTCATCAGACCGCCATGGGAGAAGGGAAGGAAGACTTTGGTCTGAGGATTATCCGCTCCTCCCCGCAGACCCGCCTGTAGAGGGCAATGGAAGTTCACTTCGACCAGGTCGAGCCCCATCGCTTCGCATTCTCGCGCCGCGTCTACATAAGCATCGGGGGCGCCCCCACACCCTATCAACCCACCGATGATGGGCACCCCCTCCGGCCTCTTCTCCTTCAAAGCCTGCACCAGTCTCTTCTGGGAGGCGAGCAGAGCTCCTTCGCGCTCCAGTTCGGGGACCGAGGGCCCCGGAGAGACACTGGAATACAGGCCTTCTACGCCGTACGGGGGGACCGTCGTGACGGCTCTCATGAACCTATCGGCCCAGATCCGAGGTGCTTCTCCGCGGAAATCGGGAACACTCCCCCCAGCCAGTTTGCGTAGAGTCGCCTCGCTCAGATAGGAGACGTTTATGTAGACGCAGCTGGAACCGCTTTCGATACTCCCCAACAGAAACTGAAGTTGTACGTCCTCTTCTAGCTCCGGGTCGGCGTCGGGTTTGCCGAAATGGCTACCACCACCGATGGCGGCCAGACCTATGGGCGACCGGAAACGGACCCCGGCCACGACCACATCCATTGCCGGGTCGCCTGTGTGGTCTGTCATATCCACCTTCTCCCCAGTCCCGCGCCTGGAAGCGCTCGGGCTGATCAGAGCGCTCTGATCAGCCCAGGAACGCCCTCCGCACCGAGTCGTTGGACATCATGTCTTTGATATCTCCCTCAAGCACTATCCTGCCGACCTCGATCACGTAGCAATCCTGTGCCACTCTACTCACCAGCCCGGCGTTCTGCTCCACCAGAAGTACGCTGACCCCGCCCCGATTGATCTCAAGAATGGTGTCGGCAAGAGTGTCGATGACTATCGGGGCGAGCCCCAATGACGGCTCGTCCATCATCAGAAGCCTGGGCTTGGACATGAGCGCGCGGCCGATAGCCAGCATCTGTTGCTCTCCTCCGCTCAGACTTCCCGCTTTCTGCTTCAACCTCTCTTTGAGCCGGGGGAAGAGGGTGAAGACGCGCTCCAGATCCTCCTGGATCCCCTGCTTGTCCTTGCGCAGGTACGCCCCCAGTCTCAGGTTGGACTGCACAGTCATGTAAGGGAACAGCTTCCGGCTCTCGGGCACGCAGGCGATGCCCGCTTTCACGATGGCGTCGGTGCCCGAACCGTCGATGCGCTTCCCGTCGAACTCGATGGTGCCGCTGTGGATCGAAACCAGGCCATTGATGGACTTCAGGATGGTGCTCTTTCCTGCACCGTTGGCCCCTATCACGCTGACGATACTGCCTTCTTCCTGCTTCAGACTGATATCGGTGACCGCCATAGCGGTCCCGTAGTACACGGAGACATCTCTTAGCTCAAGCAGCATCGGCAGCCGTCCCCAGGTAGGCTTTGACGACCTCCGGATTGCTCCTGATCTCCTCAGGAGTACCCTCTGCGATAGTCCTGCCGAAGTTCAGGACCAGAAACCGCTCGCAGACGCTCATCGCGGCCCTCATGTTGTGCTCTATCAGCAGGATGGTAAGCCCGTCCTCCCACAGTCTCCGGACCAAGACGAGGGTATCGTCCACCTCCGCTATGTTCATACCGGCCAGCGGCTCATCCAAGAGAAGCAGCTTGGGCTCACACATCAGAGCCAGACCGATGCCCAGCATCCGTTTGTGGCCGTGGGCGAGAGAACCGGCCTGCGCATTCGCCAGATCCCCGATACCCACCAGTTCCAGCGTCTCCTCCGCCTTCTCGTAGATCTCTCTTTCTCGACGGCGGCAGGTCTTGGTCTTGAGTATGGCCTGCCAGCAATTCAACCCCGAGTGGATGTGGCCCGCCAGTATCAGGTTCTCCAGAGCAGTGAAATCCGCAAAGATGGCGTTCTGCTGGAAACTGCGGACCATACCTCTACCGGCGATGTAGTGCGGCTTCTTCCCCGTCACGTTCTTGCCCTCGAAGGTGACCTTGCCCGACGATGGACGGAGGTATCCCGTGAGCAGATTGAAGAAGGTGGTCTTGCCTGCTCCGTTGGGACCTATGAGACCCACCAACTGTCCTGGCTCGATGCTCAAGTCCACCGAACCCACGGCTTTGAGACCACCGAAGTTCTTAGTCAGTCCCTTAACTCGTAGCATCGGGTTGTTCCTTTGTCCGCTTCTTGAGGAGACCCACCAACCTATGCGGCAGCCCGACCAGGCCCTCCGGCAGTAGGAAGATGATCACCATGAGGATGGCCGCGAACAGTAGTGGCATCCAGGATTGGAGTGGCCTAGCTACTTCCGGCAGTATGGTCAGGAGCGCGGCGCCCACCATCGGCCCGAGAAAACTGTCCTCACCACCCACGATGACGTAGATCAGCATGTATATGGTAGGAAGAAAGCCGAACACCGTCGGGTCTACGGCCGACACATACTGGACGTAGAATCCGCCCATGAGCCCGGCGAAAAAGCCTCCGATGGCGAAAGCGGCCACCTTGTAGACCGTCGTATTGATCCCAATGCTCTCCGCCAATGAATCGGCCTGTTTGATCCCCAGGAAGGTCATGCCTATCCGTGAACGCTCGATAGCCCAGAGAATGACCAAGGAGACCACCATGAGCACAATCGCCAGCATGAAGAAGGACGTTTTCGAAGCGAATTCGATCCCGAGGATGGAATCCGGGCGCGGAACCCCTTGGAGACCTCCGTTGCCCCCGGTGATGCTGCGCCATTGCTGCACAGTGAGGACGATCACCTGCACGAAGAATATGCCGGTGATGGTGAAGTAGATGCCCTTGAGCCTGGTGAACGGGATTCCTATCACCACGGCTATCACGGCAGCTAGAACCGCGGAGATTAGCAAGGCCAGCCAGGTGGATGACATTCCCACCTTTGTGAGTAACACAGCCGACGCGTAGGCACCCAGGGTGACGAAGCCACCGTGCGCGAGAGAGAGCTGGCCGGAGAGGTTGATGAGACGTAAGCTGCTGGCCAAGACGACGTTGATCATCACGAGCACGCCGACGTGAAGAACGTAGTCCCCACTGTAGAAGACACCAAAAAGCACCAGAGCGACCAGAAACACAGCAGCTATTCCGAAACGGGAGCGCTTAGTTTTGTTCATGGCGACTCATGCCCCATCAAGCCGCGCGGTCTGAAGAGCAGTATGAGTATGACGATGATGAATCCGATGAGACTGGCCACGTACTGAGTCGTGAACAGCGGGATCAAGCCGTCCAAGAAACCGATCACCAGCCCGCCGATCACGGTCCCAGGGATGCTGCCGAGCCCACCTAGGATGATGATGGTGATCCCCTTGATCAGCACCGTACCGCCCATGGTCGGGAGGAGGCTGAACAACGAGCCGACCAGCCCACCAGCTATGCCCGCCAACGCGCAGCCAACAAACATGGCGATGGCGGAGAGACGGTCCACGCTGATCCCTTGGAGGGCTGCGCCTTCTCTCTCTTGGGAGATGGCCTCCATCGCCTGTCCGTTCCTAGAGAAACGGATAAAGAGGAAGAGGGCTGCTATGAGCACGAAGGCCACTATGATGATGACCACCCTCTCCACCGACAGGGCGGAGCCACCGATGGTCAGCACGGCTCCCTCATAGGGGGTCTTGTACGTCTTGGGAGTACCGGTGGCTATCGCCAGTACCAGGTTCTGAAACACCAAGATGAACCCTGCCGTCAGGACCATCGCTTTGTCCGGCCGTGCTCTGAAGGGCCGCAAAAAGTACCGCTCGAGAATGATCCCGAGGACGCCGGCCGCCACAACGGCGATTATGAACGACAAGTAGAAGTTGAGTCCGAGGCTGGTGCTGAAGTAGTAGACGACATAGGAGCCGATCATATACACCTCGCCGTGAGCAAGCTGAACGATGTTCATGATGCTCAATACGAGGGTCAGCCCGAGAGCTACCAGGATGTACTGACCGCTCGACGTCAGACCATTCAGGACCGCCTGTAAGATGCTCGCGTCACCCAAGGGTCTTCTCCATCACTAGAGCGCGTCCCATTTCAACAATGGCGGTAGAGAGCCATCGCTGCGCAACCAACTCTCTACCGCCATGCGATTCCTCATATGCAAATGATGCCCGAGAGCCGTGGTATCCGTCTCCAGGTTATCGACCTACTCGACCCACTCGAACTGTATGCCGTCAGGTGTGTACACGCTCATGCAGAGCTGATGCTCCGCGGTGTGGTTGTTGCCGTAGATATCCGGATACGATCCCCAAGTGGCCGGACCGTAGGAACCCTCGAACTCTCTGGCCACACCGCTGTCGATGGCAGCCAAGACTTTCTCGGTGTCTATACTCTGCGCGGCCTCGATGGCCGAGATGATGGCCGAGCAGGCGTCAAGGAGATGGAGGCTGTCCATCTCGAAGCTGGCACCAGTCGCCTGAACCTTCTCGCGCAGCTTCTGGACTCGCGGAGTCATCAGATCGCTGTTCACATCCGGGGAAGGACTGAGGATGTCGTAGGCATACTCGGGCGTCAGCATGGCATTGATGACGTTGGAGTCACCGAGAGTGCACGAGCCGAAGACGGGACCCGTGTAGCCGAGTTCACGCGCTTGGTTGATGAGGGCCGACGAGCACGGGGGAATCCCGTAGAGCGTCTCTATGGCGTCCGGGTTGGTCGCCAGAGCCTTGTTCAGGATGGGATAGAAGTCGAAGCTCGGCTGCGGGTAGACCTCCCAATACACGATCTCTATACCGAGCTTCTCCAGGTAAGCCTTGCACATCTCCTGATAAGTGGCCCCACCGGGATCGTCAGGCGTGATGACCGCCACTTTCTTGATGTTCGGGTACTTCTCCAAAGCGTAGTCCCAGAACGGCTCCAAGTAAGACACACCCGCGCAGCTGAAGAACATGTACGGATTCTCCGGGTTCACCTCCACGTTGCCGGCCCCGTAGGATTTCACGCGCATGAGCTTGTTCTGCTCGCAAAGGTCGGCAATGGCCAGATTGACCGGCATGAACATGGGTGGGGAGACGTACTTCACCCCGTCCCCGATGAGCTTGTTGATGGCGGTGAGCCCACCGGCGGTCGTCGATTGAT